>JBILGV010000142.1:0-9348 GCA_044350865.1 Pseudanabaena sp. | reverse complement strand
CATTTCACGACGTAGGGTCGATGCTTCTTTCTTAGGAAGGCGATCAAGTGCTCCACTATCATCACGACGTTCGAGATCCTTGAGGCGATCGACACGAGTTTTGATTGTTGTCCAGTTGGTGAGCATTCCACCTAACCAGCGTTGGTTGATGTAGTAGCTACCACAACGGGCTGCTTCTTGAGCAATCAGACCAGCAGCTTGACGCTTTGTGCCAACAAACAATACTTTTTTGCCTTGCTCAGAAGCTTGACGCAAGTATGCATAAGCTTCTTCGAGGTATTGTGCAGTTTGCACAAGGTCAATGATATGAACGCCATTACGCTCAGTAAAGATGTAAGGCTCCATCTTGGGGTTCCAACGACGGGTTTGATGCCCGAAGTGAACTCCAGACTCTAGCAACTGGGCTAGGGTGACGACTCCCATTTAATTTTTCTCCTATTGTTCGGGTTTATCCTTGCGCCTAAGATGGAATTTAGGAGTTATAAATAACTCTAAACACCCGAAACCTTAAGCGTGTGTTTTTTAACAGCTTGTCTAGGATAACGCATAATTCGTTTCTTTGCTAACTTATGGTTATATTAAGTTTATTCTGAAACTTTAAGTTTTGTTTTCGGATTGTAACGACCGATTTCTTGTAAACTTAGTTAAATAAATATGTAAGTTCATAAAATTTTACTGAATTACAGCTAGCAACATAATGGAGTGTAAACTGGCTTGGAAAACCATAAGGAAAAAATTCTAGTTGTAGATGACGAGGCAAGTATTCGTCGGATTCTGGAAACACGTTTGTCGATGATCGGTTACGAGGTCGTCACCGCCGCAGATGGCGAAGAAGCGATCGAAGTTTTCCATCAAGAAAATCCTGATTTAGTTGTGCTTGATGTGATGATGCCCAAGCTTGATGGCTATGGAGTCTGTCAAGAGTTACGCAAAGAATCTGATATCCCGATCATCATGCTGACGGCTCTAGGTGATGTCGCCGATCGCATTACGGGCTTGGAATTAGGTGCAGATGATTATGTTGTGAAACCGTTTTCGCCGAAGGAGTTGGAAGCGCGGATTCGTTCAGTATTGCGTCGCTTCGATCGCAATGGCACATCAGGTATTCCTAGTTCTGGCGTGATTCATATTAATACGATCAAAATTGACACTAATAAGCGTCAAGTCTATAAGTCTGATGAGCGGATTCGCTTAACGGGTATGGAGTTTAGTTTATTAGAGTTATTGGTCGGGCGATCGGGTGAAGCTTTTTCCAGAGCCGAAATCTTGCAAGAGGTTTGGGGCTACACCCCTGAACGCCATGTGGACACTCGTGTTGTCGATGTTCACATCTCCCGTTTACGCGCTAAGCTTGAGGAAGATCCCAGCAATCCTGAGTTGATTCTGACAGCGCGAGGTACAGGTTATCTGTTCCAACGCATCATCGATGGTTCGGAATCCAAACAAAACTAATCATAAAAAAATACTGTAGGATTTATCAGCGAAATAATGACTTTGCAAACTGACATCGACAGCGCCGCCGCGCAACTCAAAGCCAAAACGCCTCAAGAGGTTCTCACATGGGCGCTAGGCAACTATTCTAAAATTGCTCTCGCATCTAGCTTTGGAGCCGAAGATGTCGTCTTAATCGACATGATCGCCAAAATTCAACCTGATGCCAATGTATTCACTCTCGATACAGGTCGCCTCAATAGCGAAACCTATGACGTAATTGCTAAGGTGCAGCAAAAATATCCTCAACTGCAATTGCGGATTATGTTCCCACAGGCAGAAGCAGTGGAGCAGATGGTCAGTGCCAAGGGGATCAACCTGTTCTATGACAGCGTGGAAAATCGTAAACAGTGTTGTTACATTCGGAAAGTGGAGCCACTGGGGCGGGCTACAAAAGGTCTAGACGCATGGATTACAGGGCTACGCCGCGATCAAACAGCCAATCGTTCGACGATGGAAACCGTTGAGCTAGATGGCGATCGCAATATTGCCAAGATTAATCCCCTGATCGATTGGTCAAATGAGCAGGTTTGGGAATATATTCGGGCAAATGATGTGCCGTACAATGCCCTCCACGATCAAAATTTCCCTAGCATTGGTTGTGCGCCCTGCACTAGAGCGATCGCTGAGGGGGAAGATCTCCGTGCTGGTCGTTGGTGGTGGGAAATGAGCAATCAGGAATGTGGGTTGCACGTTAATAGTGATGGTCAATTGGTACGCGCTAAAGGTTAGTTAAAAAGGCTCGCTTTGCGAGCCTTTTTATTAAGGAAGCAGGGAAAATTTGGGGTTGAGAGTTTGTTGAGAGTTATGAATAGAGTAAATCGAGTTAATGGTTTGGAATATGGTGATTGGGATTTTCAGGGATGGCGATCGCGCTATGCAGTTAGTAAATCGAGCAATCCTGAGAGCAATAAACCACCAATTTTATTAATTCATGGATTTGGTGCAGCCCTCGACCAATGGCGCGATAATATCCCTGCCCTAACTAAAAATCATACTGTCTATGCCATTGATTTATTAGGGTTTGGTAATTCCGAGAAACCCGCAATCCGCTATTCGATCCATTTGTGGGTAGAGCAGGTTTTCCAGTTTTGGCAAAACTTTATTGGTGAACCAATGGTGATTGTGGGGAATTCCATTGGCGCATTAGTATCGGCGATCGCTGCTAGTGAGCATCCTGAAATTGTCACAAAAGTAATTACGATTAGCCTCCCTGATATCGCCGCCTTTACCGACATGGTTCCCAAGTGGTTGCGTCCGCTTGAACGATTTGTCAAAGCGATCGTGTCCGCAATTTTTGTAAAGCCATTATTCTATTTAATTAGACAACCTTGGTTAATTCGGTTTATTCTCAAATCAATTGTGTACTGTAATCGCGATCGCGTTGATGATGAGCTAGTGGAAATCATTGCCAAACCTGCTCGCGATCGCCAAGCTGCTGAAGCTTTTGTGCGCTTAAACCGCAGTCTCAATCAACCGAACTATTCACCAAGTTTGACGGAAGCCTTATCGCAGTTACAAGTTCCGTTATTGATTTTATGGGGAAGTTGCGATCGCTTGATTCCACCATCGGAGGGGACGAGATTGAGTAAATATGCGCCTAATAGCACCTTAATCTATATCGCCGAAACGGGGCATTGCGCCCATGATGATAATCCTGAACGGGTCAATTATGAGATTTTAAACTGGTTAGATGGCGACTAATTGTTGTGTTGGGGAATAGCGATCGTGAAAATTGAGCCTTGAGGTTCATTATTTTTTACCGAAATACTACCTCCATGAGCCTCGATCGCTAATTTGCAAAATGCTAAGCCTAAACCTAATTGCGCCGTATTCTGTACAGGTGTACCAATCTCATATTTATCAAAAATTACTAATTTCATTTCATCCGTTGTGCCAATTCCCCGATCAATCACGCTGATATTTGCACCACCAGATTCGGGATATTCCACAGTGACAATAATTTGATTATTAGAGGGAGAGAACTTGATCGAATTTGATAGCAAATTATCGAGAATTCGACGAAATATCGATATATCTACGTTTACTTGTGGTGCTTGAGGATTTGATTGACTCTCTTCAGGTAATTGGACAATAATCTCTAGATTCTTTTGGGCAGCGATCGCTTCAAAATCTTCAGCTAAAGCTAAACACATTTGATTGAGATTGATACTTGTATATTTAAGAACCATTTTTCCTGATTCAAGCTTTGCCATTAATAACAAACTATCAATTAGAGATTGTAAACGCTGAGTACTACGATTTAGGCGTGCGATTTTTTCTGCTTTACGAACTTGAGACAAGGCTGGATCGCCCAAAAGTGCAGCCGAGAGGATAATTGTTGATAGAGGATTACGTAAATCATGGACGATCATCCGCACCATATCTTCTCTAGTTTGTAGTAGCGATTCGAGATTATCATATTGCTGCTTGAGTCGAATCATTGATTTGACTCTCGCCCTTAATTCCACGCCATTGACAGGCTTACTCAAGAAATCACTAGCACCAGCTTCTAGACACAAAGCCATATCTTGTTTGGAAGTTAAAGCCGTGATCATAATGATCGGCACGGCTTTCCAGCGTGGATCTTGCTTAATTATTCGGCACACTTCAATGCCATTCAGGCCTGGCATCATCACATCTAGCAAAATAACATCAGGTTGTAATACTTCCAAACGCGTTAAGGCTATTCGACCACTAGAGGCATAACTTAATTGACAGTTGACATTATCTAAAAGAGACTCAACCACATCAAAATTATCGGGTTCATCATCAATTACAAGAATAGAAGGAGTGTTTTTCATTGTGAAATATATATACAGTTCCTAATTTATAGCGGATTTTACATACCTAATATACAAAATACACAAAAAATGTAGGGATCATTCATGATTAGTCACTTTTGGGCAGCTTTGAGAAAATCATGAAATCATCTTGAAATTGCTATTCACCTGTCCCAAAAAAGGCTAAGATTACCAACTTGTTGTGCTGCTCAACTGCATCATTTAAATTTGTCTCGGCAGAATCTTAAGCTCTATGCCTCGTATCAAACTCGAACCTCTAGGAATTTATATCAATGTCTCCCCCAAAAGCGAGTTGTGGCGATCGCTGAAACATGCAAAGGTAGAACTAGCTGCAATCTGTGGCGGACAAGGAACCTGCGGAACCTGCGCCCTCCGAATTTTCGATGGTGCAGACAGCCTTAGTCCCATGCAAACCCTAGAGCAGGTAACTCTCAGAAATACACGCAAAGACGTATCACTTTACCGCCTCACCTGTCAAGCATCGGTTATAGAAGATGGAGCAGTTTTTTATCTGGATAATAAAGCCGACAAGAAGTTAGTGCAGATCTTTGCCAGATTAAAAAATCACCTTGCCCCGCGCAATATTTACCACCCCATCTCAGGAGCGCTATTAGTCCAAGAAGGTAACTTAATTACTCAAGAAATTTTAGAAAGATTACTTAGTGATGTTTAATTTATAAAAAATAATATTGTTCGGACTTACGCAAAAAGACTTGAAATCATGACTCTAACGTAGAGGCAATTCATGAATTGCCCCTACGTTTGGTTATTTTGCGTAGGCCCTAATTATGTTAAAAATTAAATACTTTCTTAAAGTTTTAACGTTGTAGCTTTTAACACAACTAAACCCGTGGCAAAATAACTTATCTCTTTCTATCTTCACTGATGGGAGAGATATTTTTTAATAAACCATTATCTTTTTTAAACACTTCTCTCCACTTCTAACTCTAAAACTAAAACCTCACAACATCTTAAAAATTTAACAAAACATTATAAAAAATCGTAAATGCAGACGCTAACAATGAATAACTCAGATTCTTTTTTTGAAGAACTGGTAGATAGGCGGTATTCTCAAAAGCCGCTTATTCACATAGCCTTAGCTGAGTCCAAACCAACCGTATCGCAGACTATCCTTCAAGAAATCAAAAAAGATAACCGTTGGGTTCCCGATCTTTGTGCCAATTATCAGCAGTTGGAGCAAACGATCTCTAGTCAATCCCCCGATCTAGTTTTGTTGGGTAAATTGGAAGATTTAAACTGGCTAGAAGTCTGTCGCCGTTGCCTCAAACAATGGCAGAATTTACCGATTATTTTACTGGTTGACCAAATCGAAGTTAGTAACTTTTTTCGAGATTGGGCGATCGAACGTGGTGTGCATGATGTGGTGAGTATTCATCCTCAGAATGTACATCTGTTCCAGCAAGTATTGGTGCGTAACGCGCTCCAAAGCACAATTCAATCATCTACACAGGTTCATAATCCCTCTTCTAGAGAAGTTGTCGGAGATACTTTGACATGGGAGGCGACCCTCGTAGCCCTAAATCGTTTGACTAAGTATAGTTCTAACTATTTGGGACCTCTGGCGATCGCTAACTATTGGAAAAAAAGTCATGCTAGTCTCGTAACTCTACATCCTTCTTTGGAATATTGGACGGTTAATTATCAAGGACAAATTAGTTGTCCGTTCATTTCTGAACAAATTGATCCTCTAAGTATGGAGCAGTTGCAGGATGTGCAGACATGGGTAAGAGCTTTTTTGAAAGAATGTGAACGAGTCATCGTTGACTTCTCGCTAATCTTGCAAGCTAAGCCACTGTCCGCCGATGTTTCCAAATTAATTTCTCCAGTTGAATGAGCTTATCGGCACAATTTAAGTGAAGTAAATTAAGTGAAACAAATAAAACTACAACCATTAAACCAAGATGTAGAGGTCTTAACTGACAGTACTCTGCTCAGTGTGTTACTGAGACAGGAGATGAATGTACTTCAAGCCTGTGGTGGTCAAGGACGCTGTGCAACCTGTCATGTATATATTCAAGATGGTAAGGAAGCCCTCAGTCCTAAAAGCCAACAGGAGATATTAACCCTGAGCTTTATCACTACATCAAAAGCGAATTCACGCTTAGCTTGTCAGGCGAGGGTTTGGCAAGATGGATTGGTGATTGAAGTTCCCCAAGGCATGTATATCGGCTCGATTGGCGAATTAAAAAGCTTAATTGGTAAACGCGCTCAGCAAAATCTGATCCATCCCCTAACTGGTGAAGTTTTAGTTGAAGAAGGTAAGTTGATTTTGCGATCAGCTTTAGAGAAAATGGCGGAAATTGATTCCAGTTTTAATACTGATTTAAGTCAAATTTTACTGCCTCACAAAAATCTTACGCAAAAGAACGAAATGTAGTAGTGGCAATTCATGAATTGCCACTACCGCGAAATGAATTGCCACTACCGCGAAATGAATTGCCACTACCGCGAAATAAATTTATATCCATTCAACTCAGGATTTTCTATGAATAGATCCGCCGTTCACTCAAAAAAAGAAACTCTTCTTCCATTAACTCCCCTATCTCAAGTATGTCATTTCAGTCGGCATACTTATTTCAAGTTCGACCAGTCGCAAGGACAGATTAAAGACTGGAATCAACGTCAATTTATATTGGCTAGTGATGATTTTATTGTCTCTCTGCTCAAGGGATTGGAGCATGAAGTTGGTGAAGCATCTGGTTGGTTAATGTATTTGATCGGTAAAGACTGGGGAACTGAGGACGCTCAAGACTTTAAAATCTGGTTTGAGCGTGACTATCAGTTAAGCATCAGCAAATCTAGCCTTAAGTTTGCCTTAGAAACTTGGTGGTGGCCCTTAACCGCCCAAGGTTGGGGCAAGTGGAATATTGACCTCAGTTCGATTAAAGAAGGGTTTATTTTTATTGATTTATACGACTCGGCAGTGGCGAAGTCGATGGGCAATATTGGCAAGCCTGTATGTTTTCTCTATGCAGGTTTATTGGCTGGATTCTTCTCTGTGATGTTGAATCGTGGATTGAGTAGCACGGAAATTCAATGCTATTCGATGGGCAATAATTTCTGTCGATTTTTGATTGGTTCGGAAACTCGAATTAAGGCTGCCGAGTTTTGGCTCAGTTCTGGAGCAACAGCGCGTGAGATTGAAGAAAAACTATTGGCGGAGGAAGACTCTGATAGCTCTTCTAATATTTCTGCTAATGGTTCTAATGGCACTGATTTAAATCACTAAATGAATAGAGGAGGTATTTAAGTTGAGAAAGCAGAATCATTCCCCCAATCAATTTTGGCATAAATGGCTCAATTCCCTAAAAAGACTATGGCGATCGCTTGTCAATTCCCTGAGAGTCCTTTTTTCTGGCGATTTGGATGGAGATAGCAGTTCGAGATCGCGGCGAGGTGCTCAATCCACTCTGAACAGTGAAGGAGTAATTATAATTCCGCGCCCAGCGCCTTTTCTACTCGGTTTAGATGATCTTCCCAATTTAGAGTCACTAACCACCAAAGAGTTCATTGAACAAATTGCATGGAATGTAGAGAGTTCAGAAATTCTACTTGCCAAAGAAGAAGACTTAAGTCTACTAGAAGATCTCCTTGTTAACTTCCCTGAGTCTTAGAAACTTGAGGGGAATCTCTTAGAGATTCTGACTATAGAAAGTAATATTTAATCAAACCTTTAAAATCATGCTTACTTTATTAGAAAACGTTTTAGACCGTGCCGATGGCTCATACATAACCCCCGACGATTTGCGAACACTGGATGGCGCGATCGCTTCATGGCAACAGCGCCGTCAAACCTATGATTTGATTCAAGCTAAGGAAAATTCTATCCTTGAGCAGATGATGAGTCAGGTACAGATTTCAGCACCCGATATGGCTGCAAAAATGAGTCCTAATGGTGTCAACAAATGTAATCGTGACATGGCTTTGGTTTTACGTTATTGCGCGACAGCAATGTTGTTACAAGATGAAGAACTTCTTAAAGATCGTCTGCTCTATTGGATGCAAAACATTATGATTGCACTCCAAAAACAACGGATCAATGATGTTCTCTATCGCGCTTTGCGGAAATCTGTGCAGGATAATCTTCCTAAAGAAAATGCCGATTTACTCAGCCCTTACCTTGCGATCGCTCACCAATGGTTAAGCCAATGACAACTAATTCACTCCCTGCAATTGCTGGAAATTATTTTTCCCCTCGTTTTTACGTCAAGTCCGATCCTGCCACAGGCTTATTATCGACTCGTAAAGGCGATCGCTTGGTTGCCGTACCTGATTTTTTATTACGCAGCATTCATCGCGCCCTACAATCAGAAGCTGGACAGGCGGGAGCGCTGGCTCTCTATACCTTTGGCTTTAGTTGGGGTGGTTCCTTTTACGATCACATTCGTGGTGAAATCGAGTCCTATCAAGGCAAAACGATTATGGCGACTAATGCGGTGGAATTTTTTGCGACCATGCGCCAGCTTTGGACTGTGCATGGTATGGGAACTCTGACGATTGACTTTAGCGATCGCCAACATGGATTACTCGTAGTCACGACCGAAAACTCGATCTTAACTACAGGTAGTGAGATGGGCTTAAAGTCAGGCAATTTACCTTGGCATCAGTTACAAGCAGGCTTTATCGCCGCGTGGTTTTCGCGATGGGCTGGTAAGGATATTCGCGCCTGTGCAACGGACTGGTCAGTGCAACCTGAGCAAAATTCTGTTGGAGCATCTAGTTCTATTCAGAAAAACTACACTCGCTTTATTGTGGGAGTAACCAGCAAGATTCAAAGGGTAGAGCCTTGGGTAAAACAGGGAATGCGAACTAAGGAAATCTTGGAAAAGTTAACAGCCAATTCATAGCCGCCTCTGCTTCATAATACAAAGAGATCAAGGATACAGCCTATAATTTTCATGGCTGTATCCTACGGTAACGGGTGTAATTAAAAGTGAAATGGGAGGAATAAATGAGGATGGAATGTATGATAGATAGCAGTTCTAGTCGAAGGAAGTGATAAAACGAGATATGGATATGAAAACAAAAACAG
>JBILGV010000062.1:0-28713 GCA_044350865.1 Pseudanabaena sp. | reverse complement strand
GACTAGAACTGCTATCTATCATACATTCCATCCTCATTTATTCCTCCCATTTCACTTTTAATTACACCCGATGATGGCTGGCTTCCTAATTACTATGTGCCTACTCAATATTATATAAATTGGGCTAAAGGAGCTATTACTGACATGAGAAAAAATCGTGGTGTAGCTTGGAAGAATGAAAAATACTTTTTTAGAAAAGGTCTAACATTTTCAATATCAGGAATCTACGCACCTACATTTAGGTTAAACAGTTCTGGTGTATTTGAGGCAAAAGGATCGGGTTTATTTTGTGATATTTTAGATGACAAATTATTGCTGGGTTTGATTTCATCTAAATTGGCAAAATATTTATTTAAGAACAATATAAAGCACTCTGTTGATACAAGTGGTGATGATATAGCTGCATTTCCATTGGTTTGCAATCTCGCCAATAGAATAGAAGCCAAACTAATTGAATTGGTAGACGCTATTATTGACAAACAAAAAATCGATCCTCGTTACGATTATGCCAGTCACGAGCAGATAGAAATAGATAAATTAGTCTATGAAGCCTATGGACTTAACGCCGAAGACATTGCCGAAGTTGAGAATTGGTATGCACGTCGATATCCAAAATTATCTCAAGCTCAGAAGGCTAACCTGCGTAAACTTAACCCCCACTATTTGAACACAGATTAAGCGGATTACACAGATTGCGCGGATTTTTTGGATTAGATTAGATTAAAATCAGTGAAATCAGCGTAATCCAAAAAATCCGCGTTCTGAATTTATATTAACCCCACTATTTGAACACGGATTAAGCGGATTACACAGATTGCGCGGATTTTTTGGATTAGATTAGATTAAAATCAGTGAAATCAGCGTAATCCGTCAAATCCGTGTTCAGAATTTAATTATGACCTTCAAACACCAAGACATCACCCAGAAAATCATTGGCGCGTCCTTTGAAGTTCATAAATTTCTCGGTAACGGCTTTCAAGAAGTAATCTATCAAAGAGCATTAGCCTACGAATTTCATCAAGCAGGCTTAACATTTGCCAGAGAAATCGAACAACAAATCTATTACAAAAACCTACCCGAACCAATCGGTACACGCCGCGCTGATTTTGTAGTCGAAGATAAAATATTAGTCGAACTAAAAGCCACAAAACAACTAGAAGATGTCCACTTTGCCCAAGCCCTAAACTACCTCAAAGTCTACAAACTCGAAGTCGGACTATTAATTAACTTCGGCGGTAAAAGCCTAGAATTTAAAAGATTAATACGAACATAAAACATCTGAACACGGATTAAGCGGATTACACAGATTGCACGGATTTTTTAGATTTTTGGATTAGAATAAATTAAAATCAGTGAAATCAGCGTAATCCATAAAATCCGTGTTCAGAATTTAATATGAACTACTGGCTAGTAAAATTCGCACCCTTCCGCTACAGTTGGCAAAAAATCTTGCTACATGGCAAATTTGAAATCTATTCCGTCCGCAATCCCCAAGCACGGAATAACCTCAAAGCCATGCAACTAAACGATGAGGTCTTGTTTTACCATAGCCAAGAAGGAAACAGCATCATGGGTAAAATGAAAGTAATTGCGATCGCCCATCAAGACCCAACCACCGATGATCCCAAATGGTTAAGCGTCACCTTTGAGCCAGTAGAAACTTTTGAGAAACCAATAACCTTAAGCCAGATAAAAGAAACTCTCGAATTAGCAAATATTGGCTTAGTCAAACAGCCAAGACTCTCAGTAATGCCATTAACTAAAGATGAGTTTGAGATAATAAATAGTCTGACAACAGATTAGAAAAATTTCTAGATGAGGATATGAATGCTAACCCAAGATGAATTTGAGGAAATTATTGCTGACGAAACCAAACGGAGCGAAGGTGATATCTCATGGCGCGAAGACGAAGATCATTCACCCTTTGTTGAATTTCAGTGCCAAATTATTTCAGATAGTGGCTATCCCATCGTGGCAAGAGGCAGCTATAACCAACTGTCAGAAAAATTAGGTTACGTCATCATTCACAAAGCTGTTGGCAGAATATATGCCCTAGACATGGGTAGCGATCATAAAAATCCAGATGGCAAAAGAGTTGGCGAAAAACATAAACATCGATGGCAGTATGGATACCGTGACAAATTTGCCTATGTACCCTCAGATATCACCGCTTTAGTTACAGATCCTGTAGCAGTTTGGCAACAATTTTGTTTAGAGTCTAAAATCATTCATAATGGGAGCTTACATCAGCCCCCACATTTACAACTAGACCTATTCCTGTAATGACTAGCATCTGTGAAAAAATAACCAATCAGATGAACGAGCTATACGATTTATTTCATTATTCGATGACACAGTAGATGTCTGGACTCCTGACAACATGAGCATCCTTGAAGACCTATCTCACATCGCCTACTGGTCACAACCCGAAGAGTTAATAGAGCTTCTCGCTGCCTAGTACTACTCGTCCATTAACTATCAAGGGCGATCGCTTGATCGATCGCTAATTTTTCTTTGAGGCGAATTTGATAGGCTTGTAACTCTTTGGGTTTGAGTCCACTAATAATGCAAAAACTATCAATATCAATACCACGCGCTAACATTTCTAGACACCAAGTATGTCTTGCTTGCTCAATGGCGATCGCGGAGCCATCAGGATTACGGTAGGATTTTGTCCATAATTCCCACATTTGAGAGACTTCTCCTAATGATAAAAATAGGAATTGGCGATCGCTCTTGAGATCGAGATCAGCGTTGATATCAGCGCCAAGAAACATGACATCAAGATCATCTTTCAAGTCATGAGCATCGATTTGAGGATTGTTTTTTTGACTGTTTTTAGAACCTTTTTGGCGATTTTTGAGATAGGCACTGAGAGGATTATTGGTTGCCGAACCATAACGATGACCAAGAATTTTCTGATTTAGTGGTACGGATCGCCGCTGTTCGCGTCCCTGCTCAAAACGATCGCTAGCTGCTGCATTAATCCGCAAAATCCCGTGGTTCGCCTGAATTTGGTAATCTTTGAACCGTAAGCGAGTGATATCCAGAGCCGTTAGCCCAGCCCCAAATAGTAAATAGGCAATCGCATAGTCTTTTGCTCCACATTTTTTCGCTTGCAAAATTATTTCGCGCACTGTTTCCGCAGGAATATCCATGATTGGTCGCGCTTGTGGAATCTGGCTCACCTCTTGGACAAACATATCTACTAAGGTATTAATAAAATCATCGCGATCACTCCAAATCGTCTGGACATCACTAGTTAAAGTGATTACTGCGTAACCCAAAATACAAGTATTTAATAAGTTCGCTAGCCTAATTGGTGGCAAGGGATATTGCAGTCGCGAATTGATTAATACATCATGAACAGCTGTCGCGATCGTTTGATTGACTTGATCAAGCCCCTGAGCAAGAGCTTGTCGGCTTTCGAGGGGATACTGTCCCGCCTCACCAATTAGCGATCGCATTAATTCAGGCACAGTTTCCAAAGCTTGCAATGAACCTTGGATATAGTCTTTTAAAAATTGGCGCAAATCTCTCTGTGTATTCATATCCGACACCATCTCTGAACCGACAAATGGTTCATGCACTTGAGCCATTTGCAAATATTTTTGCAAACATTCCTGCAAAACAGCCAACAATAAACCATGCTTATTGCCAAAGTGACGAAATAAAGTAACTTCATTCACCTGAGCAAAGTCAGCAATCTGGCGGGTAGTTGTCTCGGTGATTCCTTTACTAGCAAACAATTCCAACGCTGTGTTCACAATGCGCTGTCTAGTGGGAACGCGAGATACAGACATGAGCGTATGTACCATTAAGATGATCTTACAAATTGTTTGGCAAATAACTTGGCAAATAATGTAAGTGACACTTGCATTATTGCTTAAAAAGCGGTTAAACTTAATATAGATTCTCATAGATTGTAAGTGATACTTGCATCTCCTCACCACACCTAAGTTATTTCATGGTTATTTCATGACCGCCACTACCAACATCATCCCCACTGAACAAAAGCTGAATTGGACAAATGTCGGATTTTTCAGTGCTTTTCATCTCGCCGCCCTCGCTGCTCCTTTTTACTTTTCATGGCAAGCTGTGATACTTACAGTTTTCTTGCATTGGTTGCTTGGCAGCATCGGCATTACCCTAGGTTATCACCGACTACTCAGCCATAGGAGCTTTCAAGTGCCTCAGTGGTTGGAATACATCATCGCCACGATTGGTGCTTTGGCGCTGCAAGGCGGTCCTGTATTTTGGGTGGGTGGACATCGCCAACATCACGGGTTTACCGAAGACAATCAGAAAGATCCATACTCGGCAAATAAAGGTTTCTGGTGGAGCCACATGATGTGGATCATGTACTCCAAGCCTGAACATTTTAAGCCCACTAACTACAATAGGTTTGCGCCAGATCTGGCTAGCGATCCTTACTACGCATTTCTCGATCGCTATTTTCTACTTTTGCAATTGCCACTTGCAGCTTTGCTTTACATAATTGGCGAAAAGGTCTTCTCTGGTCTCGGTATGTCATTTTTGGTCTACGGCGTAGCTGTGCGATCGGTATTTCTCTGGCATAGCACTTGGCTGATTAACTCTGCTTGCCATAAATGGGGTTACAAAAACTTTAGTGAAACTCCCGATCATTCCACTAATCTCTGGTGGGCGGCGATTTTGACCTATGGTGAAGGCTGGCACAATAATCATCATGCTTATCCAAAGTCAGCCCGTTCTGGTTTGAAATGGTGGGAAATTGATCCAACTTGGGCTGTGATCAATCTGCTTCAAGCGGTTGGTTTAGCGAAGAAGGTTTATATAGCTGAGCCTTGGTTATCGGGTAAATAAACGCGATCGCTTATTTAACATAAAAAAAGAGCGCAATGCGCTCTTTTTTTGTAGACATGGTTCGCTCTAAAGCAAAAACTGATACAGTCACGCGATCGCCAATATGTCAGGATTTTGTGACGGGTTAATCAACGGATTAATAAATTCGGGAATTCAAATACATGGATCAAGGCATGGATAATCGTCACATTCGCTTTAGCGATCGCCACGAAGAAGTTGATTTAGAGCAGTTGCAAAGTTTATTGAAAATAGGGGCTTTTTGGGCAAAGGAGCGTACTTTAGAGGGGTTAGCGATCGCGATCGCTAACTCTAAACCTGTTGTCACCGTATGGGATAGCGAAAAATTGATCGGTCATGCTCGCGCCACCAGTGACGGCGTTTATCGAGCAACTATTTGGGATGTGGTGATTGATCCAGATTATCGGGGAGCAGGTTTGGGGCGCAAGTTAGTCCAAACTGTGTTAGCGCATACCTTTGTTTGTGATGTCGAGCGCGTATACTTAATGACTACGCATCAGACTGAGTTTTACGAACATATTGGCTTTGAGCAAAATTCCTCGACCACCTTAGTTTTGTGTAACAGCAAACTTCAGGGCAACAAGTATTTTGAGGGAGTATTTGCAAACACTTTCAAAGACTAAAATATATGTAAACATACGAGATACGGCTTTAACTTTATCCGATTTGATTTCTTTGATTTCGAGGAAGTCCATGTTAGAAACCTCATATCAAGGTCAGAAACGCACAAGAAGCAGCTTTGAGCGGCAATTAAATCGTCTAGAACAAGACACATTGCGAATGGGCGCTCTGGTGGAAAATTCGTTTCTTCTAGCCCATGCCGCCCTATTTGATCGTGACCTTGAATCCGCGAAACGTATTGATGCCCAAGACAAGCAAATCGATCAAATTTATCGCCAAATTGAAATTGACTGTATAAGTTTAATTGCTTTACAGTCACCTGTTGCTCGTGACCTGAGATTGCTCAGCGCTTTGATGCAATTGATTCGAGATATTGAGAGGATTGGCGACTATGCCGAAAATCTTGGCGACATTGCCATCAAACTTTTTCCCTACCCGCCATCCCCCCATCTGGGTGATTTGCAAATCATGTTTCATCGTTGTCGCGCCATGCTCGCGATGAGTTTAGAAGCATTAGCAAATCTTGATGAAAATATTGGCTTACAGATCAAAGCTAAAGATGATGCTGTGGACGATGACTACAAGCGAATTTATGATCTAATTGCCGCGCAAAGGTTATATGGTGAGCCATTAGAACCTGTAATGCTA
Source organism: Pseudanabaena sp. (assembly GCA_044350865.1). Classification (GTDB taxonomy): domain Bacteria; phylum Cyanobacteriota; class Cyanobacteriia; order Pseudanabaenales; family Pseudanabaenaceae; genus Pseudanabaena. The sequence continues at coordinate 22,581 of JBILGV010000062.1, read as the reverse complement.
ATGATATTAGCAATCCATCATCTCGAGCGCATGGCAGATCATGCCAGTAATGTTGGTTTGCGAGTAGCCTATATCGTTACTGGTAAAATTGGCTGATCAAACCCAACAATGAGTCACGGCGCGACACTTTTTAGTTAAAGTTGCAGCGTGAAGTACGGCGGCATATTTTTAGCTGATTACTAAAAAAAATTACTATTATTTAAATATTTGGTTATGCGATCGCGCCTCAGGGTAATCTAGATCATGTGCTATACGGCACATTTAAACCATGTGGGAATGCTTTAAGGATTGTGATGAAGTCATATTTGGCTGCGGCTGTACAAATGACCAGTGTTGCGGATGTAGATAAAAATCTTGCTCAAGCAGAAGATTTGATCCAACTTGCCGTAAATCGAGGTGCGGAGTTAGTTTGTCTCCCTGAAAATTTTTCGTTTTTAGGTGATGAGGTTGAAAAAACAAGGCTTTCCACAGAAATTGCCGAAAAGAGTGAAAAATTTCTAATTACACTCGCACAACGATACCAAATCCTGTTGCTTGGTGGTGGGTTTCCTGTTCCAGTGCCGACACCCAGTAATTCATCGCCAATCAAGATGTACAACACGGCTTTGCTGATTGGTCGTGAGGGCGAGGAGTTGGCGCGTTATCGGAAGATGCATTTGTTTGATGTCAATCTTCCTGATGGCAACACCTATCAAGAGTCGGCAACCGTGCTAGCAGGGACGGATTCACCGCCTGTATATCATTCTGAAAAATATGGCAATTTAGGGCTTTCAGTATGCTATGACGTGAGATTTCCAGAGCTATATCGGCATTTGTCAAAAAATGGTGCAAATGTATTGTTTGTTCCCGCCGCCTTTACCGCCTTTACGGGTAAAGATCATTGGCAAGTTTTATTGCAAGCTAGGGCGATCGAAAATACCAGTTATGTAATTGCGCCTGCTCAAGTTGGAATGCATACGCCCCGCCGTCAATCTCATGGTCACGCGATGATCGTCGATCCTTGGGGAATTGTCCTTGCTGATGCTGGCGATCGCACGGGTGTAGCGATCGCCGAGATCCAACCATCTCGCATTGATCAAATTCGTCGGCAGATGCCCTGTCTACAACATCGAACTTTTGCTTGTTAATAAAAAAGGGACGCAAAGCGTCCCTTTTTTATTTTGGGATTCAAACCGCATAACATCAGTTGTTGACTTGGAAGAGAGTAACAATACAGAAACTTTAACGAAACACTTGACCTTATACTATGGTATAGGCTCTAAGCTTGTAGATGTTGGATGTAAAAGTTGAATGTGAAAACGCAAAGATGACCATGCTGCAAGTTGGTGAAGTCTCTCGCAAGTTGGGGCTAAATCCTCAGACATTATATTTCTATGAGCGCATCGGGTTAATTCCTCCTCCCCATCGGACTGAATCAGGTTATCGCCTGTTTAGTCAAGAGGATGTCGATCGCTTAACTTTTATTACCCATACCAAAGCTATGGGACTTAGCTTAGATGATATCAGAGAGATTTTGGCAGCCAAAGATGGCAAATCACCCACCTGTCAAACAGTACATGATTGTCTTCTCAAAAAAGCTAGAGCGATCGAAGAAACCATCCAACAATTGCAAATATTGCACCAAGAACTTGTCCCACTAATAAATCACTGTCATCAAAATATTGAATGCCAAGATTGTTCTAGTCCCAATGAAGCCTGTGCTGTAAACGATGATCCGCGTTATGAGTTTCAAAAAGCTTGCAGTTCTTGGCAAGGGAATACAGCAAAAACTCCGAACGAACCCAACTGACGTAATTCGCCACAAAACTCACAGCAACATTCATAGCAATTCCCATGACCGTAACTTCAACTCCATCATGAGTCTGAAATTATGACGAAAGCTTGTGCTTTCAATTTGATAAAACTTTTTCCACAATAGTTATAAATCATGACAAGACTATTTTCAGATATTATTTCAGCCGATGAGTCTAGACCTAATCCACTAAAACTTAGTTGGATTTCGGTAATTTTCTTTAGTTTTGTGCATGGCTTAGCCCTATTAGCGCCTTGGTTCTTTTCTTGGTCCGCATTAGGAACGATGATCCTGTTGCATTGGTTCTTAGGAAGCATTGGCATTTGTTTAGGCTATCACCGTTTGCTGAGCCATCGCAGTTTTCAAGTTCCTAAATGGCTGGAATATACGATCGCTTTAATCGGTGCAACGGCTTTACAAGGCGGTCCGATTTTTTGGATTGCAGGGCATCGCTTACATCATGCTCATACTGAAGACACGGAAAAAGATCCCTACTCGGCGCGTAGAGGTTTTTGGTGGAGTCATATGTTATGGATGCTCTATCCTAAAGAAGAATTTTTTAATCCAAACCTATATCGTAAATATGCGCCAGAGATGGCTCGCGATCGCTTTTATCTCTGGTTAGACAAGTATTATTTACTATTACAAATTCCTTTGGGAGTTGGGTTATATATGCTTGGTGGTTGGTCGTTTATTATTTGGGGAATGTGTTTGCGATCGGTCTTGCTATGGCATAGCACTTGGTTTATTAATTCTGTAACCCATATGTGGGGATATCGCACCTTTGAGACTAACGACAATTCGCGGAATCTCTGGTGGGCAGCGATCGTGACCTATGGTGAAGGCTGGCACAATAATCATCATGCTTATCCCCATGTGGCTAAGGCTGGCTGGCGCTGGTGGGAAGTTGATGTGACTTGGTGGGCAATTCAAGTATTAAGAACTTTGGGATTGGCAACTAAGGTAGTCATGCCACCCGCGATCGCCAAGTAAAAAGGAAATATGGTCAATTATTTCTAAGTTGGGCGATCGCCTCAATGCTGAGTCCTGTGGTGCGACTGATCGCAGCATCATCTAAAACACTAAGCAATTGTTTTGCGATCGCCATTTGAGTCTCTAGCTTTCCCTGCTCAAGCCCCTGCTGGATACCTAGATCTTTTTGAAAGCATAGTCGGTTTTGGGGTTGATAAAGCGCATGATTCTCCTAAATTGTTGCCATGATCTGCTCAATTACCGCATTTCTTGCCCATTTATCAGCTTCCAGAATATCTTCAAGCTCTGGCTTAGAAACGCAATTGTGCCGATCGCATACATGTTTAATCAGATCCGCAATCTGGACATAACGAATTCGTTCTTGCAAGAATAGTTCCACAACTTGCTCATTGGCAGCATTCAATACCGCAGGCATGGTTCCACCAGCACGACCTGCGGCGTAGGCTAGTTCCATGCAGGGATATTTCTGATGATCGGGAGCGCGGAAGGTGAGTGTGCCACATTTGACGAGATCGAGACGTTCCCATTGAGTCGGTACGCGATCGGGATAGGAGAGGGAATAGAGTAATGGTAAACGCATATCAGGAATACCAAGCTGGGCAATTACTGAAGTATCTTCCAATTCAATTAGGGAATGAATAATACTTTGAGGATGAATCACAATTTCAATCTGATCGTAATCTACATCAAAGAGATAATGAGCTTCGATGACTTCCAATCCTTTATTCATTAAGGTTGCGGAATCAATCGTGATTTTTTTACCCATCGCCCAGTTGGGATGCTTGAGGGCATCGGCGACAGTCACTGATGCTAGCTCCTCTGTGGGGCGATCGCGAAAGGCTCCACCCGAAGCCGTAAGAATAATCCGTCGTAGTCCGCCCTCTGGCACTCCTTGCAAACACTGAAAAATTGCAGAATGTTCAGAGTCGGCGGGAAATAATTTCACGCCATGTTTTTTCACCAATGGCACGACTACTTCGCCACCAGCGATCAAGGTCTCTTTATTCGCTAAGGCAATATTTTTACCCGCTTTAATTGCGGCGATCGTTGGTAATAGCCCCGCGCATCCGACTATTCCCGTCACGGCTACTTCCGAATCACCATAGGCGGCGACAGTTTCAACTCCTTCGGCTCCAGATAATATAATTGGCTTGATAGCAAGATCGGCGATCGCCTCTTTTAATTCTGCGAGTTTATTTTGATTGGCGATCGCCACAATTTCAGGCTGAAACTGGCGAATTTGTTGAGCAAATAGGTCAATATTCCCCCCTGCGGTCATCCCCACAACCCGAAATTTGTCAGGATATTCAGCCACAATATCCAGAGTTTGTGTACCGATAGAGCCTGTAGAACCGAGCAAAGTAATAGGTTTCATAGCAAGAAATTATTGATTTATGAATATTAATTATTTATTAATCAAAGTCTTGCATATTAGCTATCACAATTTTCGGCTTGTTCTGACTCTTTTTTATCTTGACAATACTTCAAGTCTTACAGGTGCAACGCCAGAAGCAACTAAACCGATCATGTTTGCCGCCCCTGCCGACATATCGATGATCCGTCCTTCCGCGTACGGACCACGATCATTGATGCGGACTACAACCGATTGACCATTGTCCATATTCACTACCCTCACCAAAGTCCCAAAGGGCAAACTAGGATGCGCGGCGGTCAAAGCATTAGCATTAAATATCTCGCCACTGGCGCTGTAATTGCCATCAAAACCAGGACCATACCAAGAAGCCATGCCCGACATCACACCCACGATTTGATTGTTTAGGGCTGGTCTAAATGCAGAATTAGCTGCAAACTTGGGCTTAGGGGCATTAGCTACTTCCGACACAGGATTAGCGCCACCTAGTAAACGGCGGAGGAGGTTAGCGGACTCCAGCACATCTTCGGGTTGATTTTGTAACGAGTCAGGGAAAACGGCTTGTTGATCAAATTTCAAGGTGGCGCGATCGCCTAATTTGATTACATAATCACCATTATTCCAAGCAGGGATAATCTTACTTGCATCGAGACCGTCACGATTAAGTTGGTTAATCATTGCGGCGGCGGCGGTGGCGCGTTCGATCGGATTGCTGGAAGTTAGTAAATTATCGGCACTAGCGGCTGTTGAGCTAGAAATATTTTTGGTTGCCCCTTTGGTTTCGCTTTTTTCCTTGATTTGAGCATTGGTTTGACCAGCATCTGAAGCTGATTTTGTGGCTTCGTCAGACTCGATGTAAGTAACGACGGGAATGCCTCTCACATAGACCGTAGCGGCATTTTTGCCATTTAGTTTATGGGTATGAATGCGAGCGATCGCATCGTCTTTAGTTTTGATTAGAGATCGCGATTCGCCGACTTTATTAAGTGTATTGGGTGTATTGCGTAAAGAAGCAGATGCAGACGTGTCTCTAACTTCCGATGGGATTGTTGTTTGAGCTTGGGCGCTATGACTAGTGAGACTTGAGATGATAGCAAGAGCTACGACTGAGGTAGAGAGAGTATAGCTCCAGTTCCAATTAAGCATAGGTAAAGCAAAAAATGAAGATAAACGACAAATCTGACAAAAAGCTTGATTTAGCTTTGGTTGAGACTGTTTGTAGGAGAAGTCATCAATCAAATTAAATCAGCCAATCTGCAAAGTAGGAACAAAACATTAACTGTTCTATTCATGTGATTCAGACTAACATGGTTATCCCAAATGGCAATAGTTAGCGCTTAAACCCTTTATATATATACATTTGAAGCATTCTTTCTCGTTAAAAAGCAAAATTTTGCTTCTTTCCCATTAGGATTGTTTATTAAAATGGAACTTTGTGCCAATAATCACAAAAAAACACCTGCAAAAGTACGCCTTTTGGCATAGGCATTTTTGCGTGCAAAAAACTTTTATATGCATTAGCTCTCAATATACAAGAAAAATTCGGTTCTATTTACAGTTAGGAGGTGGAGCAGTCACCATGTAAGCCTTGTAACAAGGTGATCCCAGAAATAAATGTCCAAAAATGACATTAAATCAGTCTAAAGATAGATACTAAATTTAGATTTACTATATCTATTTCGGGCTAGTTTTCAAAATCATCTCCTCCAAGGACTATATCCAGATTTTCGCTCCTAAAAAAATCATGACTATACAGAAACCACTAAGAAGTTAAGCAAAACATTTACAGCCAAAGTATAAGAATTACTAATCAAATAGCCCAAAATTCTTGAAAAAAATTTCAAAAAGTTGCCGAAATCGCTTTTTTATAGCGGTTTTTGTTTGACTTGACATAAAAAAGTAGTGGCAATTCATGAATTGCCACTACTTTTTTTGCGTTTTCCATATAGAGATCATTTAAAAACCTCTATATCAGTAAAAAGCTAAGCTTTCGCGATCGCATCATTCAACTTGCCACTGCGAAATCCTTCTAGATCAAGGGTTATGGAACTAAAGCCATATTCACGAAAGGTTTGAGTAAGATCAGCGATCGCCGTTACGTTCATAAATTCGCTCATAAATTCGTGAAAGCGATCGCTAGGGACTTCGATTTTGGCGGTATCACCCATCGATCGCACTCTGATATCGCCCTTCCAACCGCGATCGCGTAGATATTGTTCGGCATTACCCACCCGCCGTAATTTCTCAACTGTAATCTCTTCACCATAGGGAAACCGCGAACTTAAGCAGGGTTGGGAAGGCTTGTCCCACCAAGGCAGTCCCAAATATTCCGATAACATCCTTACTTCGATTTTGCTAATTCCCACTTCAGCAAGAGGCGATCGCACCCCACGCTCTTTGGCGGCAAGTATGCCTGGTCGATAGTCTTGCAAATCATCGGCATTTAATCCATCAACCACATAGCCATAACCCATTGTTTTCGCAAGGGGCTTGAGGGTGTCATGGAGTTCACTTTTGCAGAAGTAGCAACGATTAATCGGATTAGAGGTGTAGTTAGGGTTATTCATTTCATCGGTCTGCACGATTTGATGTTTCAGCCCCATAAATTCGGCTTGAACCTGAGCCGCAGCAAGATCGGCGGGTAATAAAGATGGTGAGTTAGCAGTAATGGCTAAAGCGCGATCGCCTAAAACATCAAAAGCCACCTTGGCGACAAGGGTACTGTCAATACCACCAGAGTAAGCAACAAGGACTTCCGATGACTCATTAAAAATTTGGCGTAGGCGATCGAGCTTGTCGGATAAGGTGGCATTTAACATAAAAAATTGGAGAAAGCGATCGGGGAATGTGAACTTAAGCTCTTTCCATTATCTGTGCCATGCGGTTAATCTTGAGCATTAAAGCATCGAAATCATCGAAGGTGAGCGATTGGGGACCATCGGACAGAGCTTTTTTGGGATTAGGATGCACTTCGATCATTAGTGAATCTACACCCGCAGCGATCGCCGCCAGACTCATCGATGGCACATACTCCGCCCAGCCCGTGCCATGACTAGGATCAATCATGATTGGTAAATGGGTTAGTTTGCGTAGTACAGGAATTGCCGATAAATCTAGAGTGTTGCGCGTATATTCGCGATCGAAGGTACGAATGCCGCGTTCACAAAGGATCACGTTGGGATTACCCTCAGCGAGAATATACTCAGCCGCCATCAGCCAATCGTCAATAGTGGCTGCTAAACCGCGTTTAAGCAGGATTGGTTTGTTCTGTTTACCGACCTGTTTTAGCAAGGAGAAATTCTGCATATTTCTTGCGCCAATTTGCAAGACATCGGCAACTTCGGCAATTTTATCGATATCGGCTGTATCCATTACCTCGGTAATAATCCCCAAACCACTGGCTTGACGTGCCGCCGCTAGTAGGGATAAAGCGCTCTCTCCATGTCCTTGAAACGCATAGGGAGATGTACGCGGCTTATATGCACCACCACGCAAAAACTGCGCTCCCGCCGCTTTAACTCGTAGAGCCGTTTCCACGATCATTTCTTCATTTTCGACAGAACAGGGGCCAGCGACAACGACTAGCGGCTGATTTTCGCCGATCGCAATGTCACCATTGGGGGTAGGCACAATCACGGTACTCGATTCATTTTGGCGATATTGGCGACTAGCGCGTTTAAATGGGCGTTCTACGCGCAATACGGTCTCGATCCAAGTACTTAATTCTTCAATACGATGGACATCAAGATTGGCGGTTTCGCCGACTAGTCCCAACACAACCTTGTGTTTACCAACAATTTTTTCGGGAGACAGTCCCCAACTAGATAGTTCATCGCAGATGCGTTCGATTTCCGCTTCAGGTGTACCAATTTTAGTTACTACGATCACGGCTAGTCTCCTTTACATGACATTTAGTATGGCATTTGGTGATTATTATAACATTTTGTAGAAGCTAGCGGCTGGGGGGAATCTAAAAATTTATGATAAAATCAACCCCATTGTATCTCTCAGAGCTACTATGCAAACCACCGAAGCCCCAATTAAGTCCACAGCACCTTCTCCTCCATTTATCCCCGCACAATCAATTAATCTTCCCGATCATAAACAGCTACCCGAATCAGACGGAACCTTTGTGAAAAATTTTCAGGAACACCCACAAAGCATTGTTTTAACCAGTTCGATCGCCCCAATCCTCGAAAAATTACATCCCGATGGACAGTATTGCATAGGTCAAGATAGCGGTATTTATTGGCGATTAGTGGAACCACCCGAAAAGGGAGCAGAAGCGCCTGACTGGTTTTATGTGCCGAATGTATCGCCGTTTTTGGATGGAGAATATCGGCGTTCATACGTTCTCTGGAAAGAATCTGTCGCGCCTTTGATTGCGATCGAGTTTGTGTCTGGGAATGGGAATGAAGAGCGAGATGCAACGCCGCCGAGTGCAGATGAAAAAGCAGGAAAATTCTGGGTGTATGAGCAGGCGATTCGGATTCCTTTTTATGCCATTTTTGATGCATGGAAAGATATTCTTGAGGTTTATCATTTGGTCGATGGTCGCTATGCCAAAATGGAGCCGAATGAACGCGGACATTTTGCGATCGCACCAATGGCTGTAGAGCTTGGATTACAACAAGAAATCCAACAACAAGAAATGACGACATGGCTAAGGTGGTGGGATGAGGATGGGAATTTGTTGTTGACTGGTGATGAGAGGGCGGTGCAATCTGAACAAAGGGCGGTGCAGTCTGAACAAAAAGCCCAACGGTTAGCCGAACAATTGAGGGCGCTTGGATACATTCCTGAAGAGATGTAAGGTGCTCATTTTTACCTAAAATTTATGCTAAAATCAACCCAATTGTATCTCTCAGAGCTACTATGCAAACCACCGAAGCCCCAGTTAAGTACACAGCGCCCTCTCCTCCATTTATCCCCGCACAATCAATTAATCTTCCCGATCATAAACAGCTACCCGAATCAGACGGAACCTTTGTGAAAAATTTTCAGGAACACCCACAAAGTATTGTTTTAACCAGTTCGATCGCCCCAGTCTTAGAGAAATTACATCCTGATGGACGCTACTGCATTGGTCAAGATAGCGGTATCTACTGGCGCATAATGGAACCACCTGAAAAAGGAGCCGAAGCCCCTGACTGGTTTTATGTACCGAATGTCTCACCGCTTCTAGATGGTGAATATCGCCGTTCCTATGTGATGTGGAAAGAATTTGTCGCGCCATTAATTGCGATCGAATTTGTCTCTGGCAGTGGCAAGGAAGAAAGAGATGCCACCCCGCCTAGTGAAACCGAAAAAGCGGGTAAATTCTGGGTATATGAACAAGCAATCCGTATTCCTTTTTATGCCATTTTTGATGCATGGAAAGATAGCCTTGAGCTATACCACTTGATTGATGGTCGCTATACCAAGATGCAACCTAACGATCGCGGTCATTACGCTATTGCACCGATGGGCGTGGAATTGGGGCTGGAATTTGAGAACGGTGTATCTTGGTTGCGTTGGTGGGATGAGGCGGGAAATTTATTGCTGACAGGGGATGAACGGGCTGTGCAAGCTGAGCAGAAAAGGGTGCAAGCTGAGCAAAAACAGGTGCAAGCTGAAGCGATCGCTGATCAGGAACGTTTAATCGCCACACAAGAACGTTTGGCTAAAAAACAGGCTGAGGCGATCGCCATACAAGAACGCGATCAAAAAGAGAAATTGGCTAATTATTTGCGATCGCTGGGTATTAACCCTGATGAAATTTGATCAGACTTCTACACTGAGGGATGAAATATTAGCTCTGTGTATTATGTGTACTTAGTAGCTTTGTGGGAAAGTCGTGAGTTGGGCGTAAGATTTCCGCGTAATATTCAGACACTTAATTTAAATGAAAAATTATAGTAATTTTTAAGATAACTTGTGAATTATTTCTGTTAGAATCTAGAAGTGCTGGATTATAAAAAAAGCGAAAGAATCATGATGCCTGAGTCAGAATCGAATTTACAAGTAGGCTCTGATTTATCGTTGGAGATTGAGCCAGAACTGCAACAATCTTTTCCGATCGCGGCGATTGGAGCGTCAGCAGGCGGATTAGATGCATTTACGCAATTATTACGAAATTTGCCCAGTGTTACGGGAATGGGGTTTGTGCTGATTCAGCATTTAGCACCTGAGCATGATAGTCAATTGAGCGAGATTTTGCGGCGGACAACACAGATGCCTGTGAATGAGGCGCAGGATGGAATGCGGATTGTCCCGAATAGTGTCTATGTGATTCCGCCCAATACTTTGATGACCTTGGAGCAAGGGATATTGCGACTGGAACCAAGGCGGCGGGTGCGGGGCAAATATATGGTAATCGATGGCTTTTTTAGTTCATTGGCAGCCGATCGCGGTGAGAATGCGATCGCCGTATTATTGTCGGGCAGTAACGAAGATGGTACGGTCGGTTTAGGTGTGATCAAGTCGGCGGGGGGAGTTACCTTTGCCCAAGAGCTTGCTTCGGCAGAATTTCCGACTATGCCGATGATTGCGATCGCTTCAGGCTATGTCGATTTTGTGCTAGCACCTGCGGAGATTGCGGCGGAATTGGTGATCATCAGTCAAAAGTCGAGTGAGAGCCAAGAGACAATTAATGCAGCGATCGCTATGGATGAGATCGATGAACCTTCCACGGCTATTTTTGCGAATAGTGGCGAAACGCTGGCGCATATTTTCACATTATTACTAAATCGCATGGGGGTAGATTTTAGTCACTACAAGCAGGGAACGATCAGGCGGCGGATTGCACGACGGATGGGGTTGTTAAACTTACGCGATTTAGAAACCTACCGCGAGTTTTTACAGGCGCATCCCGATGAAGTAGAGAAGCTGTATCACGATATTTTAATTAATGTAACCAGTTTCTTTCGAGAGCCAGATTCTTTTACAGTTCTTCAACAATTGGTATTTCCGACAATTTGTCAAAATAAAGCCATTGATGCGCCGATCAGAATTTGGGTCGCGGGTTGCTCGACGGGTGAAGAAGTCTATTCGATCGCCATGTGTTTATTAGAATTTTTTGGTAATCGCCCTGTCAAACATCCAATTCAGATTTTTGCCACCGATATTAGCGAAATCGCGATTAGTAAGGCGAGATTAGGAATTTACAGTCATGAGGCTCTAGTGGATATTTCACCAGAGCGCCTGCGCCACTTTTTTACTCAGGTGCAGGATGGTTATCAGATTGGCAAGTCGGTACGGGAATTATGTGTATTTGCGCGGCAAAATCTGACTAGCGATCCGCCTTTTTCGCGCTTGGATTTAATCAGTTGTCGGAATATGTTGATTTATCTAGAGCCTGTGCTTCAGAAAAAGGTGATGCCAATTTTTCACTATGCGCTCAATCCTGATGGCTTTTTGATGTTAGGTAGTTCTGAGGGTGTGGGTAGTGCGGCGGATTTATTTGCGATCGCTGACAAAAAAAATCGCATTTACAAGAGCAAACCGACTACCCCCCGTCTGAATTTTAATTTTGTCAAAAGCGCCTATGTCAATGAATCGTTAAGTCTGCTCAAGCGGAATGTACCCGAACCTGAATCCAACTTAGAACAGATTGCCGATCGGGTGGTGTTGAGCCAATATGCACCTGTGGGTGTGATTGTGAATGTGGATTTGGATATTTTGCAATTTCGGGGACAGACCAGCCAATATCTAGAACCTGCTGCGGGTAAGGCGAGTTTGAATCTATTAAAAATGGCGCGTCCCGAACTAATGCTGGAGTTGCGATCGATTCTCTATGACGCTAAACGACAAAATGTCCCCGTCGCCAAAGATGATATTGAAATGTCAACGCTTTTGGTCAAAATCAATGTGATTCCCATCCAGAGCGATAATGATCCTTATTTTTTAGTGCTGTTTGAGAGTCGCGCTAAACCAATTTTGTCTCCAAATCCTGTTCCCCCTCCTGTTAGCAAATCGCGGAAAGAGCGCCAAACCGAAATTAGTATTGAAGTTGCAAGGCTTACCCATGAGTTATTCAAAACTAAGGAATATTTGCGATCGATTATTGATGCACAGGAAGCGACCAATCAAGATCTCAAAGTTGCTAGTGAAGAATACTTATCTAGTAATGAAGAATTACAAAGTGCCAATGAGGAATTGGAAACAGCCAAAGAAGAGATTCAGGCGACCAATGAGGAGTTAAGCACGATCAATGATGAAATTCGCGATCGCAATAATCAATTAAATTTTGTAAATAACGATTTGCAAAATCTGCTCAAAAGCGTGAATATTCCCATTTTGATGCTGTCGGGAGACTTACGGATTCGCCGCTTTACGCCGATGGCGGAGCAAGCCTTCAACCTGATTACGAGCGATGTTGGGAGACCCTTTAGTGATATTCAAACTAATATTGGTGTTCCCAATTTAATGAGTTTAATCATAGAAGTAATGGATACCTTAATTCCTTTCGAGCAGGATGTGCAGAATCGCTCAGGACATTGGGATATTCTCCGCATCCGTCCCTATCGCACTACGGACAATGTGATTGATGGTGTGGTGATTAGTCTATTTGATATCGATTTACTCAAACACAGTGTGATCGAGTTGAGCTTCTCCCGCAATTACGCCAATGCAATTATCGAAACTCTACGCCAGCCCTTGATCGTTCTCGATGACTATCTGCAAGTTGTCACCGCCAATCATGCTTTCTATACGGTTTTTCAAATGTCAGCCGATCTCACTGAACATCAATCACTTTTTGATTTAGGGGAAGGTGAATGGAATATTCCCAAACTGCGATCGCTACTCAATGACATTTTGACCCTTGATGTCTCAGTTCAAGACTATGAGATCACGCAAAATTTTGCCCAGTTGGGAACCCGTACCATGTTGCTAAATGCCTGTCAAATCGAGCAAGCGAATCAAGGCAAAATGATCTTGATCGCGATCGAAGACATCACCGAGCGCAAACTCCAAAAGCAACAACTGATGGCTCAAAACCAAGCTCTATCAGAGGCGATCGCCGCGAGTAAGGCGGCTAATCAGGCCAAGAGTAAATTTTTAGGAAATATCAGTCACGAACTGCGTACCCCCCTCAATTCGATTATGGGTTTTTCGCAACTTCTCCAAGACAATTCCAGTTTAGATGAAGAAGCTAAAGAGTTCATCAGTATAGTTTATAAGTCGGGCGAGCATCTGTTTGCCTTAATTAAAGATCTTCTCGATATCTCAAAGATCGAAGCCGACAAAATGGAACTCGACCCCAATTTGTTAGACTTAGCCAATTTTTTAAAAACAACAATGGATATGGTCTGGCTCAAGGCGCTCCAAAAAAATCTTACTCTCATCCCAGATTTTGCGGCTGATCTACCCGAAACCATCTTTGCCGATGAAAAGAGACTGAGACAGGTTCTCATCAATTTATTAAGTAATGCGATCAAGTTTACTTCCGTAGGCGAGATTAATTTCACTGTTCGCAAGATCTATTCCGACAACCCCAATCGTAAATTAATTCAATTTGCGATCTCTGACACAGGCGCAGGCATCGCCGCCCCCGAACTTGCTAAGATATTTCTTCCCTTTGAACAGGTTGGAGAAGTTGCTGTAAAAACGGAAGGTACAGGCTTAGGCTTAGCGATTAGCCAAGATATTATCAACAGAATGGGTGGCGAAATTAACGTAGTTAGCCAGTTTGGAGTCGGTAGTATCTTTAGCTTTGAGTTAGAACTCAGCACTCCTCAAATCATGGGCTTGAGTCCATTGTCGATCCCAGAGATGCCGCCCAATCCTGAAGCAAGGGGTTTAAGCCCCTCGCCTATTCCACAAACCAAAAATTTGCTTGAAGCAGCAGAAATTCCCCTCACCCCTAGTCCCTCTCCCAAGCAGGTAGAGAAGAGAATTATGAGTATTCTTGTAGCCGAAGATGTAACCTACAATCAAATGTTGATCAAGTTATTTCTGCAAAAACTCGGCTACCAACCTGAGATCGCCAGTAACGGGTTAGAAGTCTTAGCTAAATTGCGTGAAGAACGCTATGACGTAATTTTAATGGATATCCAAATGCCGCAAATGGACGGGATGGAAACAACTCGCCGCATTGTCGCTGAATATGCTGAAGGCGATCGCCCATACATCATCGCGGTGTCTGCTAACTCCAGCAGTGAAGATCAGGCGCAATATCTAGCGTTAGGCATGAAAGCGGCAATCTCTAAACCTTATGTATTAGATGAACTAGAGCAAGCTCTATCACGGATCAATCTCTAACTCTCGCAAGCGTTGCGCCAAGGATTCAACCCGTTGTTGAAATCTGTCAATTTCTCCACCTGTTCCCCACGCACAGGAATCCCGACGCACAGGAATCGTTGTCACACTTTCGTGGATTGGTATTAGACATCGAGAAATTATAGCGATCGAGGGCAATCTATTTCTTGAAAATCAGTTTATTTACTGAGATTATAAGCATACCGAATTTTTAGTGATCATATTATCACCGAATCTCTACATTGAAAACCTAGGGTTAAGTGATATTGTGTAGTTATTCGTTCAGTTAGTAGTAAACGAGAGGGATTTGTTTGACTCAGTCAATTAATCTACCCAAGCTAGACGACTTTTTGCAGGAACTGGCGACGATCCAGCAGCAAGGCTCAAAGCGGATCGCATTTCTAGGTTCGCGCCATGTGCCATTGACGCACCAACTGCTGATCGAACTGCTCAGCTATGCCTTGGCGTTGTCGGGTAACAGTATTATCACGTCTGGCGCGACGGGTACAAATTTTGCTGCGATCCGAGGTGCATTGCGAGCCGACCCGAATTTGTTGACCGTTATTCTGCCACAGAGCCTAGATCGACAGCCCTATGAATCTCGTGAACAGTTAGAAAATGTTATTCATTTAATTGAACATAGCGAGAACGATAGTCTGTCCCTGCCAGAGGCAAGCATTCGGTGCAACCAAGAGATTATTTCTAAGTGTCAGCAGTTAATTTGCTTTGCGTTTCATGGTAGCGAGACATTGTTACAAACTTGTCATGATGCGGAAGAGCAGCGTAAGGTTGTGACGTTATTTTATTTTGACTAGAATCAAAAACAGCAAAAACTATGAGTAAGACAATTAAGGGCAAAGTATTTGTATTGGATGACAATATTGATACTGATCAAATTATTCCTGCGGAATATCTCACTCTTGTACCGTCAAAGCCTGATGAGTACGAAAAATTGGGTAGTTATGCGATGATTGGGCTACCCGATCGCTACGATCGCTTTATTGCCGAAGGCGAAAGCAAAACCGTTTATGCAATTATTGTGGCGGGCGAAAACTTTGGTTGTGGTTCTTCTCGTGAACATGCACCGATCGCCCTTGGTGCAGCAGGGCTAGAAGCGGTAGTGGCTCAGTCCTATGCCAGAATTTTCTTCCGTAATTGTACGGCGACTGGTGAGCTATATCCTTGGGAATCGGTCGATCGCTTGATTGATGGTTTCAAGACAGGCGAAGAAGCAACCATTGATTTTGATAATAATCTAATGATCAATGAAACAACGGGCGCGACCTTTGAGTTGAAATCCCTTGGCGATGTCCGCCCTGTGATTGATGCGGGTGGATTGTTTGATTATGCTCGTCTCACAGGTATGATTCCTACTCGCGTGTAATACCCATTTAATATCTATGTCCTATCACGTTCGCATTCACGATCGCCAAAACGATAAAGTCTACGAAGCTGATATTAACGGCGATCGCTATATTCTTGAGTCCTTAGAAGCACAGGGCATTGATTTGCCTTTTTCTTGTCTGAATGGTGCTTGTACGGCTTGTGCAATGCGAGTCAAGTCAGGCAAGATCGATCAACATGAAGTGATTGGTTTGTCCAAAAACTTGCAAGATGAAGGTTATGCCCTGATTTGTTCTGGTTACGCGCTTTCAGATTTAGATCTGGAAACTCAGGATGAAGATGAGGTATACCGATTACAGTTTGGCAACTTTTTTGCTAAGCGCAAGCGCCATTGGTTTCAGTTTGGTATTCCCATAGATCATGACTAAGCAAAAACGATCGCTTTCTCCATCTTCGTTAAATCCGTTGATTTTGATCGTGTTTTTGGTTGCGTTTTTAATAATTGCGAATATTGCGATCGCCTTAACCCAGCCCAGCGATCGCATCAATGGCGAAATATGGCTAATTAATCGGGTGATCAGTGGTCAAACCGTCGAGGCTTCAGTCTTGAGTAATCCCAACATGACTGTACAACGGGTGCGCCTGATAGGACTAAGTGCGCCGCTAAAAGAACAGTCTCCTTGGGGCGATCGCGCTCGCCAGCGTTTATCAGATTTGGTTAAAGAGCAGAAGGTGATTCTAGAGTTTGATGTCAAGCAAAAGGACAACTCTGATCGCCTGCTTGCCTATATTTGGAAAGATAAATTATTAGTAAATCAATATCTCGTGGGTGAGGGTTTAGCGATCGCCGATCCCTATCCACCTAATATAAAATATGACGCAAGAATTAACCGCGCTCAATCTAAGGCAAGATTGCAAGAACTAGGTATTTGGGACACACAAAACCCATTGCGTCTTAGTCCTAGAGATTTTCGCCGTCAGTTAGGAAATTAGGACATGTTGCTAATAGGTTCACCTCCATCATAAATAACATCTGAACGCATCGCATATTTTATGCCTCGGCGCACTGGACAACCTTCATGACGTATTTTGTGCTGAAATATCGCGACCATGCCACGCTTAGGAATTATAGTTTGTTCAATCTGCTCTTGAAATCTTGTTTCTCCACCTTCAAAATTGTCATTGAAATATACGAGAACGGTATGTAAAGTAATTTGATTTTCGCTGGGACGATACCAATGATCCATATGCGGCTCAAACTTTTGCCCCCTTCGATAGCGATACATTCTAAGACGTTCATTTAGACCAACTAATTTAAGCGTATTAATTTGTTTCGGCAGATGATGGTACAGACTGCGAAATAACTCCTCAGTGATTGCGGGGTCGTCCTTGATAACGCGGTCTTGATCTCGATAGAGCGGATTATTGGTAGCAAGAGTTGGGGATGAACTTTCAATAAGCTCTATGAAGCGATCGCATTCTTCTTTTGTATAAACGTCATCTACTGACCAGAGTAAAGGTTCGTTTTCAAAGCGCATGGGGATTTGCAATGGCATACAAGTCTACAGGTTAGATAATTTTGACTGAAATACTAATGAATTCTATCGGTTTAATTGTAATTTTGGGAGCAACGGCGACTGGTAAAACTAGTCTGGCGATCGCCCTTGCCAAATATCTTAATTCACCAATATTAAGTGCTGACTCGCGCCAAGTTTATCGCCATTTTGATATCGGCACAGCAAAACCAAGCCTAGAAGAACGTCAAGAAGTTCCCCATTACTTAATCGATATTGCTGAACCAGATACAACTTTAACTCTTGCTGATTATCAAGAACAAGCCCAAACTTTAATTGCTAAATTTCATGCTGAAGGTGTTACCCCAATCCTCGTTGGTGGTTCAGGGCTGTATATTAAGGCGATTACGGCTGGGTTAAAAATTCCGAGAGTGCCACCTCAGCCAGAATTGCGATCGCAATTTGAAGAATTAGGACAAAACTATTGTTATCAAGTTTTGCAACAGGTCGATCCCTTGGGTGCTACGAAAATTCATGCTAACGATCAAATTAGAACTTTGCGATCGCTAGAGGTTTTTTATGTAACAGGTCAGCCTTTATCATCACAACAAGGAGAGCAACCGCCTGATTATCCGATTGTGCAGATTGGTTTAGATTGTGAAGATCTTGATGCTTATCGTAAGTTGGTTAGCGATCGCAATGAGCAGATGTTACAAGACGGTTGGCTTGATGAAATTCGCGATTTGCAAGCTCGTTATGGTGGAGATTTGCCACTTTTAAAAACCCTCGGCTATGGTGAAATGTCCGATTATTTAGCCAATAAAACCGATCTGGAAACAGCTAAATCACTTACCGTGATTCACACTTGTCAATTTGCCAAACGTCAAAGAACATGGTTTCGTGGTTCGGGTAATGGTGACTTGCCCATACATTGGTTGCGATCTGGAAGTAGTTGGCAAGAGGCGATTAATTGTTTGAACTAAACGGAATTTTAAATATGTCACAATACAAATACGAATATTAATTGCTAAATTTCTGCATGACCACTGCCACACATCCAACTACAACCCATAGCCAACTTTACGAGCAAGACTTTTCTTTATGGCTAGCGCAAGCCGTAGAATTACTGCGCCAAGGAAACTTGACAAACTTAGATGTAGAGAACTTGATCGAAGAAATTGAATGTATGGGAAAAAGTGAAAAACAAGCCGTTAAAAGTAATTTAGAAATTATTTTAATGCACTTGTTAAAATACAAATATCAACCCAAAAAACGCTCAAATAGTTGGCGTTACACTTTGCTAGAGCATCGCCGCCACCTAGATGACGCATTCAAGACTAGTCCTATCCTCAAAAGATACTTCTTGCAAGAGTTTGAAAACTGCTATCAAGGAGCGCGAAAACTTGCTAGTGTCGAAACAGGAATAGCGATCACTAAATTTCCATTAGAGAATCCCTTTGCGATCGCCCAAGTCCTTGACGAAGATTACCTACCTGAGGCTTAGTGATGGCATACAGCGATTTTGACCTGAAGAAAGTTAAACAAAATCTGGGGATCAACTTGATCGAGAAGGAAAATCTTTTTATTGGTATTAATCCCGTTGAAATTACCGCCTATCTTAAAGAAGCTTTAGCAGAAAATGTTCCTTTGGCTCGTGCAATTAATACCGAAAAAGCGCGATCGGAGTTAATAATCGCTAATATCTTAGTTGAATTAAGAAAAATCCTCCAACACAAAATCAGTTTGTTTTCTGGGATTGAATTTAATGTTGACAAAGAAAAAGGACTGAATGGATTTTGTGATTTCATTATCAGCGCTTCCACAGAGCAGTTAATGTTATGCAGCCCAGTTATGGCGGTAGTAGAAGCAAAAAATGAAAATATTATTGGCGGATTAGGGCAATGTATCGCGGAAATGGTTGCCGCAAAAATCTTTAATCAACTAGAGAAGGATGAAAGTGTCAAAAGGCTCTATGGTGTCGTGACAACGGGGACGGCATGGAAGTTTTTAAAAATGGATGAGAGTGATGTATATATAGATTTAGACGAGTATTCAATTGAAACTCCTAATAAAATCATCGGTATTTTATTGGAAATGATTTCTCAAAAAGCTTAATTAAAGCCCTGCTTTGCAGGGCTTTTTGATTACTTGATTTTGTCCATAATCGAGAAAATCGGTAAGTACATCCCAACAATAATCGAACCCACCATCCCACCTAAGACAAGGATCATTAGTGGTTCCATTAAACTTGTCAGCGCCTTGACCGCTTCTTCAACTTCATTCTCATAAAAGTCAGCGACCTTCATTAACATCTTATCAATTTCACCCGTTTCTTCGCCAATACTGACCATCTGTAAAGCCATTACTGGAAATACTTCGGTTTTCTCCATCGCAGGTGCAATCTGACCGCCCTCTCTAACCGCATTCCTTGCTGCGTCGATCGCATTAGAAATGACTAGATTCCCCGATGTTTCGCCAGTAATTTCTAGGGAAGCCAAAATCGGCACACCCGCACGCGAGAGGGAACCAAAAGTCCGCGCAAATCTTGCCACCGCCGTCTTGACGACGAGATCGCCAAACAAAGGCATTTTTAGGAAAAGACCATCAAAATACAACTTGCCAGCAGGAGTTGCGTAAAAGCGCTTATAGGCAAAACTAAGCCCAAAGGCAGTCGCAGGCAGAATAAATATTTTCTCACTTTTCAAAAAGTTACTGATATTTACCAATATCTGCGTAAATGCTGGCAACTCACCACCCAAGCTCTTAAATACACCATCAAATACAGGAATGATGAAAATACACATCCCCAGAAAGATAATGAGTGCGACCGAGCAAACCACAATCGGATAGGTCATCGCCGACTTAATTTGGTTAGTCAACCGCGCAGAATCTTCGAGTAACGTGGCTAGACGCGCCAAAACGTCATCAAGTACACCACCAGTCTCACCTGCTTGCACCATCGCGCAATACAGCTTGTCAAATACTTTGGGGTGCTTCCGCAAAGCATCAGAAAAGTTTGTACCTTGCTGTACATCATCAAGTACTTCCGTAAGAGCCATTTTCAGACGAGGGTTGGCGCATTGATCGCACATGACCCCCAATCCACGCACCATCGATACACCTGCATTAACCAAGGTTGCTAATTGCCGTGAAAATAAGGCTAAGTCCTTGACTGTCACCTTTTTCATCGTGAAGCCAGCAAAATCAAATCCGCCCTTAACTTCTTTGATATCTTGAACAACAAAACCTTTTTGTCTCCAAGTATCACGAGCTTCCTTGACTGATACAGCCACCATCGTTTGCTGTACAGCCTTACCTTTGGAGTCTTTTAAATTCCCTTGAAATTTTGCCATCACTGCACCTTTTTACAAATTTTCACAAAAAATTGGGGATAAGAAGCTTAACGAACTTAGCCATTAACTTAACCACTGATTGAGCGCGATCGCACCATATCCTGCGATCTAATATCTCCTACAGCCTTACGCTTCATAACAGGTGCTGGGTTGGGACCAACGACCCGCAATAACTCTTCAGGACGCGAAGTTTTCGATATCGCCGCCTCAAAGGTGATATCTCCATCCATATAAAGCTTCGCCAAAACCGATTCGAGGGTTTGCATCGATTGATTGCCCCCAGTTTGGATAAAGCCATACATTTGCGCGGTTTTACCTTCACGAATTAAGTTGGAAATCGCAGGTGTGACTACCATGATTTCCTGCGCCATCACACGTCCAAACTGCCCTGGTTGCGGATTATGGCGTGGGACAAGGGTTTGACTGAGTACTGCGACAAGAGAATTAGAAAGCTGAACGCGAATTTGTCCTTGCTGCTCTGGCGGGAATACATCCACCATGCGATCGACCGTCTGAGAAGCAGAGCTAGTATGTAATGTTCCAAATACCAAATGCCCTGTTTCGGCGGCGGATACGGCTAATTGGATCGTTTCTAAGTCGCGCATTTCTCCGACAAGAATGACATCGGGATCTTCTCGCAAAGCTGCTTTTAAGGCATTAGCAAAGGTTTTAGTGTCTTCACCGACTTGGCGCTGGTGGATGACACTTTTTACCGATTCATAGACAAATTCGATCGGATCTTCAACAGTGAGAATATGTTCAGCGCGAGTTTTATTGATTGTCTGGATCATCGCCGCTAATGTAGTCGTTTTCCCTGAACCAGTAGGACCAGTTACTAGAACTAGTCCACGCGGTTTTTCACTCAGTTCCCGCACAATTGGCGGCAAATTCAGATCATCCATGTCGGGGATCTTAGAAGAAAGCGCCCGCAAGCAGGCTGCATAGGTTCCACGATCTTTGTAAACATTGACTCGAAATCTTGCTAATCCTTTCACGCCATAGGAACAGTCTAGTTCCCAAGTCTGCTCGAGAGTTTTGCGCTGGTTATTATTCAACATCGCAAAGATTAAGCGTTGGCATTCTTCAGGACTCAGGGGATCTCGCTCGGTGCGGGTCAGATGTCCGTTGATCCGAATGTAAGGCGGCAAACCTGCGGAAATATGCAAGTCGGAACCTTTACGCTCTACGACCTCTTCCATCAAGTCTTCGATGATGTAGTCCATTACCATAGCAAGATTTTCTCCTGATTAAATCCTAATAAACAACGTAAAATCGAATTTAATGGGCGGCGCTTGCGCCGCCCATTAAATTTAGAAGGTTCGAGGTGTAGTGCAGTATGGACATTCAATCGTTTCGGGTGTGAGCATGGCATCACAGTTTTCGCATTCGAGTCCCTTACCACGACGGGCACGTTCTTCAGCTTCACGACCTTTATCGGTGTAAACCACCCGTAAAACTTCATCTAACGTGGTTGCACCTTCTCTTACCAATTGAAAAGCATACGCCATTAGGGTTTTCATCCCTTCCTGCACAGCGATTTCTTTGATAACTTCGGTGGTAGCCCCTTTGTTGATGGCACTTTGCAAACGTTCAGTCATTTTCATGATTTCATAAACACCCGCCCGACCTTTGTAACCAGAACCGCTACATTTGGGACAAATTCTTGACCCAGGGGTTGCAGTTTCACGGTTGACGATGTTTGCTCGATAGAATGTTTGTTCGAGATCGCTGCTGGGTAAGCCGTAGCGGTCTAACTCTTCTTGAGTAGGATTATAAGGAATACGACAGTTATCGCAGACTCGACGAAGCAGACGTTGTGCAAGGACACCAATAATCGCTGTGCTAGCAATGAATGGTTCTACGCCCATTTCTTCAAGGCGAGCGATACAACTTGGTGCATCGTTGGTGTGCAAGGTAGTGAGAACTAAGTGTCCTGTTAACGCTGCCTCGATCGCTGTTTTTGCAGTTTCAGCA
>JBILGV010000061.1:0-29640 GCA_044350865.1 Pseudanabaena sp. | reverse complement strand
AATATATAGAAGATCCTCATCATGCTTCTAATTAGCCGAAAGATTAAGGGCAATAAATTGCCTCGCTCGTTTCCCTCTCAGCGCTAAAGCACTGAGTTTCCCACTTACCGTATTATTTCTATGAAATGACGCACACCAAGCTTCCCTTTCAGAAACTCTTTTTCGATCTTGGCGATCGCTTTATGTTCAAACTCATAGGGTTGACGCTCTAGAATTTGGCTGTAAATCTGACGAAGAGCCATTTGACGATCTTCTTCTGAGGCTTTGCGATCAATAGTAACGGGAGCATGAGTATCCATAACGGCTTCTCCAAAAGG
This sequence comes from Pseudanabaena sp., assembly GCA_044350865.1. Lineage (GTDB taxonomy): Bacteria > Cyanobacteriota > Cyanobacteriia > Pseudanabaenales > Pseudanabaenaceae > Pseudanabaena. The sequence continues at coordinate 29,323 of JBILGV010000061.1, read as the reverse complement.
AATCTAAAATCAAGCATGAAGTAGGGCGGCGATCGCCATATCTGAATAGGGTTTGACCAGCGCGGCGCTTTCAGCAGGCAACATCTCGTTAATTACTGCTTGAAATAAATGGTAAGCAGTGGAACATTCCTTAGTGACCTGATAGGAATTAATAATATTCGCCAACCAATCCATTAATGTTTCGCGAAAGAATAGTTCGTCATCTCGCAACACGGCAAGCGATGTGTAACGAATCATGTTAGACATGTCATATTTGCAGCGTTGCAAATGTTTCTGTAACAATTCAGGATATTGCTGCGCCAGAAGCTTTAGCGATCGCACCGTAATCTCATCGGCAAGATCGCGCAAAAGATTATAAGTCTTGACCCGTACTGAAAAACTATTTGCAAACCGCTCCAAATTAACCAAATCGGTATCAGTTAAATAAACACGATCCACAGAGCTAATTTTTTCATCTAAAGTCCGATTCATCGTTAACATAAATTCTTTACCCCGCAAATGTTATATATACTGACTCTGTCCTAAATCCAAACCCCGTAGCTAATTCTGTCTCGTTAACCCTAACTGAAACAATAGAATTTTATTTGCGTTTTCATTTAAAAATGAAATCAAAGTTCATGGAATAATACATTTCGACATACATTAGTTTTTACTCGATTTCTAGTCGATTCCTAAACAAGGGGCTTAAGCCCCTTGACTGTAAATTAGCGGTATCGATGATTTTTATGGAAGCTGGCATTGAGCGCAAAAATGTGTCGATCGCCCACCTAATTTAATTCTGGAAATTACTGTGCTACAAACATTACATGGCTTTCCATTGCGGCGAAACACCCAAGCCGTATCAATGTAATTACCTTTAATCCCTGCAATATCTTGGAAATTACTAAAGGTCGTCCCCCCCTTAGCGATGCCGTCACTGAGAGCGCGAATAATTGCTTGATGCAAATCTTTGATTTGGGTAAAATCCAGAGAATTAGCGGCTTTTTGAGGATGAATCTTACTGAGAAACAATGATTCATCGGCATAAATATTCCCAATTCCCGCCACAGTTTCTTGATCGAGCAGCACCGTTTTAATCGGACGACCCGTGCGCTTTAATTTCGATTCTAAATGTTGCGGCGTAAACTCAGGAGCAAAAGGTTCCATTCCCAATTTTTGCAATCCTGTAATCACCGACTCCGTAGCTTGTCCCGCAGGAACCCACCACATTTTTCCAAAAGTCCTTTGATCATCAAACCTCAATTCCTTCTGAATATCCCCCTTTTCCTTTTTCCTTTTTCCTTTTTCCTTAACAAACAATCTCACCCGCGTATGTTTGCCCACAGGTTGATCGCGATCGCACCAAAGCAAGCTCCCTGTCATCCGTAAATGCACACCTAGCTGATTGTCCTGTGAAAGCTGAGCGATTAAATATTTACCACGTCTTTGCCATTCCTTAAACTCAGCGCCAATCAATGCCGCTAAAAAAGCCTCTGAATTTTCAGGATAGGCGATCGCACGGGATAACAACACCTCACCACCCTCAATCTGCCAACCCAACGTATTTTGATTTAAACCGATGCGAACTGTCTCGACTTCTGGTAATTCAGGCATTTGGCAAGTAAAAAGTAAAAACAAAAAAATTTGAAAACTAATTGCGTGGAACAGGCTTCTAGCCTGTTAGCGTGGAACAGATTTCTAGCCTGTTAGCGGGCAAGATGCCCGCCCCACATTTTATATTTAATTGCAAGTAGCTACTTAACACCAAAACTTTACATTTAAAACCGCGTCAATATCACGGCTAAATTGCCATGTATCGGGAAAAGTCGTCTGCTCATATTCAATTCTTGTCATTTCTAAAGCAGTATCAAAGGAATCATCAAACGTTCTCAAAAAGTGACGTTTTAGACTTGGTGATTGTCTTAGAAGTTTTTTAAGTTCATCCCGTTGGTTAATAATCGTCACCTCCCAGCCTCTGAAACAATCAGGCATATCCACATAGTGACGCTTTAAGATATGCGCGATTAACCTTTTGAGCCTAGTCTCTATCTCACGCTTATTACTACCTGACAACCCCTCTAACTCCTCTATTAAATTTTCAACGTCAAGATTATGAAAGTCGCCTGCTTTCAATTGTGCGATCGCCGTCTCTAACCACAGGTCTAGATCGCGATCATACAAAGTTAATGGCGGTGTTAATGGCGGTGTTAATGGTGGTGTAACTGTTTGCGTCATTTTGTTTTAGCTTGAGTCAAAGTACCAGATAAATCTCACTAAAAAACGAAGGCGATCGCTGGGAAAGCCCTCATTTTCTAGTTTAGTCAGTGTTTGGTGAGTTGGTTGTTGCTAAACAAAAAGTTTAGGCAACTTCTTCAACTTCATCGATCGCAAAGTTATTGGTTGCGATGTTGGAGTAGTTTACGCTGTCAAAACGAACGATCACTGGATAAATGATGCCGCTTTTATCAACAGAGGCTACAGTACCGACTTCACGATACCAGTAGGACTCTTTACGCAAAACACGAACCTTAGAACCGCGTGCAACTGCCATAGTTTTATCCTTATTCCTAAAGACTGTAATGTGAAAAATAAAATGATTACAGATACCGTCTCTAGGTTACTGTGAGGCGATCGCCTCTGTCTATTTCTAATGCGTTAAGTTTTATTTAGCAAGAAGGCTTATTTGCCTAGCGCACAACCACAGTTGTCCCCACAGAAGCCCAACGGTAAAGCCACGCAGCATGATCTGGGGCGAGATTAGTACAACCATGACTGATCGGAATCCCAAAGCTACGATGCCAGTAGGCTCCATGAATAGCGTAATTGCCACTGTAATACATCACATGAGGCACATCAGCAATGTTGTAATCTTCCCCGCGCATTCTAGCCGTAGGATGTTTAGTCTGAATTTTAAAAATCCCTGAAGGCGTAGGTGTTGTACTTTTTCCTGTAGAGACTGTCACTGTGTAGACCTGTTTATTCCCTTGCCAAGCCGTCAGGGTTTGGCTACGGCGATCAATCTCGATCCAACGCTGACCCGATCGCTTTAACCGCGCAATATTTTGATTGCGGACAGAACTGGCACGAGTTGAGGTTTGGGCGATCGCCGCATCAAAAAAGTTACTGCCGCCCAATCCTGCTAAAAATAAACCAATAGCTAAGGCACTAGATATTTGCCAATACTTAACCATGTTGATCATGAGATTGTATATCAATCACCTATGACGAAAATTTAGAGTAAATTGAGCCAAATAGCTTAGTAAGACTTCAAACCTCGCCAATTAGGTAGAGACTACTTATTGTAAAAAAACGCAATATCTTTTTCTTTGAGTGGGGCAAAACCTGCGTCTAATAGCCTTTGATTTAGCTCATCTTGAGGAATATGCTTTGCGCCAATACGGACAATGCGCGATCGCATTGTATTTGTAACTCCACTACGCTGACGACCAGCCTCAAGCGCCATCACGCTGTTATAAAGATCGAGTTTTGCCGCAGCGATCGGCGTACCATCAAAATCAATACCTTGGGCGATCGCCACATCAATGGCATCAGCACCAGTTGTTTGCGAATTTGTTTGAGGATTGTCAGACATAATCAAAAACCAAATAAACCAAATATTTTATTCTCAACAAATTACCATTGAACGCGATACATACAGAACAGTACCCCATCTTTTTTCGCCGTAATTTTGCCGCCCAGAGACTTTACAAGCTCAGTAATTTCACTAAGCGGTGTGAGAAATACCTCAGCGCCCAAATAGGTTTCTAAAATCGCCCAATTTTCCGCAAATTCTAAATCAGGGGCGATCGCATCAAAAATCAGTACTCCATTCGGTTTTAATACCCGCTTTGCTTCAAGCAGCAATAATTTCAAATATTGCAAAGGGTAATAGCAACTAAATCCAGTAGCAATCACGCGATCGAACATCTCATTTTCATAATTTAAATGATGCGCTGCCCCATGCTGCACGCCTTTAAACAATTTTGAGTTAAGCTGTGATCCCCGCGAATTAAGCGCTTCTTTCGCCACAAAACTAATTTCCTGACCATAAAAAAATACATCCCAATCGCGCCAAGGATAAATCAAAAAACTAACCCCACAGCCAATATCTAGACAACGCTGATTTTTCTGGAATTGGGCAAGTTCCCAAAAAGGTGAAGCAATTTTGCTAGATAAAGTGTGGCTCACCCATTCCCGAAACAATGGCATTGACTCCACCTCGGCTGGCAAATCAAAAGCCTCATTGCGATATTCGCGATCGTAGCGCTGCTGTACTGGGGCGATCGCCTCCGTCCATTCATCCGCCTGAGAAGTAAAAGTTTTATTCATAAAAACTCAATATTTTCGTATAAATCAGCTAAATAAATCTCAACGCCAATTGATGACAGCATAAACCGATCTCCTAAATTGTCATACTCCATAAACAACCATTGATTTTCTGATTGCTTAATATAATGCTCCACATGAGGTTTTGTCTGGGCTATTAACAAATACTCCTGAAAACTAGGAATTGTACGGTAGTCAGCAAATTTTTCGCCGCGATCATAATTTTTGGTGGAATTAGATAATACTTCAGCTATGAAAATTGGCTCAGTCACCGTATCTCTACGACCTTTTTGTAAAGCGATCGGGCGCGGTACAACCATCACATCTGGATAAGTATGGATTTGGCGCTCGGGAATCCATAGCCGTTGATCGGTCACAAACACTTGCAGGGGCTTACCTTTGAGCGCAAGTCTGACAACCACTGTCAAAGCACCAATAATTTCATTATGAGTAGGTGTACCACCTGTCATCGGGATAATTTCTCCATCACGATATTCGTTACGAGTATTAGATTCAATCTCTAATGCCAAATATTCTTCAGGCGTATATGTTTTTACAGGAGCGACAATCATGATTTCCCATCCTCAAAAATAGTAGCAATATCGTGATCTAGTTTTTATGATGATAATTTTCATGAAGATAAAGGCGAGCGCGATTTTTGTTGTTTTTCGGCAGCGAGATAATCAAACACTGATTTATCACCAATGTCGGGGGGAATTGCTTGAATTGCTTTACGAATTACAAAAATCATAAATAAAACTGCCCAAGCTCCTAATAGTCCACGCTCGATCGCTATAGGCAAAAAATTAACCAAATGTCCCAGAATTAGCACAGGCAAAAGGGGAACTAAAAACTTAGTTTCCAAGCGACCAAAACAAAATGTCTCCTTAAAAAAGATGCCCGTCAGCGCCGCAAAATTAAAACCTACACTAATTAAGGCTACTGGATGCTCATAAATAGCGATCGCTAAAGGCTCTGGAAAATATAAAGTTACAGCTACAGAGGCGATCGCGCCAATCGCCCAAAAAACCTGTAAAACCCGATGTAGCAACTCAAAATAAATATGAATTGTCCATAGCGCCACGCCTAAACCTAGAGTGAACCCCAGATATAGCCAAGTCAACCAATTTGCAAATTCGAGATTATGCGGCTGAATTAGCACTAACAGCGCACCTAAACTAAAACATAGAGCGGCGATCGCTAAAGCACTGCGATACACAATCACCCCAAGGCGATCGTCTTTTGTAATCGTAAACTCACCAAACTGACCTTGATAAACTTCGGGCATAATTTCCATAAATACCACCATACCTAATTGGCAATTATTAAAAGTATAAGTGACATGCGTAATAGCCATAATTTTAGTAATTGCCAAAATTGCCATAATGCTTTATTATCTTGCAGTCAAAATCGACAAGAATTCGGATGTCGCTGTACCGAAAAACAAGTAGGCAGCAGAGGAACTTTTTATGCGTATCTATAACCTAGCTGGCCTGATTCTTATTGTTGCCACAACTGTTGGTGCTTGTGGTGGTGATGGTATACCGATCGAATGTACGATCGAGAACAAAGAATTCATACCTAAAACCTTTAAATTCGCACCAGGGACAGACTGCGAAGCAATGAGAAAGCTTGCCAAAGAAGGTCAGCCCTTGCCTACACTTGTCGATCCTAATGCTGTAGCCACAGCACCACCAAAGCCAGCTACGGTTCAAGCTGCCTTTAAAGCACCATTTGTAAGCGGACAAAAGGGGCAAGATTTGATTCCGACTACCGATAAGGAAGCTAGAGTCAAAGAATTAGAACAAAAAATTAACGTTGACTCAAAGCAACTTCGCGATCCTTTCACCAGCACGATTATTAATCCAGTGCCAAGACTAGAGACTCTTTTGGCTAAGCCAAAGGAGCAGCCAAAACTGAGAGCGGCGGTAGTCGTCAGGACTGCACCTCGTAAGGTTGTCGCGCCACCACCACCACCACCACCACCCGACACAAAGGCGGCTGATGCAACAAGTGTTACAGGTACTGTGGAGATATCAGGTAAAATTTATGCGATTTTGACAGCTCCCAATGAACCAACTACACAGGTAGAGGCGGGGCAGTTGATTTCTAATGGAAAGGTACTAGTTAAACGTATTGACATCAACTCAGAACCACCAATCGTTGTTTTACAACAAAATGGAGTCGAAGTTTTTCGTCCCGTTGGGGCTGCGCCCGTAGCTGCTGCTACAAGTACTGGCACAACTCAGCAGCAGTACAATAACGAATCACCAGCCGCTAAGCAAACCGAAGCTCCATTTATTCTCCCGTCACTAGGTAATTAAAAAAGAGGCGCAAAGCGCCTCTTTTTTAATCTATTTCTTAGGAGCCATCAACATAGTGATGTTGCGACCTTCACGCTTAGGATATTGCTGAATCTCAGCAACAGATTCTAAATCGCTCGCCATCCGATTAAGTAAAACTTCAGCAAGATCAACGTGTTGGATTTCGCGACCGCGAAACATCACAGTAGCCTTGACTTTATCGCCTTCCTTCAAAAAGCGCTCAGCATGATTAATCCGCACTTTGTAATCATGTTCTTCAATCTTGTAACGCATTTTTACTTCCTTAACATCGGAAGTATGTTGCTTTTTACGCGCTTCTCTAGCTTTTTTCTCTTGTTCAAACTTGAACTTACCGTAGTCCATGATCCGACAAACAGGAGGATCGGCTTTATCACTGACTAAAACAAGATCAAGCTCTTTTTCTTCAGCCATTTTCATGGCTTCTTTTGGGGTCAGGATGCCGAGTTGCTCCCCCTCCATATCAATGACTCGAATTTTTGGATATCTGATGCGCTCGTTGATTTGGGGGAGGTCTTTAATTGGCTTTTTAGTCATGAAATCTCTGTTGTCTAGACTCTTTGGGGTTATGGGTTTAAATTACTAGTGGTTAACGTGTTACAAATATATGTCGATTCTAAGGGCGGAATCAAAATCAATATATTTTAATTATCTTTGATTTATGTCGGCTTAGCAAAATTTTGCTTGACATAAACGTTTAAATATAGTACGAACTACACCTTAATGTGTCAAGTATTATACCAGTATTTTTCGTAAATTTTGTTTAACTAGATCGCCAGTTACCCGATCGCTTAAAGTTACAGCGCCGATCGCAGTTGGTAAAATGAAACGCACTTGACCAGCTTCTACTTTTTTGTCAGTAGACATCGCCGCCACGATCGCATCAAGATCGATGTCCGCAGGTAGGGTCTGTGGCAAACGAGTTTTAGTGATTAGGGCAAGTTGTTGGGCTTGATCTTCGGCAGACCATAGTTCTAAATCAACAGCGATCGCCCCAGCAATGAGCATCCCTAAACCAACAGCTTCTCCATGATTATAAAGGCGATAGTTGGTGACGGATTCGATCGCATGACCGACTGTATGCCCATAGTTGAGAATGGCGCGGAGATTGCCTTCTTTTTCGTCTTTGGATACGACTTCGGCTTTAGCTTTGGCGCAGCGATACAAAATAGTTTGCAAAAGTTCGTTGCAAACATAACGCAGTTGATCGAGGCGATCGCATTTAGCTAATAAATCAAATAATTCACGATCCCAGATCACACCATATTTGATTACTTCTGCCATTGCGGAGCGAAACTCACGGGCGGGTAAAGTTTTTAATACTTCAGGATCGATCCAAACTAAGCGCGGTTGATAAAATGCCCCAATTAAATTTTTACCCTGTGGATGGTTGATCCCTGTCTTACCACCGATCGCAGAATCTACCATTGCTAAAAGGGTAGTTGGTACTTGGACTAGCTCGATGCCACGCAGCCAAGTTGCAGCAGCATAGCCTGACATATCGCCAATTACTCCCCCACCGAGGGCGATAATTGCTGACGAACGTTCTAACCGATGCTCTAAAGCAGCATCATAGATTTTTTGGAGGGATATGGCAGTTTTAAAGCGTTCACCAGCAGGGAGAATTAAATTGGCAACATCAAAACCTGCATTAGTTAGAGATGTGGTAACAGTTTCGCCATAATGTTTGTAAATAACTGGGTTAGAAACAATCAAAGCTTTTTTACTTTTTTTGCCTAAACCAATTTCTGACAATTTTCCGCCTAAATTTTTGAGACTATCGGAGGCGATCGCGATGTCATAACTCCGATTAGGCTGAGAATCGTTATTGAGCGCAACCGTTACAGTTGCAAAATTTTCGGACATGTTTCTAAATAATGGTCTTGGTTAGTTATTTTAACAGTGATAGATTCTAGTTTACGATCGCAGCTTCAATCTTTTCGTTAGTGTCATGAATTATTCGCGCTCGACCAAGGCATTTAACGTTTAACCGAGCGAGTCAAGTCCATTCAACGGGATTCAAATGGTAATAGCGTTGGAGAACTGCGTACAAATCAGGGTAGTGCTTGACTAAGACAGTCGGTTTTTCAAAAAAAGTTTCGGTAATAACCGCAAAGAACTCGGCGGGACTGGTTGCACCATAGCTGTTAATTACCGTTTTCTTATTTTGTTCTAAGCGATCGCATAAATCCAAATAGGCTCTACTCATTACTTCAGCCCACAAATCAAAATCTGACTGACGGGGTAGAATCGGAACGCCTTCCGTTGGACCCTCTTCTTGATCCAGTTGATGAGCAAACTCATGTAATACGACATTATGTCCATCTTGCCATTGGATAATATCTTGCGCTATCTGCGTCCATGCCAAAACTAATTGATCCCTTTTCCATGACTCGCCAAGCCTTGTAGTCTTCCGTTGTTGAACCACTAATCCGTCACTGATAGTTTCTGTAACCACATAAGCATTGGGATAAATTAGGATTGTGCGTAAATTTGGGAAATAGGTATATCTTCTGTTAAATAATAAAAAACAAGCGATCGCCGCAATTGTGACTCGCATTTCTTCAGTGACTACCAGCCCCAGACAACCGATAAACTGTTTTTCTTTCAGAAATATTTGAATATGCCCTAACAATTCGCGCTGTCGATCGCGATCGAGGTGATGATAAATCGCGACATTACGATTGATGATCCCCAACCATTGTTCGGGAAATGGTCGGTGAGCAATTCGATCGCGTTGCAACTGCAATAGTAATGGTTGGAAAATAATCAAAACCATTACCAGTCCGAGAATCACCAAAAATATTAGTGGTGTTAGCATCAACATGTTCTAGTTTCTGATCGCAGCATCAATCTTTTCGATGCTGAGCGATCGCAATAAGCTCACTTTTGCTGATGGAGTAGATATATTTGCGAAGTATTCCGAACTCAGATAATTGACATAGTTAGGTTCTTTGGCTAGATGCGTTTTGAAAAAAGCAACGCTTAGTAATTTGAGATAATTTTGAGACGCAAGGGGATTTGGTCCCGCTAAAACGCTGCTGACTTCGGGGCTGAGGCGATCGCTAGCAGTAATTTCTGACACCGCCGTATGTCCTGCGCCATTCAGCATTAACAAATAACGATTGGGTGAGGTTAACCATGTAAAAGGGATGATTTGCTCAGATACGGCGGGGGCAAAGGTATCATCGGAACTGCTGACGATCGCGATCGGTACTGTGATTTTACTAAGTGCGGACTTACCTAAAACATGACTGGTGACTGGGTTAACGGCGATCGCGGCGGCGATGCGTGGATCACCTAACTTATAGGCTTGATTGGGTAAGCCCAGCGCTACACATTGTAATAACAGTGAAGGATTCCATTTATATTTGCCTTGGCAAGCTGCTGCTAAGTCGGCAAATTGAAGCTGGGGATCGCTGACTAGGGCGAGAGCCGCATAACCACCAAAGGAATGTCCAATCATGCCCACATTCTTCCAATTGATATTGGTACTATTGAGATTATTCACTTTGGGGAACTTCTCTAGATAATTGAGAACCGCAGTAATATCGTGGGGACGCTCAATAAAACTCTGCGGTGGTGCAATTTCATTCGCTACGCCAATAATCAACTTGTTTAATTGTTCATCACTACTGTTTGGCGAAATTGTTAGGACTACGGCAAATCCATAGGATGCTAGATGTTCAGCTAGATAAAGAAAGGGTTCGCGGTTAGACATTAACCCAGGCGAAATGACGATTGCAGGAATCAACTCTGAATCGAGATGAGAATCATTGGGGATAAATAAGTAGAAGGGAATCTGATATTTATTATCTAATGCTGGTGCTTTAAGGCTATAACGTTCCCATGTAAATTCACCTTTATTACGGAGATTTTTTAACTGTGTAGATGGATTTTGTGTGGAAGAAGTTTGATTAATTGCAGCCTGTTTAGTTGCTTCGTCATTGACCATCTGCACCATTTTTTGAGTATGTTGAATCAGATCGCTCAGTTCGCCAACCGTTTGTAATCCTTCTTGAATATCAAAATAAATATCTGAAGTGGGAAACTTGCGTAAGAAGTTGAGTAAAGATAAACCCTTTTGTTTATCCACGGTCGCTAAAACGGCGGCAGCACGAATGGCACGATTACCTGATAGATTCGGTCCTGTTGTAATAAAGTTCCCTAAAATATCCAGCGATCGCTCTCCTTGTGAGGTGTAAAGAAATCGAGATAACAAGACTAATGGAATATCGGCTCGCTCGGTGAGGATGCGTCGAAAACTTGCCATATCTTTTGGAGAAATATAACGGGCTGCCATATCAAGTGCGCCGCGCAATTCGCCAGTTTTAGAGAAGGTGTCTAAATCATCTACGGATACATAAACTTCAAAAATATTAAATTTAAAATTTACGGTTTCGGCGGCTTCAGTTGGTTTAGCGATCGCCATACCCGCGATCGCATTCATGAGAATCACTAATATGGCAGATCGCATGAGCAAATGTGAGGAAGCATTGGCGATCGCTTTTGTAAAGACTTTCTGAAAGTTTTTCATGTTTGAGTTAGCTTTTGTTATGTGTTAACTCCCTGAAACTAACATGGGATTTAATTTGCACTGATTTATGCATTAGATTTTTTCATAAGAAATATGTAGAGGTTCCCTGTGTTCCCTGTAGTGGCAAAAGCTGTAGTGGCAATTCATGAATTGCCACTACAGCTTTTGTGACCTAATCTACTAAAAATTACTATAGGATTGAGACAACGCAGGACGTGATTCTACAATTTAGGGGAGATCGCGGCATGACAAAAAATTTTGGTATAAACTATTAACTAGATGTCATCAAAGTATTAAAGCCATGATTTTTAAGACAATTTCTCAAACAATGACTACCATTGTCTCAGCCACAATATTTGCTTCATTTACCTCTTCTGGTGCGATCGCTCAAGTTAACAACGCAACAACCCTTTCGGAGCAGATCTTACGTCAGACTCAACAACAAGAACAAAGTCCACTTAGTATCGGTGCTACTAATTTAAACTTTTCGCAATTAATCAATCAAATTAATCTATCTGGCGGTAAATCTCCTGAGCAGTTTCGGGCTGAACAATCTGAGTCTCTCGATGATGCGGTTAATACTTTTAGAAAACAACAACGTCGCGAAATTAAGATTTCGGTTCCCACACAAAAATAGTCAGGTAAGGGGCTTAAGCCCCTTTTTTAATGAGTCTTAAATTCCACAAATATTTTCATTTTTAGTTTTTATGAACTCAACGTAATTATTTCAAAGTTAGAAATTTTTCCAGCGCCACCACTAATGCTGGGGGCCAGCGACGAATGTTTTTGACCCAGTTGATATCTCGATAACGAGGATCGAGATTAAGTACGGATACCCAATTACTTTCAGCTTCACCTTGCAATTGATTTGCCCACAGTGCTGCGGTGAGAGCGGCGCGGACATCAGTAAAGTTGGGATATTTGCGTAGGATATTTTTCATCGCTTTAATCGCATCCTTGGTATTACCAGTTTCCGAACCAAGCTGATATAAAGCGATCGCATTATTTCCAAAGGCTGTACTAAAGCGCGAATTGACCTGCATTGCTGTTTGATAATCAGCGATCGCCTCTTGCCATTTCCCCAAACCTGCTTTCGCATTCCCTCGATTGTTATAGGCGGCGGCATCTTGAGGATTGATTGCCAAAACATGATTGTAATCAGCGATCGCCTCTTCCCATTTACCCAAAGCTTCTAAAGCTGCGCCGCGATTGAGATAGGGATCAGGAAAATTTGGTGCAAGTTCAACGGACTTATTGTAGTCAGCGAGGGCTTCTTGAGGACGATTTTGACTCATTTTTGAGTTACCACGATTGCTCCAACCTGCGGCATTATCAGGATAGAGTTTGATTAAATCTGTCCAATACCATTCAGCTTTAGGAAATTCTCCTGCGTCGGTGGCTTCAAAGGCTTTTTTAACTAAAATATCAAGTTGAGTTGATTCGGCTTCGGTGATGTTGAGTTGGGCTTGTACAGGCGCGATCGCTAAAGGTTGAAAAAATAAAAATAATATTGTAAGTGAGCTTATAAAAATTGTGATTATTGAACGCATGGAGATATAATCCTTAGTCGCAAGAGGCGGAGGCACAATTGTTTTGTGCGTGTTTCTCCCTAATTGTAAGCGGGTTTGAAATTTCCTTGGTCATGGATCATAGCGATCATGTAAATTCTGTACTACTAATCTGGTGGGCTAAATATGCGAACCGATACGATCTTTTATCAACTCTTTCAAACCTTTAACACCTTGCTGTTTGAGCTACTAAATCTGCCCGTAGAAGATGGCTATCAATTCGTTTCGGTAGAAGTCAAAGAAAAAGCTTTTCGATTTGATGGCATTTTTACCCCAGACAGCATAGACAAGCCAATTTATTTTGTAGAAGTACAGTTTCAAAAAAAGCCGAATTTCTATTGGGAGTTTCTCAGCGAAATTTTCTTGTATCTGAATCAATACCAACCTGAAAATGACTGGAAAGCGGTTTCCATATTCAGCGATCGCGAAACTGCACCAAAAAAGATATCAATTTTTCAGCAAGAATTAATTACGAATCATCGTTTGATTTTTGTTTATCTTAATGAACTGGAAGACTCTGACTCAATAGCGATCGGGATTATTCAGCTAATCACCCATCCTGAAAAAGATGCGCCAAAAATAGTAAAGAATTTGAAACAACAAAACTTAAATTCTGATATTATTGAGTTAATCGAAGCTGTGCTTGTAGCAAAATTTAAAAAACTAACCCGTGAGGAGATTGAATCCATGTTTGCACTCAGCGATCTAAAAAATACCAGAGTATATCAAGATGCTTTGCATGAAGGTGAACAAAAAGGTTTGACAAGAGGTTTGCAGAGAGGTTTAACAAGGGGTTTGCAGAAAGGGTGGAAAAAAGGGAAACAGGAAGGGAAACAGGAAGGCAAGCAAGAAGGCAAACAAGAAGGCAAACAAGAAATTGCCCTGAATTTGCTTAAGGTTGGTATGAGTGTGGAGCAGGTTTCTCAGGTAACGGGATTGACGGTTGAGCAAGTGCGTCAGTTACATTAATCTCCCCAACTTTGCCGCGTGTTGCACCGATAATCCAATTGCCGATCGCAGGAAACCATTGACATAAACTTATACCTATATTCGCAAGGGGTGGCTGCACAAAACAATTGTGCATGATTCTTCCTAATTGTAAGCGGGTTTGAAATTCCCTTTGCCATGAGATCGCATATTCTTGTTTAAATTCTGTACTGCTAATCTGCTGTTCTAAAAACTGACTGACAAAGGGAACTGCTATTTCCGATGATCGCAGCGCCATCGCCATACCATCACCACAAAGCGGTGTAATCATTCCCGCCGTATCGCCAATCATACAAATGTCATGATGAAAGTTCTCTTTCTTGGCAAAAGTAATCTGGCTTAAGCCCTGCAATGATGGTGAAACTCTTTGCATATTTTGGAAGCGATCGGCTAATACAGGATTTTGGGTTAGCGATTCAGGAATTCCCAATTTAGAGTGCATTGGCTCCTTCATTACCCGTTCATGGGCAATCCAACAGACATTAATTTCTCCTGTTTCAATTTGCGACAATCCACAATAGCCATTGGGAAACCCATGCATTTCGATCACATCACCGATATCTATTCCTTTAAAATGACCTTTGTAGGCAACCCAAGGCGATCGCTGCTGCACAAATTCTCGATTGAGAGTTCGATCTAATGGCGATCGCTTACCAAAAGCTCCCAACACCATGCGTCCTGTAAATTCTCCTTTGCTAGTTTTGACCGTAAAGCCTGAGGCTAAATCCCCGCTAACATCCACAACCTTCGTATTATCTAGACAATCAACATTCACCGCTTGCGATCGCTGAAATAGCAACAAGTCCAATTGATAGCGACTTAATCCTAGTGCCGCACTAGGAAGTTCACTCCGAAAGGATGCACCACCTGCCGTAGTCATATAAGCGCGATGAATCGGATGTGCGCCAACTTGCCGAACCTGTTCCAATATTCCTAATTTGGCAAAGGATTCAGTTACCTCGACCGAGAGAAATTCACCGCAGAGCTTATGGATTGGGTAATGACTTTGTTCTAGCAATAGGACGCGATAACCGCGCTTTGCTAGTTGGATCGCGGCACTACAGCCCGATAATCCCGCACCGATCGCGATCGCATCGTAATTCATGATTTGGTGCTACTTTGAAAAAACAATTATTATTGAATCGATTCTAACTCATGCTGAATATGACAAAGAGTTTTTAAAATGAATATTGAACAAATTTCTCAAAGTTGGCGAAATATTGCTCCTTTGTTAGTTCCTGTTTTCAGTGAGGAAGATTGCGATCTCTACTACTGCTAATCAGGCGATCGCCACGCCCCTTAAAGCTATAATGGGAGACAGTGAGGATAATAATTTTAACCAAAAACAACTATGAGAATTGACTACTCTCAAGAAGATTCAACTTCAATGTTTCTTCCACGTCCACGCATTCATTCCAGTCGGGAAGCAGGGTGGAAAAATATTCAACTCGCACACCATCAACTACCTGCAATGGAAGTTCCTGAAGCGACAAGTCTTCAGCACATTATTTCTCTTCCATCTTGGAAGCAGCCAACAGAAGTAGAAATGGTTGTGGACGGAAAGCGGTATCTACGGCAGCATGACTCAAATGAGATAGGTTACATTGAAATGGTTCCCGCTTATATTCCGCTTAGAGTGCGGACGAATCAAGCAGCGGATACAACTCACTGCTATCTCGATCCCACATTTCTAACTCATGCTGCTTACGAGTCCGCGAATTCGGAGCAAGTTGAATTGAAGCCATTGGTAATAGTCCCCGATCCGTTGGTTTGTCAAATTATCCTCTCTCTGAAAACAGTATTGGAAACTGATGCAACGAATAGCTGCTTCTATGCAGAGTCGATGGCAACGGCTCTAGCAGCCCATTTTTTGAGAAACTACTCAACGCGCAAGCATTCCCTACCAGAATATGAAGATGGTTTACCAAAGTACAAACTGAAGCAAGCTCTTGAATATATGAATGTTCATCTGAGTGAGAATATTTCATTGGCGACGATCTCAGATGAGCTAGGGATCAGCCAATACTATTTCTGTCGATTATTCAAGCAATCAACGGGAATGACTCCTCATGCGTACTTGATTCAGCAACGAGTCGAGCGATCGAAGCAATTACTGAGGCTGAAAGAATACTCAATGCTCGATATTGCGATCGAATGCGGTTTTGCCAATCCGAGTCATTTTGCCAAGTGGTTCCGCCGATATACGGGGATTTCACCAAAACAATTTCGCATGTTGTAGCAAGAATGTGTTGCGATCGCAAGAATATGTGCGACTTGAATTGGCAAAACATATTAGAGTCACTCGCATAACAGTGAATACGATCACAGTCTAACAATTCACTTTGAGCAGACTGCCGAACATCTCTAAATTAAGTTCGAGATTATTTACATCTGCTCAAGCAAACAGTTGAACCGCTAAATCTTGCTTGAAAAGTAAGCTTGTAAGTCGCTCCTTTTGGTAACTTTTCTACACCACTAAATAAACGACCCTATGAACAAAATTATCAGAGCAACACTTTTAACTACTCTTGCTACCTTGCTAGGCTCTTTACCAGCAAACATTTTTTTAACTTTTCCTGCATTCGCTGATAGCGACGGGAGTTTTCTTACTTTGCAAGACCGCAAATCAGGGGCTACTGTGCCACTTCTAGAGGTAGGCTCTACTAAATTTCTGGCGGATAGAAACACGCTTTTTAAAGTAGATAGATCAGGGAAAATTGTAGGAAAGCAAGAATTTGATGTCTTTTCTGGAATATTGTGGATTCCAGAAAGAAATGAACTTCTTGTGGCGGGTGCATTACAAGGTTCTCGTGAGCATGGTATTGTCATCTTCAAGGTTAAGGGGCTTGGAGGAACAGGTAACAATATGTTTGCTGTGCAGCGCGACGGGCAATCACTCGCCAATTACAGCTATAGTGTGGGGATGCAAAGAGGGTTTGCAAATGTAAAAATGATGTCTTACCGTGATGGTAAATTGCTAGTTACTGCAGGTCGCTACTATAATAGAGAATCCTCAGGAACTGGTGCAACTGCAACTTTTGCAGGACCTGGTATAGCTGTTGAGACCTATATAATTAAGGGAACGGGCGGTACTGGGGATAACATGTTTGCGTTGGTTAACAACACTCAATGTCAAAGCATGGGCGGATACTCTTATTTCCTCGGCTGTCAATAGTTTGATCGCCAATCTCGTAGTCCGATCTCTTCCCTCTCTGTAGAGTGTTTACATCAGCAAAGTAACTGAGACTGGCTGCAATTCCAAGTAATCCTTTTCCCAGACTTTTCCCAAATATCAAAATTTATCGAAAGCATTGCAGTATTTTAGAAGTGACAAACGTATGAAGACACAATTAGTATGCAGTTTCATTTTAAGCACAGCAGTTTTAGGAGTAGCAATTGCTGCGCCTTTTGAAGGTAATAACAAAGATGCAATGGCGATCACACTAAGATTGCCCGACATGACTCCTAGAGTATCGCTCAGAGGAAATGTGGCTTCCGTGACAATTCCCAAGGACTTGATGGAAGCAGCTCTTGGTCAAACGCTGAGAATTAATGAACAAAGTATCAAAGATACGGAATTTAACCGTGTTACCTTGAAACAGACCAATGTTAAGATTGTTGGAGATCAGTTGGAAGTAAGTGGAGTACTTCAAGGACAGCATCGAGAGCGTATTGCTAAGGTGTTTGGGAAGTGGAAACATACTCCTTGGGCATCTGCTAGTGGAAGGGTGACTCAACGATTTGGAGTTCAAGTCAGAAACAATCAGACAGTAGTAAAAAATATAGGCGATCCAAAGATAGAAGGGCTGGATGGTAGGTGGTATGCTGGTTTGGTTAGCGATTTAGGGTCTATTGTTGGTCCTGGTCTTTCACCGAAAATTACCAAAGAGCTAAGTCGATTCAATGGGTTAGACATAAAGGCGTTTACAATTGAGGCTGCCAGCAGACCACTAGCGTTACAGCTTAGGCTTAACGAAAGCTCTGTGAGAACCGCTCTACAAAGAAACATCGGTTCAATCAATGCAGGATTTAATGGACAGTCTAATTTTATAATTTCCTTTACTATTCCAGCGTTAAAATGATTTTTTCGGGTATTGTGACCCACAAACATTGGGAAGCACAATACCAATTTTTCACAGTTAATCTAAAATGTTGAACAAAATAAGTCTCAAGCAATTTATAGCGATCGCCGTAGTTAGTGCGAGTTCACTTTTCTCAATCTTTGCTGACATCAAGCCTGCTTTCGCTAACTGCAATATATTTGGCTGCTCTCAATCTAGCGCAGCGCAATGTAACCCATTTGGTTGTCCCAAAGCACCAGCAGGAGAAAGCTGCACTCCTTTTGGATGTCCTGAATCCCCACAATCATCACAAACCATCGCGAACCAACCTAACCCTAATTCTGAGCAATCTAATCCCAATTCTGAAGAAGCTGCTCCCAATTCTGAAGAAGCTGCTCCCAACTCGGAACAAGCCGATCCCAACACCGTAAAACTGTCAGAGTAAGAACAGAGATTAGTGAAAATGTTGCTCTGCAATCTTGTCAAGGCGCAAGATAGAAAAGCGAGGAGATTTTCTGTTGCAAATTGCGATCGCAGTGGTTGCTCAAACGTAAACCTCACCTATTTAGGCAAATAGACAATGCAAAAATATTTCCTCCCTCTCATTATCACTGCATTCACTTTTACATCTACATTACAAAGTGCGTCCTCTCAAACTACAACAACAAGACCAGCAGCAACCCAGACAAATCAACGTAGTCTAAAGCTTTTACGCAGTTTTGAAGCCAAATCAGTAATTACTGCTGTACACATGAGTCGTGATGGCAAGACTCTGGCGACTGCTAGTAAAGGAGATGTCCAAGTTTGGAATCTTGTTACAGGAGATGTAAAAACGCATTCACTCTTAGATAGATAGTCAATATGCAAACATCGCAGCGATCGCAGCGATCGCACAATCAAAATCTGGGAAGTGAACTAGATCGCGTGATCGCGCTAATTCCTAGTCATTAATATTTTTGAGCCAATTGTGTAAATCTTCCAAACTTTCTAAATCAAACAAAGCTTCACTCAATGTATCTAATTGTTCTGGCGCTAGTTGATGCAACAGAAATGTAATTTCATCAGGTATGGTTCCTAGTTTGCGAGAAAGCAGTTTTAGCAGAAGCGAGCTTTTCCCCTCTTGCACACCTTGAGCTTTGCCTTCTTGAATACCCTCTTCTCGCGCTGTTTCGATCACACCATTCATGTCTCGATAGTACTTTAAACTATTTTCATAAGCCTCTCTTTCTACTGGAGTAAAGTTCGTAATCCGTGCAACTTCAAACAATTGCATAAATACATTTTCTTGCAACAGTAAAGGTGGCTCTTCCAGTTCAGGTAGATGTTTTAGTAAAAATAACCACTTGTCAAAATGGTCGTTTAGTTGATCGATTGTTTTTTTGAATTTTGGTAATTCCAGATAAATAAATTTCAACTTCTCATAGAAAACTTTGCAATCTTGATCTTTTAGTTCAACGATATGCAGGAAAGCGTCATCATTTTTATCTTCATCAAAAACAAAGTCTAAAATCCCAATCGTATAAACTGGGGCAAGTTTGTAGTTCCAATCTCCTTTTGGTGCTTGGTCTTGAATGGGAAAGGATGCATAGTAAATACTTCGATCTTTGAAATAATTATGTTTAGCCTTTTGCATTTCGACAATAAACTTCTCGCCCTTTTCGCTTTGACAATAAAGATCGAATACTGCTTTGCGATCGAGGGGAGTATTGCCAAGGTTTTCGGTGCTGCGGTAGGTGAGATCTTTGACCCGATGTTGGCTTGGTAATATTACGTTGAGAAAATCAATCAACAGGTTTTTGTTCGGCTCAGTTCCAAATAATCGCTTGAAGCCAAAATCTGTGAGTGGATTGATATAGCGATCGCCGCTAAGACGTGGATAAAACATGATATTATTCGGAGCGACTAGCTTCATAATACATCATGAATTAAACTACGACAGCTTGAAAAAGGCACTAGTTCCGTGAGTTAATTTTTAGACGCGATCGCTGACCTGATATTACACTTTCTGCACAAAAGTCTTGCCTAACAACCCTTGAGGACGTACTAATAAAACAATAAACAACAGAGCGAAAGCCACTGCATCTTTGTAAGCCGATTGATCCGATGGCACAAAAGACTCGGCAAGCCCTAAGACTAAACCGCCCACAACTGCCCCAGGGATGTTACCTAAGCCGCCCAAGACTATTACAGCTAGCCCTTTTAAACCAAAGCCAATCCCAAAATAGGGACCCGCAATACTAACACTGGAACCAACTAATGTTCCTGCAAATCCACCTAAAAATCCAGACACAAAAAAGGTCAAAACGATAAAGAAATCAGTATTAATTCCTAACATGCTAGCGGTAATCGCATCTTCGGCAACCGCTTTCATGGCTTTACCGAGTTTCGTAAAATTAATTGCGTAGGTGAGAATGGATAAAATTATGCCAGATACACCAAAAATGACGATCTGCACAGTGCGAATGGCGATTGGCTTATCAATTGTGCCGAAATTGATCGCGGCGGGTAAATTACCATAAATATTTGCGGGAAAATTATAGCTTTCGGCTCCCACCAAATATTGAATGATATTCACGATCGCCACAGCAACACCCAAACTCGATACCAAAGTTAGTAATGGGTCAGCCTTGCGATCGCGTAATGGTCGAAACGCAATCCGTTCAATCAGGACACTCACGCCCCCCGCGAGTAAACTACCGACAAAAATGGCAACAAAAAAGGGTAAATGGAGTTCTTTGGGTAAAGATAAGTTAGCTAAAAGTCCATTAAATCCAAATGCACCGCCACAGAGAACATAGGTAAAATAAGCACCAAGGGTAAATACTGCCCCATGAGCAAAGTTAATAATTCCTAAAATCGAGAATACTAATGTGTAGCCCAGCGCAAAAATGGCATAAACACTGCCAATCGACAAGCCGTTCAAAAATTGCTGCAAAAATACCGAAAAGTCCATAACGAGTTTTTTAGATGAGTTTCTTTATGCGTTTTTCTAAAAATATTACACTGGTACTTACAGGATTAGCGATCGCCTTAACAATCACGCCCCCACCATCAGCGATCGCCACCCTCCATCGTTCTCATCTAAAACTACAACAAAAGTCCCCACTAAATCCCGAACTAGACCTAATCGTAACTACAGGTACATCACAAATCATCGAGCTACCTGATACGGGCGCTCAAAATGATGAATGGAGTTGTGGACCAAACTCAGCCGCAAGGGTACTGCGCTATTACGGGCATAATGTGGACTATGAGATCGTCAGAGCCGCCACGGACAAAAAACTATTTTTACCTGAGAAAATTCGTAATCCCTTTACAAATCAATGGATTGACGTGCGAACAGGTACGCCGCCCCTGACCTTACAACAAGTAATGCAACGCTGGGAAGGTGATCGCGTCAAGCGTTCAGCAAAATCTAATTTCAATAAGCTAATTAATTTAGTGCGATCGGGCAAACCTGCGATCGCTTTGATTCGGGTTGGTGGTTTTAAGGTTGCTTATGTTGGCTCGATTCCCTATTTGCATTGGATTGTGGTCACGGGAGCCGATTCGCAAACCCAACAAATTTATTACACCGATACCAATAGTCAAAGTTATTCCATTTCTTATCAAGATTTTCAATCTAAATGGAACTTGGGTTTAGAGAAAGATGGATTAGATAAGGGTATGAGTGGAGCGATTGCTAATATTTTGAGAAGTAATGGTGTCGAGCCAAGAACAATGATTTGGATAGAACGTAATTAAAAGAATTGCCCTTGCTTCGGTCGTTATTTGTTGTACTTGTTCAGATGCCACAGATTGTTGATTCCCAAGGAGATTTTGTTGTTAGTAATTTGTGCAATCTCTCGTTAGGGGTTACTGACGCATCTAGCAGTGAAATAAACTGCTGAAATTTGATCGCACAGATTTTGATCGGTAATCATCGGAATAATCAAAATATAGCCCTTATTCAGGCAAATAATCCTCATCTAAAACCTGAGATACAGTAAAAGGCGATGTTATCGGAAAGGTATCTATAGAAATATTTGTCTCAACTGAGGCAAGTTTTCTCGCATCTAGATAGACATCGGCAAACTCGTCTAAGAAATGTCTTTTCAGGCTAGGGCTATTTTTAAAAGCTTTGCGGATTCTTTGACGATGTTCGACTATGGTATAGCGCCAACTATTTGTTCTTTTATCAGGTTGGTATTTATATTTGAGCAAGTGCATGAGAATGATTTTGAGATTACTTTCTAATGCTTGCTTTTGGCTATTACTCATGTCTGCAATTTCTTCAAGCAAATTCTCTAAGTCCAAATCCCGAAGATTTCCCTCACGCAATAGCACTAAAGCCTGCTCGACCCACAGACAAAAATCCTGTTCATAGAGAGCGTGATGGGATATTACCTGTTGAGTTCGGGTTTGAGTTTGGTCAGTAGCGATGGTCATATCGGCTCGCTCTTTTCGTGCTACATTTGGTGAGCTAATTATAACTCAGCTAAAGATCGGCAAGCTACTAGAGTATCTATACGTTGAAAGTATACAACCTTTAAAGCTGCTGCATTTGGGTTAGGTCAACTATAATTTACTCCTATAAATTACTGCTGTAAAATTTGAAAAGCCGTTAACTTTAACTCTGTAAATACTGGCGAAATAATAATTTGTTCCCCTTCATATACCTTCTCTTCATAAAATCCATCCACCCATTCCAATACGGTCACTCGTCCCAAAATCGGATCGACAATCCAATATTCCGAAATACCCCGCGCTGCATATTCCGATCGCTTATGCCGATAATCCCGACTACTTTGATTTGGACTAACTACCTCGACCACTAATAACGGCGCTGGCATATCTGAAACTATTAGCGATCGCTTTGCCCCTTCCATCACCTTAGCCAACTCTTCCGAAAACACAACCAAATCAGGAATCCGCATCCGTGAACCAGTGGTAATAATTTCTGTCTTCATTGATAAACGATAGAAAGGAATGCCCAATTGAGCGAGGCAAATAACTATAAACATGGCAATACGCCGATTAATTTCACTTTCAGTCGCCATTAATATTGGTTCTCCATCCACAAATTCATACATTACTTCGGTGTCATCGTCATACTCCAAGAATTCCTCAAGGGTCATCTTTGGGGATGGTTGCACGATAGTTGCAATGGGCTTGTCTAATGCGATCGTCATAGCTACCTCTCTTAAACGATTGAAGCTATTGCTATCATACATTCTCAAACAGAGCCTCGGCGCGTCAGGTCGCAAATGTCTTTAAGAAATAATCCAAAAATCGTGTGATTTGTAACGCAACACTGACAAATGATCAGTTAACATTGCGTACAATCAGGAGAACCTGAAACTCTGTAATTACTTATTCCTCACGATGCAACAATTAACACCCAACCCCAGCTTTAGCTTGACCATCCGTGTGCAACTCCTCAATCGCGCAGGAACGCTATCTTCTGTCATTAGCGCTTTAGCTGAAGCGGGGGGGAATCTAGGACAGATCGACTTAATCCAACAGACACGCAAAATATCCGTGCGCGACGTAACGGTGAATGCTTATAGTGCTGACCATATGGATCAATTGATTGCTGTTGTGAAGGAAATTCCCGAAATTCGGGTTCTTGATGTTTACGATCGCACTTTCCAAGTTCACAAAGGTGGCAAAATCCATGTTGAATCAAAAGTAGCGGTGAAGGGGCAAGATGATCTGGCGATGGTCTATACCCCTGGAGTGGGGCGCGTCTGCATGGCGATCGCGGGCGACAAGCGCAAGGCATATGACTACACGATTAAATGCAACACGATCGCCGTTGTCACCGATGGCACGGCGGTTTTAGGCTTAGGTGATATTGGACCAGAAGCCGCAATGCCCGTCATGGAAGGCAAGGCGATGCTATTTAAACAGTTTGCAGGGCTAGATGCATTCCCCATTTGTTTAAATACCAAAGATGTGGATGAAATTGTCGAAACCGTCAAGCGGATTGCCCCAACCTTTGGTGGGATCAATTTGGAAGATATTAGCGCCCCACGCTGCTTTGAAATCGAAAAACGCCTTAAAGCGGAATTAGATATTCCTGTCTATCACGACGACCAACATGGCACAGCGATCGTGGTTGTAGCCGCTACTATTAATGCGCTCAAGGTTGTCGGTAAGCCGATTGACACGGTACGGATCGTCATGAATGGGGCTGGTGCATCGGGGATTGCTGTAGCAAGGCTACTGCGTGAAGCAGGTGTCATGCAGATCGAGATGTGTGATTCTAGAGGCTGCATCAGTAAAGATCGTCCCGACTTGTCTCCCGAAAAACTAGAATTTGCTAGCGATCGCCAAGGCTCTCTTGCGGATGTGATCAAAGGAGCAGATATGTTTATCGGACTGAGTGTCAAGGGAGCGCTCACCCCTGAAATGGTTAGAAGCATGGCTCCTGCGCCGATTGTGTTCGCGATGGCTAATCCTAATCCTGAAATTCAGCCCGAACTGGTAGAAAATGATGTTGCTGTCATTGCCACAGGTCGCAGTGACTATGCGAATCAAATCAATAACGTACTTGCCTTTCCTGGAATCTTTCGCGGTGCGCTGGATGCAAGGGTGACTCAAATTACCACGCAGATGAATTTAGGTGCAGCAAGGGCGATCGCTTCTCTAGTTAGTAGCAGCGATCTTGCGCCTGATTTTATTATCCCATCTGTCTTTGATCCCCGTGTTTCTCAAGCTGTCGCCGCCGCCGTTCATGCGGTGGCCCGTCAGCAAGGTTTAGCTAACGCTTAAAATCTTTCCCAAAAACAATCAATCGTAGAGGCAATTCATCAATTGCCTCTACGACTGTGTAGCAAAGTTTATTTTTCCATAGCAATAAATTCATCAACCAAAGCTAAAACATTTTCGATCGCCTCATTGAGGCTTAGTGCCTTGACCGAAAATCCGTGGGCGACCCGATTTCTAATTTCCATTAAAGCGATCGCTCGGTCAAACTGGTCAAGTGAAATTTCTGATTGAGCATAGAGATGATTAATCATCAAAATCGTAGGCAATCGATCAATGGGAATAAAGACTTGTCTAGCATGTCTTCTCATTAATATCTCAGCAAATATCCATAAAGCTATAAATGCAGCTTCGCGATCGCCGATCGACATTAATTTGGCAATTCGCTCTTTGCGTTTCAAGATTTCAGGACGAGTTAAGCGATCGTCAGCAATATCTTCTTCAGCGATCGGAGTCGCATCCTCAGATGTGATCAATAAAAATCGCCAATCGCCGTATTCGGAAATAGCTTTGGCAATTTTAGAGTAGCGCTCAATTGCTAAATTTGTAGCACTGGCTTCGATCTCAATGATTAAGCCGCGATTTACCGATGTTTTTACCAATAAGTCTGGACAATAATTGTCTAAATCAAAGGGGATCTCATTTACATTAGGGCTATGAATAACTTCATAACCTTGCGATCGGTAATTTTCAGCAACCCTATCTTCAAGTTTTTTGTCAAGGCTATTATGGTCAATATTATGGTTAATATTTAGAGTGTTTGTACTCATTCACAATCCTGATGCGATCGCCGTCAAACAATTAATATGAGTTTGAAGTCATGTTCGTAGAACTAAGATCGAATCACATCTAGGCTTTTTTAGTAAAATTCGTAACAGAATCTTAACAGTCTCATTAAAAAGGCGGCAAAGCATCCTTCTTGATGAAGATTTCGTTTACATAAAATCACGGGGATCGGTAATATGCCCTGTTAAAGCGGAAGCGGCGGCTGTATATGGCGAAGCAAGGTAAATTTGCGCTTGCTTATTGCCCATCCGTCCAGGGAAATTACGATTTGTGGTTGATACACAAACTTCAGCTTCGTTGACCCGTCCAAATGTATCTTGAGGTCCCCCCAAACAAGCGGCACAGGAAGGCGAAGCGGGTTCGATACAACCTGATTGCAAGAAAATCTCCGAAAGAGTTAACCCATCGATTTTTAAAGTAAACAGATCGTTGTAAACCTTCTGGGTTGCGGGGACAAGATAGGTCGGAACCTTCACCTCCTGACCCTTGAGTAATTTTGCGGCATGGTAAAAGTCCTCGGATTTGCCACCAGTACAGGAGCCGATATAAACGCGATCGATCTTCACATCCTGTACTTCGCGGACAAGGGCGCGATTGTCAGGAGAATGGGGCTTAGCCACCACAGGCTCTAATTTAGAGACATCGTAATGCTTGACATGATAATAACTAGCATCAGCATCGGCATAGAGTGACTCGAAGGGCTTATCAGTGCGCGATCGCACATAGTCAAAGGTAGTTTGATCGGGCGCAATCACACCATTTTTACCACCCGCCTCGATCGCCATGTTACAGAGAGTCATCCGCTCCTCCATCGACATTTTCGCGATCGCCTCACCACCGATCTGCAAAGCGCGATAGTTTGCACCACTGACGCTGATATCACCGATCACATGCAAGATTAAATCTTTTGCCAACAAATAGGGGGGCAATTCACCGTCAAACTCAAATCGCATTGAGGCTGGCACTTTGATCAAGAGTTTGCCAGTCCCCATGATAAAGGCAGCATCAGTATTGCCGATCCCCGTAGCAAACTGTCCAAAGGCTCCTGCGTTACAGGTATGGGAGTCAGTGCCGAACAATACTTCCCCTGGGCGAGTATGTCCTTCTTGAGCAAGGGCGACGTGACAAACGCCTTTGTAATCGGGGTTTGCTTTAAAATTGGAGAGATCGGTAATGTCGTAAAAATACTTAATATCTTGCTCTTCAGCAAAATCACGCAAAATATCCACGTTACGATTAGCTCTTGCGTCACTAGTAAAAATATAGTGATCAGGAATCAAGACAATTTTTTCTTTGTCCCAAACCTTCGCGTCACTACCAAATTCTTTTTTAAAGATGCCAATCGTACCAGGTCCACAAACATCGTGGGTCATCAGTAGGTCGGCATTCACCCAAATATTTTCGCCAGGGCTAACGTGGCTCTTGCCTGACGCTTTTGCCAAAATCTTTTCGGTGAGTGTCATTCCCATAGTTGTGATGTCCTTGCGTAGATTGTTGATTCCTACTTGATTTTTGTAGATCCAATATTAGATTAAATTATAGTCTGAGATTGCAATATCGTTTAAAATTTATAACTCACAGTAATAGCGATCGCCTAAAAATCGCGGCTCACAGTATAGCGATCACATTACCAACACAGAGCAGAACACAAAGTCGGCTTGCCTTAAGTTATTTGAGTTCGTTCTGCAAGTACTCAACCACTGACTCGATCGCTACCAATGTCGCCACCTTCGTTGCCCGATTAACGATTTCCACCTTGCCATCAGCGATCGCTTTGCCCGTGACCACCCGATAAGGAATACCAACAAGATCGGCATCTTTAAACTTCACGCCAGCGCGTTCATCGCGATCATCTAGCAAAACTTCGATGTTCGCAGCATTGAGTTCCGCATATAGTTTTTCGCCAACTTCCATTTGCTTAGCATCGCCAACATTGGGAACGGTGACGACCACATGATAGGGAGCGATCGCTTTATTCCAGATGATGCCATCTTTGTCGTGGGACTGTTCAACTGCGGCTTGGGCGAGACGCGATACCCCTAAACCATAGCAACCCATAACGAGGGGAAGTTCCTCACCTTGCTCGTTGGTGAAAGTTGCTTTCATCGCTTGAGAATATTTGGTTCCCAATTGGAAGATATGACCGACTTCAATGCCTCTAGCGGTTTGCAAAATTTGCGAAGGATCATGGACAGCGCGATCGCCTGCCTTAGCTTTATCGAGATTCACTACCGTAGGCAAGGCGAAATCTTTACCCCAATTTGCACCGACAACATGATAATCAGTTTCATTTGCACCTGTCACAAAGTTTGTTAACTCAGCGACAGTGCGATCGGCTAAACGCAGGAATTTTGATGTAACCGATGCAGTCGCATCAATATAGGAATCTTCAAGACTAGGGGCAATAAATCCGAGAGGAAGTTGAGAATGCGCCCATTTTTGTTGAGATTCCACATCGGCAACTTGGAGGTTGATAATTGCTTTACCGCCGTAATTAGCGGCTAACTTCGTCAATTCATTTTGTAACTTCACTTCGTTAACATCGCGATCGCCACGAATACTGACTAGCACTAAAACTGTTGTGCCATTATCATAGATAACTTGATAGAGAACCTGTTTAACGACCTGAGTAGGATCACATTTTAGAGCCTTGCAGACTGTTTCAATCGTTCCTTTTTTCGGTGTATGGACTTTCTCGAATTTATCAAAATGGGAAGGAACCGCATCAGGTGGAAGCGATACGGCTTTCTCGACATTAGCGGCATAGCTACTATCTTCCGTAAAGAGAATATCATCTTCACCAGCTTCGGCTAGCACCATAAATTCCTGCGAACCTGAACCACCGATCGCCCCTGAGTCCGCTTCTACGGCGCGAAATTTCAAGCCACAGCGATCGAACATATTTCGATAGGCGCGATCCATCTCATAGTAGGTTTCTTTGAGACTTTCTTCAGTGCTATGGAATGAATAACCATCTTTCATGATAAATTCCCGCCCACGCATCAAGCCAAATCTAGGACGAATCTCATCGCGGAATTTAGTTTGGATCTGATACAAATGCTGTGGCAGTTGCCGATAGGAACGGATGGCATCCCTAGCGATCGCAGTAATAATTTCTTCATGGGTAGGACCCAGACCAACTTCACGACCAGCGCGATCGGTGAGGGCAAACATGATTCCTTCAGCTTTAGTATAAGTATCCCAACGTCCTGACTCCTGCCACAGTTCCGCAGGTTGCAGTTGCGTCAACAAACATTCTTGCGCCCCTGTTTTATTCATCTCTTCACGCACGATCGCCGAGATCTTCTGCAAAACGCGCCACATAAGCGGCAGGTAAACATACAAGCCTGACCCTACGCGCCTGATGTAACCTGCACGCAACAATAATTTATGGCTTGGCAATTCTGCTTCGGCGGGATCTTCGCGGAGAGTGACCCAAAGCATTTGAGATAGACGCATATTTCCGAGATGTTTGTTAGGGATAATCGCTAAAATTGCACTAAGGGCGGCAAGAAATTGCAAGAAATAGTATCAATCAAGCTCAGCAATTTTATCAGGATTGTGGAACTTTTCCCAAGAAACTTTTTGAACGGATATGTATATTTTCCTAGCTGTCTGCCCAAAACGGATATGTATATTTTCCTAACTGGCTGCCCAAATCAGAGAAACATCATATCTATCAAACGTTGAATCTGCGTTTACAAGCGTCATACCCTCTATCTGAGATTGAGCGATCAACATTCTGTCAAAGAGATCTATCTCTGGCGTTCAGCACCCTTGGTAGATTTACCTCAATCCAGTCAGTCAAGGTGGCAACATGCTCGGCAACTTCTTCTCCCAGAGGCGTGAGGCTGTACTCAACAAAGGGTGGCACAACAGGGTGAGACACTCGCAGGACAAAACCATCTTCTGCTAACGTTTGCAAGCTTTGCGCGAGCATTTTCTCACTAACGCCCCCGATTTTTCGTCTCAACTCACTAAATCGAT
>JBILGV010000186.1:0-3220 GCA_044350865.1 Pseudanabaena sp. | reverse complement strand
TAAGGGTTTATCGGGATTTAACCAAGAAATTTTAGAGTGATCGTTTTTACAAAAAGCGATCGCATCCCCTTGAATCAATAGCCTATATCCTTTTTTTCTAGCTCGACTAGTGTAGGTGGAATCTCCATGATATTGAGGGAATATTTTAAATTGTGGATAGCCAATATTTCCGACAATAGTATGATGCATACAAACTAAATTTCCATTTAAGCCATCACATTCTATTACTTTATCTTGTAAAGCATGAACGGCAACAATATTATTCCCTTTGGCTATAATTCCTCCATAGCTTGGATGCAAGGTTTCGGAGTCTAAGCATTGCGCTCCAACAATAGTGTTTTCATATGATTGGCAAGTATTAATTAATTTTAAAATAGTATCTTTTTTAGGATAACAATCATCATTTAGCCAGATTAAATATTCTGCACCTTGCTCATAGGCATATTCCATTCCCTTTTTAATTGCCCCTGTCCACCATAAATTACCATCTCCTGCCAAAATTACCACATCTGGATAAAGAGACTTAATTGCTTCACTGGTTCCATCGGTTGAGCCATCATCAACGACGATTACATGATATTTATCGCGATCGCCATTTTTTTGTAGGGTATCTAAACATTGAAGTGTGATCGCTTTGCGATTGTGGA
Source organism: Pseudanabaena sp. (assembly GCA_044350865.1). Lineage (GTDB taxonomy): Bacteria > Cyanobacteriota > Cyanobacteriia > Pseudanabaenales > Pseudanabaenaceae > Pseudanabaena. The sequence goes on along the minus strand of JBILGV010000186.1, from coordinate 2,573 downwards.
CAGGAATAATAATATAAACGTTCTCTTTATCCATTGATTTTCTGTAATCTACCTACTAGAGATTACCCACAAATTTTAAATGGTTTTCAGTATCGATACATAGCTTTGCGCCGAGTTAACATTCAGCGCAAAGTCATATATATTTCTGTTGGGAAATATGCCGAATCGACTATTTCCAGAGATTTTCCCAGAAAGGAACTTCTACGGGGGCGGGTAGAACTGAAATATTCATTTTACGACGAATATCGGCAATGTCCCAATTTGTTAATCTTGCCAATGTTTGTGCCTCCTTCTCAAATCGAGGACGTAGCGATCGCTGATATTCTTGACCAGCAGCACAGGTTGTTTCGCCTTTAAAGGGATGTCGCAAAACATAACGTCCTTGAAAGGATTCTTGATTAGAAGTTTCCTTAAAAGTCAAGTCTTCAGGGAATTTATCGCGACTATAGCGGACATGTAATCGGGTGATAAACACCCTGCCATTATTCGGAGCAAATACAGGACGACGGCGACTCGATGGCATAATCCCAGAATTGTTAGGTGAATCTAGCCAAAATACACCTGCCTTGCGAAGTTCATCATTGGAAAGCGGCTCTGCCGAGCAAGGATCACAACTGGACATATCCCATGCATATTCCAAAAAGGCAACCTTCTTACCTTCTTTTTCGTAGGAAGTTTTGAACATTGATTTATAAAAATCACCAAATTCATTCTTCACATAGACAGGAATATCCGAACCCGATGGCACTTTGATGGTGCGATAGTTAGCGACTTCTGCTTGTCCTTTAGGAGAGAGGATGTAGACTAGCAAATCTTGATCACCGTTAGCATTCAGCATTCCTAACCGAATCGGTAACATGAATTTGGGCGATTCAAAAGCCATCATCAGAGGGCGTAATGATTGTGAACCAGTTTTGTCGAGTTCGGCAATATTTACCTTCGCGACAAAGAACTTCATGTTTTGGCGAATATAGGGCTGAAGTAAGTCTTTTGCACCTTGAGGAATTTTGTAGTCATTATCAATTAACCAAGATTCTAAACCATCGGAATCCTTGGCACTGAGAATGAGAATGTCATATTCGCCAACGGCAAATTTGGCTTCGATCGTGACTTGATAATCACGGCGGACTCTAGATTCTAGGGCTGGAGCCGCAGAGCTTCTAACCATATTATTATTACCCTGGACTATATTGTCGCCTCTATATCGAGCGCAAGGATTGGAATCAAAGTATTCCACCAAGCGTGGGGCGCTAAAGGAATCAAGGCGATCAAGAATTTTCTGTTCACCAAGACGGACTTGTTCTTTTTTGAGCAGAACTGGCACTGGCACAACTAACGCAAAATCCTTAACATTGCCTTGATAGTCATTCGCCATCGTCAAAACCGTGCGATTGCCGTCACGAGCGATCGCCACTTGCGAAGCTTTATTAAAAAGACTCGCATCGGCTTGGGATACATAAAAACCACAGAAGGCAAAGGCGGCGGGTGAATAGGAAAACATGACCAAACAAGCCAATACTGCACTTAATACGCGCATTGGCATTAGGCTGTAGCGCTTAGGTAGCCATTGAAAACGCGGTGCTTTCCATAAGCGATCGCCTAAAACTGTGAGCGGTGAAATCAGAAATAATGCGTAAAACATTGCATCGGAGTTAAAGAATACATTGCGGAAAATAAATGCTAATACCGCGATCGCTACAGCCCAAATTAACCGTGCATTTTTGGCATTGGGAATGGAACGGGGATCGGTAATCATAAACAGGGCAAACAATAAGAGCGAACCACTGGTAAGACGGTGAGCTAAGACATCCCAAGTCCAACCGAGCCAAAGATTACGCAATCCTTCCAAAAGAGAATAGGCGGCTAAAAACATGAAACTGGTATCCCAACGCCCAACTTTTTTGAGGACGATCCCGCCTAAACCGAGAAATACGAGGGCATACAAGCTATCTTCGCCCCATTGTCCATTCGATACCCATGCATGGTTATTCCAAACATATTGATCTAATAACAACACCATGACGATGCCAAAGTTGGCGGGATTGAACCAATGTTTGCCATTAGTCCGAAAGATAAATTTGCTGGCGATCGCCAAAAAAGCTGCACAAGCGATCGCGCCATAGCTATCGGAACGCAATAACAAGCTCAATCCTAAGCCTGTAATCGTGGCACTTTTTAGTGATGTCCAGCGTTCTTTTTCTGGCTGTGATGGTGATGGGAACATCGATATCATGCATATTTGGGTTAACCAACAAGTCGCAAAGGTTAGGGCGATCGCGATCGGTTTGAGTGACCAGTCACGGGTACTTACGCCTAATAACAAAAATACCGACAGAAACAAAATCTGGTAATCGCGGGCATCTTTGAAAGGTGATGTGAAAAGTGCGGTACTACTCTCGAAAAACTTGGCAAGCGATCGCGGCAGCGCGAAGGGTAACTTAAGCATAAGGGCATCTCTAAAAATAGGTATAGACATGGCAAGGGGTTAGAGGAATTAGAATAGATAAATGTTACAATAACTAAGAGATAGAAGAGGTTAGGAATCAATGCAGGAAAGGCAGACAAATATTTTT
>JBILGV010000060.1:0-30040 GCA_044350865.1 Pseudanabaena sp. | reverse complement strand
TGTGACAATTGTTGGCATAATGGGTTTAGGGATGATGATTTGTTTTCGGTTGAAAGTTGAAACTATCATTATCCCTTTTCGCTTAATCCCGATCTTTCTTTGCTTCAATCTTGTCCAAAGTCCAATTTAAATTATGTTTACACTAGTACCTTTGAATCCGCAACACTTATGAAGTTTTTCTTGTCCCTTGCACCAGTTACATTTGCGATCGCCAGCCTTACAGGTATTTCAGCTTTAACATTTGCCCCACAACTGACAGAAATAGCGATCGCTCAAGAAGCTGCACCACGAGTTACATCGGATTCATCAAGCGGGGCGATCGGTTTGGCTAAGCATTTACGCAAAACTGGCGCAAAACTATACACCGCCTTTTGGTGTCCCCATTGCCATACCCAAAAGCAACGCTTTGGCAAAGAAGCCGTTAATCAGTTAGAGGTAATTGAATGCGATCAACGCGGGGTTAAGCCTCAGACTCAGCTTTGTCAAAGTAAGCGGGTACGTGCTTTCCCCAGTTGGGAAATTAATGGCAGAATCTACGCTGGGAGCCGATCTTTAGAAACTCTTGCCGAATTATCGGGGTATCGGGGCAAATTGTAAGTAGGCTTGTTCTTGATTTAGTTCTTGATTTAATTGCTTGCGTGATACAACTTTCCATGCATTAATTGAGACCTATGCATTAAATGGCTAAACTTACAACCAGTGGTTTCGGGAAAGCTGCTAGTGTAGTTACCCTCTACGAAAAAATATCAAATTTATGTATAAACACTCTATATAAGTCTCTATATAAGTGTATATAGGTTAAGAGGGGCTAACATCAAATTTTGATTTGTTATCTTACTCCTCCTCTTAATTACTTCCCGCTTAATTTCCGCGTTGATTACCGCAAACCTTGCAGGCTAATATGTCTACCCTTGTCATTGTCGAATCGCCCACTAAAGCTCGCACCATTCGCAACTTTCTGCCCTCTGAGTATCGAGTAGAAGCTTCGATGGGGCATGTGCGCGATTTGCCACAATCAGCTAGTGATATTCCTGCGGAGCTAAAAGCCTTTGATTGGGCGAAGCTCGGTGTCAATGTCGATGCCGATTTTGAGCCATTATATATTGTGCCAGACGACAAGAAAAAGATCGTCCGTGAACTTAAAGCTGCCCTAAAAGGCGTTAAAGAAGTCATTCTGGCAACTGACGAAGATCGTGAGGGGGAAAGTATTTCTTGGCATTTATTGCAAATTTTGCAACCGAAAGTGCCGATCAAACGGATGGTGTTCCACGAAATCACCTCTGAAGCAATTAAGGGCGCATTGAAAAATTGCCGCCAAATCGACGATCGCCTTGTCCATGCCCAAGAAACTCGCCGTATTCTCGATCGCTTAGTTGGGTATACCCTCTCACCTTTGCTTTGGAAAAAAATTGCATGGGGGCTTTCGGCTGGACGAGTACAGTCAGTGGCTGTGCGCGTGATTGTGAATCGTGAGCGAGAGCGCCGCGCTTTTAAATCGGGTAGCTATTGGGATTTAAAGGCAAGTCTCTATGCTCCTAAGCAAGAATTTCCTGTGCAGTTAGTCTCGGTCGGCGGCGTGAATGTGGCGATCGGTAAAGACTTTGATGAATCAACAGGCAAAATTGCCAAGGGACGCAAGGTTTTATTGTTGGATGAGGCGGCAGCGATCGCTTTGCAAAATCGTTTAAATGGGAAGGTCTGGTCAGTCAGCAATCTGGAAGAGCGACCCACCACTCGCAAGCCATCACCACCTTTTACAACATCGACATTGCAACAGGAGGCAAACCGTAAATTGCGTCTGTCGGCAAGGGACTCAATGCGCGTGGCTCAAGCCTTGTATGAGCAGGGTTTTATTACCTACATGCGGACTGACTCGGTGCATCTGTCGCAACAGGCGATTACCGCAGCGCGTCAATGCGTCACCAAAATGTATGGCAATAATTTCCTTAGCAAAGAACCGCGTCAATATGTGACCAAATCCAAAGGCGCACAGGAAGCTCACGAAGCGATTCGTCCTGCGGGTGAATCTTTCCGCACACCTCAAGAAACAGGTTTATCAGGTCGTGAACTAGCCCTCTATGACCTGATCTGGAAGCGTACCGTTGCCTCACAGATGGCGGATGCTCAGTTGACCATGCTTAGCGTCCAGTTGACTGTTGAAGATGCGTTATTTCGGGCTTCGGGTAAACGCATTGACTTCGCAGGATTTTTCCGCGCCTATGTCGAAGGTTCTGATGATCCTGATGCCGCCCTCGAAGAAAAAGAAGTAATGTTACCACCATTGAAAATTGGCGATCATCCCGTATGTCATGAATTAAATACGGTGGGGCATGAAACCCAACCCCCTGCAAGGTTTACCGAAGCCGCTCTCGTTAAGATGCTAGAAAGTGAAGGCATCGGTCGCCCCAGTACCTACGCCAGCATTATCGGCACAATCTGCGATCGCGGTTATGTGCAGCTAATTAATAATGCCTTGATTCCCACGTTTACAGCCTTTGCAGTGACGAGTTTATTAGAGGAGCATTTCCCCAATCTCGTCGATCCCAGTTTCACCTCGAAAATGGAACAGACCCTTGATGATATTTCCACAGGTAGCGTGGAATGGCTGCCTTATCTCAAAAAATTCTACTCAGGAGAAGAGGGCTTGAGTGGACAGGTGAAGTCTCGCGATAGCCTAATTGATGGAGAGTCAGCGCGGACAGTTAGACTTGAAGGCTTGGATGATGCGGTTAAAGTCAAGATTGGTAAATTCGGTGCTTATATCCAAGTTGGCGAAGGCGATCGCATGGTCAACTCTTCGATCCCACAAAACTTAACCCCCTCTGATTTAGTCCCTGAAAAAATCGAACTTCTCCTCAAGCAGAAACTCGAAGGGCCTGATCAAGTTGGTATTCATCCAGAACTCAACGAACCAATCTTCATGATGATGGGGCAGTATGGTCCCTATGTTCAATTGGGACAAGCAACGGATGCAGTCCCCAAACCGAAACGTGCATCATTGCCGAAGGGAATGCAGCCCGAAAATGTCACCGTTGAGATTGCCGTGAAGTTGCTAGCTTTACCACGCACTCTAGGGGAACATCCTGATACGGGTCATCGCGTATTTGTAAATACAGGGCGTTTTGGTCCCTATGTTTGTCATGTCAAGGGCAACGGTGACAAAGACGATAATCGATCGCTCAAATCCACTGATGATCCCTACTCGATTACCTTTGAGCGCGGCTTAGAACTTCTCGCTCAACCGAAAACCCTACGCGGAGCATCGGCGGCTAAAGTTTTGAAATCTCTTGGTAATCATCCAGATGATGAAGAAGCGATCGAGATTCTTGATGGCAAGTATGGCGCATACGTCAAACATGGCAAAGTGAATGTGTCATTAACCAAGGAGCAAACCGTTGAAGGCTTAACCCTAGAAGAGGCTTTATCGATGTTGGCAAGTAAATCTGGCAAAATTGGTAAAGGTGTGAGTAAGGGGACTACCAAACGCAGTAAGTCTGATTCCGATGACGCAAAGAAGACAACTACAAAAAAAACAACTACAAAATCCGCAGTAAAATCCACAACTGCTAAAACAACTAAAACCGCAACAACTAAAACCACAACAACCAAAACTGCTCCTAAAACTACTGCCAAAACTACTAAGGCAACTAAAGCCAAACCTTCGGCGACTGCAACAACAAGCACAACCTCTAAATAATTAAAAAGTAGCCTTCAATTTCGCTTTTAAGAAAATCAATCTATTATTTATTCAACTCGTAGACTAACCTGTTATGTCAACAAATCTTACAGACCATAAACACCCACCTTATACTCAAGCCCAGATATCAGCTTGGCTGCGGGGACTGATGAGTGTGGCTCTCGCCGACAATGAGTATAGCGAATCTGAACGAACCCTATTTGATCAAATTAGCCATAGCGAAGAATGGGGCGAAGAAGTAAGGATCTCTAATTCCGAGCCAATTAGCGCTCAAGATCTGGCTGATGCATTGGGTAGCGATCGCCGCATCGGTCAGAATTTTTTGCGGATGGCAGTGATGATGGCGCTTGCCGATGGCAAGTATACCGATAGTGAAGATCAGGTTATTCAGGATTTTTGTACAGCCCTCGATCAAGAAGTCACGGCGATTAACGAATTACGCATCAAGCTAGAAGCAGCCTCTCATGAAGATGAGCATCATCCCGATCTTTTGGAGCCTGTTAAAGAATGGCTTGATCACATGGATGTTCATGATTTACGGCTTGCCAATTTGATCTGCAAAATTGTCCCCGCCCAATGCCCCTTTGAGCGAGATCTATCTTTGTTTGGACGCAAAATCATGCATATTCCTGCGATGTGCGAAATTAATCCTTTATATGATCAACTAGTGGGTTTACGGTTCCGATCGCTAAGTTATCTCGCTGAAAAAGGCGAAGATATCTCGAAATATCATTAATAAAAAAGGGCGCAGAGCGCCCTTTTTACTTTTTGGATGAAAGCGCAAAGCGCTATAGTATTTACAGTTTTACTCGCCCAACTAGCCAGCTATGCCCAGAGAATTAAAAAACGCTAAAAAAGAAGATGATAACAGCGATGTCTCGCCCAATGTGTTGCGGGTTGTTTTAGCATTTCGGCGCTGGGGCTGGGCTTCATTTTGGACGCAGGTTGTCTTGTGCGTTGTTTCTTCAGTCGTTTTATTACAACTTTTCTTATTCCCTCGTGGCAATCAGCTAAATCCGACAACAGGATTAGATACTAGTCCCGCATCTTTACCAGGTTTGAGCTTTGCGTGGGTGGGTGTAGCCATATTAGGCGCAAGTATTTTCTGGAATTATCGCTATACACAAATGGCAAAAAAACTGCGATCGCCCGATCGCCCCACTAAAAGCCAAACCGTATTTCAGATCAAAATTGGCTTGATCATTAATCTTGTGGGAATGTTTGTGACTTTGCTCGGAGCCTTTGCGATTATTGGCGCTTTGACACTGAGAGCAGGACAAGGACAAGCGATTTTACCAGGGGCAGGAAGTTTTAACTCGGTGATTCAGCCTCTAGATTTTCAGATTATTCAAGCAAGTTTTAATATTATTTTTGCTCATTTTGTGGGACTCGTTTGCTCTCTATGGCTACTGAACAAAGCGACTGACAAACCCAATCGCGAATAAGTCTGAATCACGGATTAGAGGATGTCACAGATTTTTTGATTTTGCGAGTTGACGACCATAACCGATCGCTAATAGTCCCGTTACATACATTAATAAGCTGTAAATTGCTGCGGGAATTGCCATATCAGGATTATTTAGTAGTCCTGCGGTAATAGCGATCGCTAACGTTCCATTTTGCATTCCTACTTCGATGGTAATGCAAATTTGTTGTTTGGAATTGAGGTTAAAAAGCTTACTCAAATAAAATCCTGCCAACATGGAAAGGGTATTTAATAGCAAAACCCCTACTCCAACTTGGAGAATAAAATTTGGTAGACGGCTCCATTCTTTAATAATCAGCAACAGAATAATCAAGGCAAGTAATGACGCAGCCGAAACACTGGTTACTTTTTCTAATTTTGCGGACAGGGTGGGCGCAAATTGGCGAATGGTCATCCCGATCGCAGTCGGTAAAAAGGTAATCACAAAAATTTGTAGAATTGTCGTCCCAATCGGCAACTCGATCGCCGCACTTTGTCCAAAGAAATGTTGGCTAGCCAGATTAGCGAAAATGGGAATCGTAAATATAGTGATAAGACTGCTTAAAGCCGTTAATGTCACGCTCAGGGCAACATCACCCTTCGCTAAAAATGTCACCAAGTTTGAGGAAACACCTCCAGGACATAAGGCAATAATCATCAAACCTGTGGCGATCGCAGGTTGCATCGGAACAATCTTAGTGATCGCAAACCCAATCATCGGCAATACCATCAATTGACTGACTAAACCAATGATCACGGCTTTAGGATATTTCCCCACTCGCTGAAAATCTTCTGGCACAAGGGATAAACCCATCCCAAGCATCATTGTTCCCAGAGCGATCGGTAAGATCAGCGATGTAAAAATATTTGATTCCATAGATGAATTGATTAAGATAAGTCAGATGTAAAGAAGTGTAAAACACAAACAGTGGTAAAACCGATGCAATGGCAGCAAGTTGAAGAAAATTGGGTGCTGACCCCAGCTAAACCCAAGGGTGTAATTCACTTTCTCGGTGGTGCATTTTTTGCGGCTGCGCCCCATGTTGCCTATGGTCGCGTATTAGAACAGCTTGCCCAGAATAATTATGCGATCGTGGCTACACCATTTTTGAACAATACCTTTGACCATCGCCAGATCGCCCGTGACGTTAACACCTCCTTTCGCAAAGCGCGGAGCAAACTATTTCTCGATTATTTCCCAGTATTTGGCATGGGACATAGCATGGGTTGCAAGATTCATTTACTAATTAATAGTCTTTACAAAACCACTCGCGCTGGCAATATTTACATTGCCTACAACAACTACAGCGCCGATCGCTCAATTCCATTTTTTAAAGAACTAGCTGGCACTATCCCCGAAATGTCCTCGATGGAGTTCACGCCCACCCCCAAAGAAACCGAGCAACTAATCACCGCCAATTATCAGACTGCCAATAATTTATTAGTCAAATTCGTAGACGATGGCATTGATGAAATTTCGATTCTTTCCAAGATCCTTAAGCAAAAATTTCCTACAACCGTGAGTTTGCAGACTCTCGAAGGGACACACCTCACCTCAATGGGACTAGATGTCAAGTGGAAAGCAGGTTCTAGCTTCTCAGCGATCGATGCGATCGCGCAGTGGGTAAAGCAAGAAATGCATAAAAACAACCAGAGTTTAGAACTAGTCCTGTTAGCTTGGCTCTCTAAACAAATTCCTTAAGGCTAAAAAAAATATTTCAATGAGTATAAATACTCTAATCAAATCAACAGTTAACTTAACAACAAAGTCTGGCTAAAAACAATCATTTTGTATTGATATAAGAGATATTAGTATTTCTAATATTATTTTAATCTGATTAGAATTACTGACCAATCATATTAGTTTTTATATCAGTATTGAGCAGGCGATCGGCAAATCCAATTGACAAACCCTAAATTGGTTTAAAGGAAATTCAGGGGTGAAATTTCTCAGAAATGCTTGTCTATAAAGGCTTTTATATATTTTGATTCCCAAGAAAATATAATAAACATCTACTAGAGGATATATCTCCCTTATTGGAGTCATATATATTTTTTATATGTATTTCTAGCTGAATATAAGGCTTTCAGAAATTTTTTTTTAGAAAAAAAGTAAATCTGGATACGCACTTTATGTTTAAATTATAGATATCGCTCAAGGGCTTCACACGAAGAACTCCTGATAGGATTAACTTATATAAAGTATCAAGCAAAAAATTATTTCACTAAAGAACCAGATTTCAAAGAGCTAATTAGATTTTTAATAGATTTTTAACTTTTCTTTAATTTTTGATTTGACGCTTGACTCTGACTCTTAAAGTTTTTTGCGGCACTTCGTGCAGTTTTCCGACTTTTATTAAAATTTAGTAAGGAGATATTAATGTCTTACTCACAAACACAGTCTAAAGCCAAAGCTGGCTATGACGCAGGTGTACAGGACTATAAACTAAAGTACTATACCCCTGATTACACTCCCAGAGATACCGACCTTCTCGCTGCTTTCCGTTTCGTGCCTCAACCAGGCGTACCTCCAGAAGAAGCTGCTGCTGCGGTAGCTGCTGAATCTTCCACAGGTACATGGACAACTGTATGGACAGACTTGTTGACCGACCTCGATCGCTACAAAGGTCGTTGCTATGATGTCGAACCAGTACCCAACGAAGACAATCAATACATCGCTTACATCGCGTATCCTCTTGACTTGTTTGAAGAAGGTTCTGTAACCAACTTGCTAACCTCATTGGTTGGTAACGTATTCGGTTTCAAAGCTCTTCGCGCACTTCGTCTAGAAGACATCCGTGTGCCTATTGCATACTTGAAGACATTCCAAGGACCTCCTCACGGTATCCAAGTAGAACGCGACAAGTTGAACAAGTACGGTCGTCCTCTATTGGGTTGTACCATCAAGCCTAAATTGGGTCTATCTGCTAAGAACTACGGTCGTGCAGTATACGAATGTCTTCGCGGCGGTTTGGACTTCACCAAAGACGACGAAAACATCAACTCTCAGCCTTTCATGCGTTGGCGCGATCGCTTCCTGTTTGTACAAGAAGCTATCGAAAAAGCTCAAGCTGAATCTGGCGAAATCAAGGGTCACTACTTGAACGTAACTGCGCCTACGTCTGAGCAAATGATGGAACGTGCAGCTTTCGCTAAGGAAATTGGCACACCAATCATCATGCATGACTTCTTGACTGGTGGTTTCACAGCTAACACCTCTCTTGCTAAGTATTGCCGCGAAAATGGCTTGCTATTGCACATTCACCGCGCTATGCACGCTGTTATTGACCGTCAAAAAACTCACGGGATTCACTTCCGCGTTTTGGCAAAATGTCTCCGTATGTCTGGTGGCGATCACCTCCACTCTGGAACCGTTGTTGGTAAGCTCGAAGGCGAAAAGGGCATCACCATGGGCTTTGTTGACCTAATGCGTGAAGACCACATCGAACTCGATCGCTCTCGCGGTATCTACTTCACTCAAGATTGGGCTTCTATGCCTGGTGTACTTCCCGTTGCTTCGGGTGGTATCCACGTATGGCACATGCCTGCGCTCGTCGAAATCTTCGGCGATGATTCTTGCCTACAGTTCGGTGGTGGTACTTTGGGACATCCTTGGGGTGCTGCTCCTGGTGCAACCGCTAACCGCGTTGCTCTCGAAGCTTGTGTACAAGCTCGTAACGAAGGTCGCGACATGATGCGTGAAGGTGGCGACATCCTTCGTGAAGCTGGTCGTTGGTCTCCTGAGTTGAATGCTGCACTTGAACTCTGGAAAGAAATCAAGTTTGAATTTGAAGCAATGGATACCGTCTAAATCGATCAGCTTTTGTGAGAATGGGCGTAGCCCATTCTCATAAAAAAATTCTTGGTTAAGTTCAGCCTATGGATATCAAGCGCAGTACTAAGTCCACAGCCAATATGTTGATCAATTTTTTGACATTCGAGGCTGTGAAGACTATTGCCGAGCAACTAGAAGAAACGGATAAGCTCAAGGCTCTCTGGTTCAATCAGTTCTCGACAAAGCAGAGACTCCAGAATGGTGAACTTTATATCAAAGACCTGTTTGGGGTCAACCAAGAAATGGCTTTTCGAGTAATGACCGTGCGAGAACATCTTGCCAATGAGATTTTAGATTTCATTCCAGAAATGGCTCGTACTGGCATCCAACAATCAAATATGCAGCTTCGTCGTCAACATTTTGAACACATTATGAATGTGCCAGCTTCGGAAGGATATGCAGAATGTGAGAAGTTAGAACCTACTCTAGAAATTATTTTAGAAGCTAGTTCTGAAACTAATCTCGAAGTTCCTTTAGAAGTTGTCGCAGACTCAGATCTAGATTCAGTTGTTGAAAGCGATCGCGCTTCTACTTAAATCCATAGAAATACCACTTTAACTGCGAGAAAATAATGCAAACTTTACCAAAAGAGCGTCATTACGAAACTCTTTCCTACCTTCCCCCTTTGAGCGATGCTCAAATCACTCGTCAAATCGAGTACACCCTTAAGCAAGGTTTCTATCCTGCGATCGAATTCAACGAAGATTCCGATCCTTCTATCCACTACTGGACTCTTTGGAAGTTGCCCTTGTTCAACGCCAGAACTCCTCAAGAAGTTTTGAGCGAAGTTCAAGCTTGCCGCTCTAGCTATCCTGGTAGCTTCATCCGCGTTGTTGCTTTTGACAACATCAAGCAGTGCCAAGTCCAAAGCTTCATCGTACACAAGCCTAACGCTGCTCGTTACTAAGCTTTAACAAACAAAAAAGCCCCGCAATGCGGGGCTTTTTTGTTATCTAGAAAAATAATCATCGCCATTCATGTTCCATCACCACAGAACGCACCAACCTCTCCACATAGGATCGTGGCGGATGTTCTACCCCCAACGCCCCACACAAATCATCAAAAAAAGTCTGATAATTAGTTAAAAACCCCTGAATATTTGCGCGATCGCGATCGTTCATAATAAACACTAAGACTTTCAGATAATTCTAGCATTTTTCAAAACGATCGCCATTTGTACAGATTATTCGTGTGATCATGGCTAAAATAGCTAAAATAGCTAAAATGGTTATGAATAGACTTCAGAATACAGCGCTTTGCGCTAAAAGGTTTAAGAGTAACGCTTAGCAGCATTCTTAAACTTTGGCTGTAATTTTAAAGGATTTTCGATGTAAATCGCTGTAGCCCAGTTTGGCGATCGCCGATCGATGTTTAGCCGTGCCATACCCCTTATTGGTCGCGAGATCATATCCCTTGTATATTTCCGCAAGTTCAAGCATCTGGCGATCGCGCCATACCTTCGCCACAATACTCGCCGCCGCGATGGAAACAGATAGAGAATCCCCCTTAACCACAGTCGTTTGCGGAATCGGTGCAATTAATTTAAATCTCAGGAGTTGATTACCATCAATCAAACAATAATTTGGCTGGGGCTGCAACTGCGCGATCGCCCTCTCCATCGCCAGTAAACTTGCCGCGAGAATATTCATCTCATCAATTTCCATAGCTGAAGCTTGACCAATGGCATAGGCGATCGCCACCTCCCGAATGATTAGATCAATCTGTTCACGGCGTTTTGGTGATAGTTTTTTGCTGTCAGTGACACCAAGCTGTTCTAATTCCACTAAGCGATCGCATGGCAAAATTACTGCCCCCGCCACTACATCACCAAATAGACAACCGCGCCCCACTTCATCAACACCCGCAACTGGATAATTAGCAATTTCTAGCGATCGGCAATATTCTCGATTCATTTGGGAATAGCAGATTGTTTGGGAACGACAACTGGTCGATCATCCTTAATTTCAATTTTCATGCCCAGCTTATCCAATTCTTTAGCTACAACTTGAACAGTTTTTTTATCCACAGCAGTCTGTAAAACGAGTGACCAAGCTGATATTTGGGCTTGGGTGAGATCTCGCTCTTCCTCCAATGATTTTGCAGCCTGCCGAAATATTTCGGCGGCCGCCTTGGGATTTGTAGTAGATTTGTCTGTATATTTACTCTGGTCAGCCCACTGCGCGGCTTTGAGATAAGACTCTCGCGCTCCTTTAGCATCACCTAAAAACAATAGTTGATCGGTCGCCTTGTAGCGCCATACTGTATAGGCTTTCGCTTGTTTTTGTGGATCGAGGGATTGAAGTCCTTTGGTATATATGGAATTTGCCTCACTAGCCGCACCTGCAAACATGGAGACACTAGTTGAAACATATATATAGGTACTGATAAATCTGGGATCGCGCTCAATAATGTTTTCAAAGTAGCGGGGACTGAGGCTATATCCCGTTTTGAGTGTATTACGCGAATCATCATCACCGAAGTATTGCAAAAATTGTAAAAAGGTAAAATTGGCAATCATATTATTGAACCCCAGTCCCCTTGGTGGTAATTGCCTTATTAACTTTAGCCTTGATTCTTCGTCTCTGACGGCTTTGCGGGTTTCTTCTAGGGGCTGTCCGCTCAAACGTTGATTTAATTTAGGTAACTGCAATGACAGAGCGATCGCCCCAAAAATAGCGATCGCCCCAAGATGAATAGTTAAAGTACGGAACCACATTTAAGCTAGTTGCCTTCAGAAATAAATGTATCTTTGCTCAGACTATCAGCCAGTTTATTACTAGGAGAGCCATCCGCAGGACTAATCGTATAGAAGTTTTGCGCTCTGATGATTGCGTTACGGGTTTCTCCAGTAAATGCACCATCAATCTTGCCATTGTAAAAGCCTCTCTTAGCCAAAAGGTTTTGCAACTCCAAAACTTGATCATCACTCACCGTGGCTTGAGGATTTGCTTGCGCTTGAGGCGTGGCTACAGCTACCGAGGTCGCGGCAGGTTTTGGAGTGATGGCGGCGGTAGGTGCTTGAACTTGGGGCTGCTGGACTTGGGGCTGCTGGACTTGGGGCTTAACTTGAACCTGTGGTGTCGGTTGAGCGCTGATAGTCGGTTGAGGAGTAACAACCGCTTGAGGCTGGACTCGAATTTGTGGCTGTGGATCTGGCTGTGGAGTTTGAGCCGCTTGTGGCGCTGGTATGACCCGAATAGTTGGTGTCACCGCAGGAGCAGGAATATTCCTTGCAATCTGTTGACGTGGTGAACCTGATTCCAATGCGGCGATCGTTCGTGGACCAGCTACGCCATCCGCACTTAAGCCATAAGCTTTCTGAGCGGTGATAATGGCTTCTTTGGTTTTTGTGCCAAGAACGCCTGTAATTGGTCCTGTATAAAATCCGCGATCGGCGAGCAGGTTTTGTAAATTTGCAATTCCATCGTCGTTGACGGATGATGCAGGTTTAGTCGTTTGATCAGTGGTTGATTTCGCGATCGCTACTTTAGCGGCATCTTTTTCTAATGCTGCTAAAGTTTGAGAACCGGCAATCCCATCGGGTGTTAAGCCATAGGCTTTTTGAGCAGCAACGATCGCTGCACTAGTCCTTGCTCCTTTAATGCCATCGATCGCACCATTGTAAAAACCGCGCTTTGCCAACAAATCTTGGAGGGCAATCAAGGATTTATCAGTTGTATCAGATTTGGTAGATACATCTTCATTCTTGGTGTCCGCATTTTTTGTGCCAGTAGTTTTGGCTGTGGAACTGTCAGTAACATTGACTTTACTGCTTCCCGATTCCAATGCGGCGATCGTCTGAGAGCCTGCAATGCCATCGGTGGCTAAGCGATAGTTCTTTTGTGCTTCCACGATCGCCAAACGGGTTTGTGGTCCCATCAGACCATCGGCAGCGCCATTATAAAAGCCACGCTTTTTGAGTAATTCTTGTAAACTCGCAACTTCAGCACTTTTAACGGTACTAGTGCTGGTGCTGTTACTCGTACTGGTACTAGTACTGGTACGAGTATTGGTACTGCTGCTAGTGCTAGTAACCACGCCTTTGTTACCATCAGATTCTAAAGCCGCTAGAGTCTGACTACCCGCAATCCCATCAGCAGTCAGGTTGTAGGTTCTTTGGGCTGATACAATTGCTGCACGGGTTTGATTGCCCATAACTCCATCAACAGCGCCATTGTAAAAACCGCGATCGGCGAGCAGTTTTTGGAGGTTCATCACTGTTGATGAGCTAGGAAGATCAGCTTCGGCTTGTGATGCAGTATTGGTGGGATCAGCCTTAGCGATCGGCTGAGTGGTGGGCTTGTCTAAGGCATTTTCCAGAGCCGCAATTGTGCGACTGCCTGCAACGCCATCGGGAGTTAGTCCCAATGCTTGTTGAGCGCGAATAATTGCATTTTTAGTGGAGGCTCCAGCGACACCATCGATCGCCCCTGGGTCGAAGCCATTTTTGGATAAGAGCGATTGCACATATTTCACATCAGGAGATGGCGCAAGGGCTACGGTTGCTGATTGCTCTGGTGCAACTTGAGCTAAGGCGCTGAGGGTCGAGCCTAAACCAATTAAAACTGTGGTACTAGCCAGAATCACATTCAAGCTGAGTTTGGCTGATTTAGTTGTTAATTTCTTCAACCAACCTTGAAAAGCTGATTCAAGATTGGTAGAGCTATTGCTGTCATTAGCGATCGCGTCATCGGTGGGGATAAATTCTTCTTGGATATATGCTAGGAGTTCCATGATTAGACCTTTTTAGGATTGTTTGAATTGGAATTGCTGAAAGAATAATTACGAATCTTGAAAAAATGCCGAATTAAGATTAGGAGTAAAAAGACTTAAACGTCTTATTTTTCCGTAGTGGCAATTCATGAATTGCCACTACTTTTCGGTAAGTCATAACTATGAAGAGTTAGAGCTTTTTTGCGGCGGTGCTGGTGCATTCTGTCCAGAGCTAGGAGACTGAGAACTATTTGGGCTAGGACGAATCTCCTGAGTGTTTTGATTGTTTTGAACATTGGCTTGTCCATTATTTGGAGGGGAATTTGCAGGGGCATTTATAGGAGCATTTGGTACAGGATTTTGGGCAACCTCTTGGTCAAGATTTTGAGCCTTTAGTGCGGTAATTAATTCGGGACTTACCTCTCCCGTTGCGGACTGAGCATAGGCAAGTTGCGCCTGAAAGATGCTTGCTTTTGTCTGAAGATTGTATAAACCGTTTAATGCTTCATCATAGAAACCACGCTCTTTGAGTAGTTTTTGAATTTCCAATACATCTTGATTTTTGGGCGATCGCTTAAACATTGGTTGAGCCAGAGCTATATCATTGCCCCCCGCCAGTAAAGCCCTAATCGTCAAAGGTCCCGCAAATCCATCGGCAACTAATCCATAGGCGCGTTGTGCTTTTGCAATTGCATCTATGGTTGATTGTCCTTTCTGACCATCGATTTCACCTCGATAAAATCCCCTTTGTTTTAGCAACATTTGTAAATTTCCCATATCCCCTGATTCGGTGATTTGAGGATTATTGGTAACTATTACGGGCTGCCCGCCGCGATCGCTGATGTTAGAGTTATTATTCTGGTTACTAGCTTGACTATTAAGTTGGCTGTTGTTTGGCGTATTTTGTCCTGTTAAATTCTTGGTGGACGCAACTCCAGAAGAATTTCGTAGTAAAGCCAAGGTCTTGCCCCCTGGAATACCATCGACAACCAAATTTGGTTGGGATTTCTGAAAGTTAATTACGGCTTGCTTGGTATAGCGTCCATAGACTCCATCCAATTCACCAACATCAAAACCCCTCTTAGCCAGCAAAGTTTGTATTTCCAAGACATAACTGGTATTGCAAAGATATAGATTTTCACACCAAGGCGCAACATTTACGGCTGTCTCAGCCAATTGGTTTGCGGCGATCACGGGTTGCAAATTTCCGCTCAAGTTACCGATTCCCGTAACGGCGATCGCTGATAGGACAGAAGCTAAGTAAGGTAGCTTCTTGATCGGAGATAACATACAGGTGAGTCGGTCTACCTGAGATTTATCAAAATAAAACTCAGGACAAACATCCAGATTCATATCTGGGGATTTTTGATGGGCTTGTTCATACGCCCAAGCATCGTAGACATAGGCTGCAAATTCCATAGTCGCCACCAAATGATTGCTAGCTATCTTATTTTAAACGATTTTTTCTGGCTTTTGGTGACAAAAAACGTACATTTTTTTTAAGGTAGATAATCATTGGGACTGTCAGCCGCGATCGGGCGTTTTTTAGGAATATCTCGGTCATACTTAATGCCCATTTGCACAACTTTATCTTGCTGTGGTTCAGGACGCGATCGCTCAATCCCCCTACGCCTCTCCGAAGTGCGCTCTTCGCTAGTAGCCTCGGTCACGACCTCATAGAGTATCGCCTGTTTGTTGGGTTCTGTACCGCGCCGCAGCACCCGCCCCAAACGTTGAATATATTCCCGCGCCGAGCCTGTTCCTGATAGCAAGATGGCAATCCGCGCATCAGGTACATCCACACCCTCATTTAAAATATGGGATGTCACCAAAGTTTTATACTTACCGTCACGAAAGAAAGTTAATATTTCGTGACGTTCCTTAACAGGAGTTTGATGGGTCAATGCAGGAATTAACAAATCTTGAGAAATGCGATAAACCGTAGCGTTGTCATTGGTAAAAATTAAAATGCGTTCGGGAAAATGTTGGGCAAGTAAATCTGCTAAAACTCGTAATTTTGATTCCGTACCTAACGATAATTCCTTTGATTCGCGATGGGCTAGCATTGCTCTGCGTCCAGCCTGCGATCGCGCACTAGCCTGCACAAATTTTTGCCATCCATCCAAACTTCCCAGAGAGATTTTCGCTTCTTTTAAAAAATGATTCCGACTTTGGATTAGAGAATCATAGCGATCGCGCTCTTGTTGTGAAAGCGAAACTTTAATCTGCACAATTGTATGTTCAGCAAGGGCTTTTCCTGCTAGTTCTTCCGCCGACTTGCGATAGACTTCTTCACCGATGAGAATCTCTAAATCCGCATGTTTACCATCGCTCCGTTCTGGGGTCGCGGTTAAGCCTAAACGGTATGGCGCGATCGCATATTCCGCAATCACTCGAAAAAAGTCGGTTGGCAAATGATGACATTCATCAAAGACTATTAATCCATAGAGATTTCCCAAGGCTTCAGCTTGAATCGCGGCGCTGTCATAGGTTGCTACTAAAATCGCCGTGCGATCGCGAGAGCCTCCCCCCAAGAGTCCAATCTCCACATCAGGAAAAGCGGCGAGTAAATGGGCATACCATTGATGCATCAAGTCCAAGGTCGGCACAACTATTAAAGTGCTGCGATTAGTTACCTCCATCGCTAACTGCGCCAGATAAGTCTTACCTGCGGCGGTTGGCAAAACGACTACCCCTTGTTTCCCGACTCGCTGCCATGCGGTGAGGGCTTCGCTTTGATGGGGATAGGGCTGCATTTGCGAATGGGAAATTAGCTTGATTTCACTATAACCGCGTGATTTATCTTCGATCGCAATCCCCTCAGATCGCAAGGTCAAAATTAACTGCCGATAGTGATTGGCAGGAATCCGAAATTTTTCAATGCGATCGTCCCAAGTGGCAAATTCGATCCATGACTTACCCTTGGGTGGCGGATGTAGAATCAAGGTTCCGCGATCGTAGGTTAATAGGGGGATACGGGGCATAGATTCCTAATTTACAGCGCTTTGGGCTGACTTGTTATCAATCCGTAATTTTTAGATTAGCAAAAACATTGCCTATAAAATTTATCTACAGCGATAGACTAATGCTATAGCCATCTGTGCGATGATTATTTTAACTATCTTGTCGTTAGGTTTTGTTGACTGTGAATACTGTCCGTACTGTTTCTGATACCAAAAAAGATTTTTATCTAGCTTTCCCCAAACCAGTCAATCAAGTCTATCGGCGGGTTGTGGATGAGCTTTTAGTAGAAATTCATCTTCTTAAAGTCAATCAAACATTTGTTTATGACTCAATTTTTGCGCTCGGCTTTGTAACCACCTTCGATCGCTTCACTGTTGGTTATAAGCCTGAAACCGATCGCTTTGCGGTATTTCATGCATTATGCGCGGCGCTGCAATTTGACTCGGATCGCGTGCGCCAAGATGCCACCACCTTGAGTGACCTTGCCACAAAATCCCCTAGCGACATCAAAACTCTCTTGACTACCCCAGATTCAGGTATCAATCTGGAGCCGCTTTCTAGCCAATTGCAAACGATCGCTCACAAAGAAAATTTTAAATATAGCCGTCTTCTCGGTGTGGGAATATATGCGTTGCTAGAGATTGGTGATCCTGAAGCGATCGCTGACAGCACCAAGCGCGAGGCGTTGATCAAGTTGGTCGGCGAGTCTCTCAAAATTGGTAGCGATCGCTTACCAAAAGATATTGATTTGTATCGTTCCAATCTCGATAAAATCGAGCAAGCGCGTCAGATGATCGCGGATATGGTGGAAGCTGAGCGCAAAAAGCGCACTCAAAAAGAAGCTGCCTCAACTAGCCTTACTCCCGAAACTACTACTGATATTAAATAGCTGTAAATAAATGTAGGGACAATTCATAAATTGTCCCCGCATTACTTAATTTAGGCTGCAACAGGAATCATTTCACGAGATTCAATTTCAGAATCTTCTTGTGCAGCATCTTCAGTTTCTGCTTCTTTATCCACTGTCACCGTCAATTTTAAGCCCAATCCTTTTAGCCAATCTGCTAAACCATAGATTGCTTCTGCACCTTGTTTTTGGAGGATTATTTCGAGAGTTGCGGTATGACTTGATAATTGCTCTGGTGCAAGGGCTTCAGCAACGTTGCTGAAGGCTAGTTTGAGTAGATTTGTTTCA
Source organism: Pseudanabaena sp. (assembly GCA_044350865.1). Classification (GTDB taxonomy): domain Bacteria; phylum Cyanobacteriota; class Cyanobacteriia; order Pseudanabaenales; family Pseudanabaenaceae; genus Pseudanabaena. The sequence continues at coordinate 12,171 of JBILGV010000060.1, read as the reverse complement.
ATGTCCAGTGGTTCATGCTCTTCAAGATGCACTTCAAGATAGACGGCGGCGTACTGAGGATTTTTTAATCTATCAATATGGTAAGGGCGATAATCGTCACTTGCTTTATAAGTTACTTGATTCTCTTCTTCAGTCATTATTTTGTCTCCTAAAGTCTTGCCAATAGTCTTTTGCTCTGCGAATATCTCGATTTTGAGTGCTTTTGTCACCACCACATAGCAACAATATTACTACCGAACCAAGCTGACCAAAATAGATGCAATAGCCAGCACCATAATCAATTCGCAGTTCATATACGCCATCACCAACAGGTTTACAATCACCGAAACTTCCTGATTTTAAGCGATCAAGTCGTTGTTCAATTCTTGCTTGTGCGCGAATATCTCTTAGTGCGTTAAGCCATTCATCGAAAGGGATTTTGCCACCCGATGTTGTGTATTGACGAATTTTTCTAGGTTCTGAGGTCATTGCTATTTATGTTAGCTTATTTATAATGCTATTAGAGGCTCTTTCTAAGGCTCGAATTAGATCCTCAACTTTAATTGGCTTACTAAGATAATCCTGCATACCCGCTTTCAAACAAATATCGCGATCGCCTTGTAAAGCACTAGCAGTCAAAGCAATAATCCACGGTTGATGGGGTAATTCAGTAACAATTGTTTTAGTTGCCGTAATTCCATCCATTTCAGGCATATGTACATCCATTAGAACTACATCATAGGGTTGTTTTTGTAACGCTGCTATAGCTTCTAAGCCATTATTCACAAAATCTACTTCGTAACCCAACCGATTTAAATAACGGATGGCAACTTTTTGATTGAGGATATTATCTTCCGCTAACAAAATTTTTAAAGGGAATTTTAGCGCAAAATTAATATCGAAAAATGAATTATCTTTTGATTTTAGCGATTTAGTCACTGGTTGTGAGGCAATCGTAGAAATAGTAAAAGAAAAAGTCGAACCGACTCCAACTTCACTATCTACAGACATTTCGCCACCCATTAATTCTGTAAGTCGATGGGCGATCACTAGCCCTAGTCCCGTACCGCCATAATTACGAGTTGTGGAAGAATCAACTTGACTAAACGGTTTAAATAAGCGATCGTAACGATCTTTAGGAATACCAATACCAGTATCTTGAACCACAAACATTAACTTATAAGCATTGTCGGGACAAATAAGTACTTGCTGTACAGATACCTTTAATTTGACATGACCTTTAGGCGTGAATTTTAGAGCGTTACTAAGTAGATTTATTAAGATCTGACGTAAGCGAGTGGTATCGCCGACAATACGTTCAGGCACATCCATATTCATAGAGTACTCTAATTTAATACTTTTGATCGCAGCAAGAGGAGATAAAAGAGAAAGAGATTCTTCAATGCAATCGCGTAAATTAAAAGGTTGGATTTCAAAATCAAATCGCCCCGATTCAATTTTTGAGAAGTCAAGAATATCATTAATAATCGTAAGTAAACCTCCGCCGCTTGCTCTAATAATTTCTGTAAATTCTTGCTGTTCTTCATCAAGAGTTGTATCTAATAACAAACTTGTAAAGCCAATCACCGCATTCATTGGTGTCCGAATCTCATGACTCATCGTCGCTAAAAATTCACTCTTAGCATGATTAGCCGCTTGAGCCGATTCCATCATCTTTAACATTTCCATTTTTGACTGTTGTCTTTCCAGATGCATAGCAAGAGATGATGCAAAAATAGTCAGCAAATTTATCTCCGCGTGATCACGCAGGCGATCGCTAAGATAATCATGAAAACTTAAAAAGCCCCAAGAATAGCCATTAACCATAATTGGCATGAGTAGGATTGAGTGAAGTCCCTTTGAGGTTAAAATAGATTTTTCAGTTTCGGGAATAGTCGATAGTGATTGATTAATAATTTCACCTTGGGTGAGCCGTTCTATCCATTGGCAATCAATCATCTGTTGAATAAATCGATTCTGATCTAATTCATTGGGCTTTTTGATGTCTTCTCCAAACCAAGCCGAATGTAATTTAATATTAAATTTGTCCAAAGAATTACAAGTAAAAAATTTAATGCTAGAAAACTCAGAGACTTGTCCTAGCAATCCTAAAATAGTCGTATAGTTTTGAGCGCTCAAGTTTTCAGAAATTAAATGGTGCTGGACATCAACGAGCATCGATAAGTAGTTTTCGCGCTTCTCTAGGGTGGCGATCGCCAGTTTGCGATCAGTAATGTCATTGATCGAGCCAACTAATCGAGTTGCTTTACCTTGCTCATTCCATACAGCTCTAGCTTGAGCAATTATCCATTTATAGCTACCATCTTGGCAGCGCATTTGATACTCCATTCGATAACGCGGCATATCACCAGTTAAATATGCGGCTCGTTCAGTTAGAACGCGATCGCGATCATCAGGATGAATTAAACTAGTCCAATCAATTTCTTGTTCCGCTTCAGCGTCAAGAGGAAACCCCAAAATATTTCGCCAACGATCAGAACGAAACGTCACGCCTGTTTCTAGATTCATGTCCCAAATGCCATCATCGGCGGCTTGGATCGCCAGTTGCCAACGTTCTTCACTCTTTAAAAGTTCTTGATTACGTTCAGTGATCCGATTTTCGAGATTGAGATTAGACTGTTGGATTTCTTGGAATTTCTCGCGTAGGGCGATCGCCATGACCTGAAAGTTGTAGCCAAGGGTATCAATTTCAGCAAAACTTTTTGACTTCCATACAAAATCTGACTCAACGGAAAGATTTTGTTGTAAATCGGTGGTGAGTCGCATTAGCTTGGCGATCGGTTTAACTAGGCGACGACTGAGTGTATTTGCCGAAATTGTTGCGATTAAAACAATTCCCAATACTATTAAGAGAATATAAGTATAGAGATTTTCTAAGGCATCAATATAACTAATAGGCGATAGGCGCACAAACAATGTCCAAGGATTCTGTTCACCGATCGCAACTTTTTGAACGTAATAGGATTTACGCCATTGCGCCATTGGTGCTAGTCCTTTTGCTTTCGGCTGCCAATGGATCTGATCTGTTCTAAAGCTATGAATGTCACCGCCCTTTTGCAAATCAAAGGTTTCACCTAATAAAAAGTTCGGAGAATTACTGATAATTATTGTCTGATGGTGATCGACGAGCAGTGCTTCGACCTTCCATGTAGTCGCATCTTCAGTTAAAAAATTCGCGATCTGAGTAATGTCTATTTCCCCAATCACAAAACCATTAAAGCGATTATTTTTCAAAATTGGCAAAACTACGTCAATATGCCCTCCCCCTAATTTGGGGTCGGTGTGAATATGACTGAACTCAATACTTAAATTAGAGCGAACATTTTTAAATATTTTGGTGTGATTTATGTATTTATTCAAGCTAACTCGCTCTTCATCACTAATATTTGGAAAGGCGGATAAAACATTGCCTTGAGCATCTGTCGTGTAGATGTGTTGCAAAGATGGTGATACCTGACCTAGGGCATTCGTGGTAAATTGCAATCGATCCCAGTTTTTATCGTCAGCAGCTAGGATAGCTAATTCTTTTAAAGTTAATAAATTACTTCGATGCCAAACTTTGAGATCGCCGATAAGAGCCGAAGTGCCTGAACGTAATTGGGTATCAATTTGATTTTCCATATAGTGCAATGCTTGATTCCCCATCAACACTGCGGTTGTCAAAATCGGCAAAAAGACAAATGCTAAGAGCAGATGAAACAAAATTTCTTGGATCGTTTGATGGTGGCGATCGCCCTTTTGCGATCGGAACCAAGCCCCTAATGGTAAATAATCAATACATAAATGGGCAATTAGTGCGTTGAATACACCATTAATCGCCTGCTTGAGGACAACTAGAATAATCGAGCTAATCCCAAACTTCAGAAAAAAGTAATAGAAAAGAAAACATAGGGGTGCGCCTAAACAAATCCAATAGGAAATTCCCAATACAACCATATTGGGCGATCGCATATTCCTCGATCTCTTTAGCTTTAGTCCGATTCCAATCCAAACCGTTTCTAAAGTTAATAAAATCGCGGCATAGGGCTGATTCCATAGAAAATATGTATGAATACTAGCGATCGCTGAAACTGCTACCCCCATTCTCAATCCATAAAAATAGGTGGCAATCAGGCTAAAAATGCTACCAAATAAGAAATCCACCCCAAAAAACAATGGTAATCGACAATAATTCCCTAAATAGCTTAAACAAGCAAACAGTAGAAATACCGCCAAAAATCGCCAAGAAAAATTCCTTTCAAAATTTCCCGTAGTTTCTTTCTTTAAATGAGATTTTAAATTTTCTTTTTTTAAATTTTCTTTAAAGAACTTTACAATTGGCAATAGGGATTTCATTTTGAGTTGCTTTGCTTTTTATCAATCATTGATTATTAAGCCTAGCATTAGTTTAAAGTGAAATTAGAATGCGGGTTATTCCCAAACAGGCAAACTAGCTTAATTAATCTGATTTAAATTTATTTCGTAATTGACTGCTGAGAGTGTCAATTATTGTTACAACTACCAACAAAACTAACATCATCGTCATTGCTTTATTATATTCAAAACCCCGAATATAATTTACCAACTCAAAGCCAATCCCACCTGCACCGACTACACCTAAAACTGACGCAGCACGAATATTGTATTCAAACATATACAGCGTATAACCCAGACATAGCGGCAAAACTTGCGGCATTACTCCATATTGAGCGATTTGCCACCATGATGCTCTACTCACTTGCAAAGATTCGAGCGATCGCTGATCTACAGACTCGATCGCCTCTTGATAGAATTTTGCTAAATAGCCAATCGTATAAATTCCTAATGCTAAAGTCCCTGCGGGTGCGCCCAAACCTGTCGCCGCGACAAAAAATAAACCTAAAATAATTGATGGAACTGAACGCACGGCGTTTTGGAAAAGATTAGCCGGCGATCGTAACCATAGGGGAGAAAGATTTCTTGCCGATAACAGGGCAATGGGAATGGAGAGAATTGCGCCAATTGTCGTACCCCAGAGTGACATCTGCACTGTCTCAATCAGCGCTTTCACTGCGACATCAAAAATACTCAGATCAGGGGGCCATAATCGCGACAAAAAATCGGTCATGTAAGGCGCACTGGTCTGGATTAATTTTAGATCAACTTTTAAGCCCTGCAATGACCAGATATAAGCCCAACCTAAACCAATGATCACTAGCCCTCTGATAATCCAAACTTGATTTTGGTTAGGGATAATTTTAGAGGTGTGGGAACGAATCTGATCAAGAAATTTCATTATGCGGCTTGGGCGGACTGAAATTGAGACTTACCTTGCATTTCACCTTGCATTTGAGTAAATTGCAATTGAGTAAATTGTCTTTCAATATTTTGACAGTCCCCATCATACCAGACCTTCCCATCTTCAAGAATGATTGCGCGTTGGGCATACTGAGCCGCAAGGGCAAGATCATGTAATACCACTACCACTGTTAATCCTTGGCGATGCATTTCCTGTAAATTGCTCATCACCTGTTTAATTCCTGATACGTCTAAACCTGTAGTTGGTTCATCAGCTAGCAAAATATGGGGCGACTGGATCAAGGTACGGGCGATCGCCACTCGTTGACGCTGACCGCCACTGAGTTGTTTGGCTTTCTGATAAATTTGTTCTTGCAATCCCAGTTTTTGTAATAGCTGCATGGCAACACGGCGATCGCGTTTGGGAAATCCCCAGAGACTCTGCCATGTGGTTAGCTCTCCTAAACATCCACACAAAACATTATCTAAACAAGAAAGCTGATCGACTAATCCGCCACCTTGAAAAAGAAAGCCCACATTTTTACGAACTTCCCCAATATGTTCTCGATCAACTTTTGTACCGCATATCTGGATTTCACCTTGATTCACAGGTACTAATCCCACTAGCGATCGCAAGAATGTTGATTTACCTGCTCCATTTAATCCCAGTAAAGCTACAAATTCACCATGATTAATCTGGATATCAAGCCCATTGAGAATGGGACGCTTCAAGGTTGATTGATAATCGGTGCGAAGATTGCGACAAGCGATCGCGGGTAAATTATTCTCTAATAAAGGTTTCATAATTTTAAAAGTTGTGAATGTATTGGGAGTAGTAGGGGCAATTCATGAATTGCCCCTACTACGTTCTATTTATGGCTTTAAACCAGCACGTTGAATTGCTGTACGCATACTTGCTAAATGTTCCTCATGATCAACCTTGACCAGTTGAGTGGAATTGTAGAGACTACGGAACAACTGATTATTTGCAGGTTCGTTCAGTTTCAAAAATGCATTAATCAGCTTCTCACGGGTTTCAGGCGGCACATTGTCATCGAAGGCGATCCCATGAGCAGGAACTTTAGGAACAGCATGGAGAACCCGTAGTTTCTTACCCTCCTCTGCTGTAATCCAAGGCGGTAACAAGGCATACTCAGAGACAACAGCCACATCAGCCTGTTCGCGTAAAACCGCTTGCAAAGCACTGCTATAGCCATCTCCATAGGTAACTTTGCCAAAAAATTGTTCTAAGCGATCAGGACCATCTACAAACTTCAACCCGACCAATTCACTAACAGGGAAGATAAATCCCGATCCCGATGAACGTGAAGTAAACGCCATGCGCTTACCGCGTAACTGTTCTAAGGTCTTTTCAGGAGTATCTAAGGTACGCAAAGGACTATCTTCAGGCACGACAAACACCGAGTTATAGGTTTTACCACCCGAATAGTCATCACGAACTTCGGCAAGGTACATTTTTGCTCCTGATAGCTGCTCGGCTTTGAGGGCGGCGCGACCACTAACAAAGGCAACATTAGCGCGATTTGCCTTTAGCGCTTCCACGGAAGCGGTTTCGTCACCGATTACCCCCTTCACAGTCAGCCCTGACTCCTTGGACAAAATTGCCGAAACTTCGTCAACCTTACTTTGCAAATCTTTAGTATCACGGCGGGTAGCAAAAGCGATCGTTACTTCATTCAGGGGAGCTTGTACGGCTGTGGGAGATGAGGTAGGTTTCGTTTCTTTAGCTGGCTCTTTAGCTGGCTCTTTAACTGGCTCTTTGCTTGCCACCGCCTTAGTCGCTTCAGGCTGAGATGAGGTTGGGCGATTATCGGAACTGCAAGCAGTTAAACCAATCAAAGATAAGAATCCGATCGCTACAGCCAGATTAATCGGCGTAAATAAATTTTTTCTCAAATTTTTTCTCAAGTTTTTTTTCATGAATTTCTGAAAAAGAGCGATACACTAAAAGGAATTAATTTCAATAACTGCTCAGTGTAGCTTAAACCTATTTGAGAATTTAAGTCAATAGGTCAATATTTTTTGCGGTAATTAAGAGTAAAAGGTGAAAAGACAGTCTTTTATGGTGATATGGATGTTAATTGTAACCACGGTTTTTCGACATAACTTTTTAGCCTAATTTTTGGGCTACACCAGTCTCATAATTAGGTAACATAGACTACTAAGATAGGTTGTACAAATACCTAATCATATTTGCTAAATATTTTCTAAATGTCCATCGAAAAGAGTAGATACGTCTGGAGAGAATACTTTGCGTCAGCTTAACGTGCTTGGAATGCCTGTTCATGTACATAAAAATTATGATGATTGGCTAGCACAGAGACTTAAATCCTGTCAGGGCGCTCATGTCGTGACGATTAATGCTGAAATGACGATGCAAGCTCGGCAAAACCGAGATTTGGCAAACATCATTCATAAAGCTGATTTGGTTGTTCCTGATGGCTCAGGCGTTGTTTTGTACCTACGATCGCAAGGTGAAAATATTAATCGTTGTCCTGGTATTGAATTAGCTGAGCGTGTTGTCCAGATTGCTGTTGAAAATCAAAAGCAAATATTTTTAATCGGTGGCGCTCCTAATATCGTGGATATAGTGGCGAATGGATGGCGGAAACGGTGGGCTGATATTGCGATCGCGGGAATGCATCACGGTTATTTTGATCCAGCGATCGAGCAGCAGGTCTGTGAACAGTTACAAAGTTCTCAACCTGATTTGATTTTGGTGGGTTTAGGTGTACCGCGCCAAGAGTTATGGATTCAAAAACATCGTCATCTCTGTCCTCATGCTGTGTGGATTGGCGTGGGTGGCAGTTTGGATGTTTGGGCGGGCAAAAAAAATCGCGCTCCTAAATGGATGAGCAGAAATCATCTAGAGTGGTTATATCGCCTGTATCAAGAGCCTTGGCGATGGAAGAGAATGCTTTCACTACCGCATTTTGTTTGGTGCGTTGCTACAGAATCTTTATTAAAACGTAATCCGATCGCATGAGACATCACCACACCTCAATCAAAACGGCGGATATTTTTAAAGCGATCGCTTTTTATGAAGCATTAGGTTTTGAGGTGACAGAACGATTTACGGCAGGTATCACCCTAGCTTGTTGGATGCAGGGCGCAGACACAAACCTCGAATTGATGCAAGTTCCCGAACCCAAAAATATTCCCGATCCCTTTGGTGATGAATATTATGTCGGTTACTATCACCTATCGTTTCATGTCGAAAATCTCGAAACTTGTTTACAAGAGTTAGTTAACAAATTAGGTAAGGTTAAATTATTATTACCGCCACAGTCACAAACCATCGGTGATCGCACTTACCAAGTTGCTTTTATCGCTGATCCCGATGGATTACCAATTGAATTAATGCAGTAGAGCGCTTTGCGCTAACTTAAAATGAAAGCGACGCTTTGCGCCGCTTTTACTGGTTTATATGGTGTTTACCATTTTTTGTAAGCTAAAAATTTACCGTTCATCGTCACCTTGACGCGATCGCCTTTGGGATCTTCTACCTTATCAATATCAAGGGTAAAGTCGATCGCACTCATGATTCCGTCGCCAAACTTTTCTTGGATGATTTCTTTAATCGGATATCCATAGACCTGCATAATCTCATAAAAGCGATAGATCAATGGGTCGGTGGGAACAACTGGACCTAAACCTTTACTGGGATAAGCGGTTAAATCAGCAACAATAGAGCGCCCCAAGCCTAATGCATCGGCAATTTTTTCAGCATCTTCAATCGATGCACTATTCTGACCATAAAAGACCGAGGCAATCCATACTTCATCACGTCCCAGCAGCTTTTCAAGATCGGCGAAACTCAAGCCCTTTTCTTTCTTCGCTTCTAGTAATGTTTGCGTAAATTCAGGAAATTCCACTGGCATAAATTTAAAACATATAAATTGGCAGACAATGGGCTTAAGCCCATTGTTAATATTCTAGTTAATATCCTAAACTCTCGTTAGGCTTATTTTTGGGTAATTCTGATACAGTTGAAGGCACATCACGCTTAGGACGCAGAGGGGCGGCTTGCAAAAAAATTGATTGCTCAGGACGTTCGCGAACCAGATCCCCTGGTTTGTTTTGAACCGATCGCAATAGATTGTTATCAAAAGAACCTTCAGCACTTGTCAGTTGGCGTTCTTGTCGCTTTAACTGTTCGAGTTTCTTATATTGTTGATTCCACTGCTCTTGAGCATAAACAGTCCAACCATAGATCGCAAATACAGAGACTGTTAGCATAACAGTCACTGCGATCGCCAGCTTTTGGGTGGACATCAATACCCGCAACCACAGAGGTAAAGGAAAACCGTTGGTGCGAGGCAGACGCTTAACGTTTCTATTGGGATTTTTGTTAGCACTTTTGTTCGTTTTAGATTGGCGACTAGACAGGCGCTTATTCTTCCGATCAAGAGGTTGGGGGGATCTCTGTGGGTCAGGCATTCTGGCTCTGCTAGCTGTCATCTTTTTAACTCTCTTTTCACTCAAGACTCACCAGTGCTACTTGTATCACTTTCATGGACAAATCACCAAGTGGTTTCTGAACATTTCTGAACATTTCTGAACATTATTATAATTATCATTGGTTTTTTGGCAACAAGAATTTGATGGTAATGCGATCGCCTTCTTGTAAACCTAGTTCTTTGGCAAGCCCTGCTCTCACTTCCAACACGTTATCAGCGACAACCCCATTTTCAGGATAAATCGGACAAGGATCGGTTTTACAGAGGGTAGCATTGCGAGCGATCGCCTTGACTTCACCATCAAGCAGAAAAATAATATCGAGGGGTGAAGGCGTATTTTTCATCCAGAAGGCAACGGGACGAGCTGGCGTAAAAGGAAATAACATGCCGCGATCGTCGGCTAGGGGCGGACGAAACATTAAACCCTGCGCTTGCTGACTGGGGGTATTGGCAACCTCAAGTTGTAGTTCTCGCCCTCCAATAGTCGCGGTGGCAGTAATTGGCAAATATTGTCCCAATTCTTCGATTGGTTTTGGTTTGGTTTGAGGCGCTAATGTTGACGGTGAAGAGGTAACGGGAATCGAGGGAGATTCCGATACCGCAGATGAACTGCAACCCATCACACAAAGACTGAGACTAATCGTACATAGCTTTATACAAAATCTTTGCATGATTTGGATCGAACTATGAACAGGTGTGTCACAATTTTTGAATGTATTTCTAAATGTATTTCCAAATATATTTCTAAATGTACTTCTAAAAGTATCGTCAGTCATATTGCCAGTCATCCTATGTCTTTTCCTCTACATATTGCATTTATCTGGCATCAACATCAACCTCTCTACAAAAGCGCGATCGCGGGCAAATATCATTTGCCTTGGGTGAGGTTGCATGGCGTAAAAGATTATTTAGATTTGGCGCTATTGTTGTCAAGATACCCAAAACTGCATCAGACCATCAATCTCGTCCCATCTCTAATTTTGCAATTGCAAGATTATGTTGAGGGAAAAGCATTTGACCCATACTTGTCTCTGACCCTAACTCCTGTTGATAGCTTAACGCGATCGCAAAAGCATTTTATTGTCGAACATTTCTTTGATGCCAATCATCCGACAATGATTGAGCCGTATCACCGTTATGCTGATTTATTTGCTCAAAGACAAGCCTATGGGATTGAATGGTGCGTAAACAATTGGCTTGCGCCCGACTTTAGTGACCTATTGGCATGGCATAACCTCACTTGGATCGATCCCCTCTTCCGTGAAGCCGATCCCGAAATTGCTGAATGGTACGATCGCGGCAAAGAATTTACTCTCGCCGATCGCCAAAGAATTTACAGTAAACAACGCGAAATAATTTCTCGAATTTTGCCTCAACATCGGCAAATGCAAAAATCGGGTCAGTTAGAAATCACAACTTCGCCCTATACCCATCCGATTCTGCCACTGTTGGCTGATACACAAGCAGGACGGATCGCTGTGCCGAAAATGTATCTTCCTAACACCAGATTTCGCTATGAACCAGACATTACCCTGCATTTAGAAAAAGCCAAAGAAGTTTATCGTCAGCACTTTAGCAGCGATCCCAAAGGATTATGGCCCTCAGAGCAGTCGGTTAGTCCCGCTATTCTGCCCCATGTCTCCAAACAGGGCTTTTCGTGGTTATGCTCTGATGAGGGGGTATTGGGCTGGAGTCTAGGACATTATTTCCGCCGCGATGAACGTGGGGCGATCAATGCACCACATTTGCTTTATCAGCCCTATCGTCTGGAAACCGTTCACGGAGACTTAGCAATTATTTTTCGCGATCGCCTCCTCTCGGATTTGATCGGCTTTAGCTATGGCGCATTATTACCGCAAGCCGCCAGTGATGACTTGTGCGATCGCCTGATGACTATTCAAAAACAACAAAATGAATATTTAGCCGAGCATCCCGAAGGTCAACCTTGGTTAGTGACGATCGCCCTTGATGGCGAAAACTGCTGGGAGTTTTATCCCCAAGATGGCAACCCATTTTTGCAAACACTTTACGAAAATCTCTCCAATAATCCCCACCTTAAACTTGTCACGCCATCCGAATATTTAGAGAAATATCCACCCATAGAAAAAATACCGCCGCATCAACTCCATAGCGGCTCATGGATTGATTCTAGCTTTACGACATGGATCGGCGATCCCGTCAAAAATCGCGCTTGGGAATTACTTGCCGAGGCAAGACAAGTCTTAGCTCTGCATCATGAAGCTACTCCCGAAAATAATCCCGAAGCATGGGAAAGCCTGATGGCGGCTGAAGGCTCTGATTGGTTTTGGTGGTTTGGTGAGGGGCATAGTTCCAATGACGATGCGATGTTCGATCGCCTATTTCGAGAGCATTTACAAGTAATTTACCGAGCCCTGAATGAACCTGTTCCCCATGCCCTGCTCTATCCTCTAGA
>JBILGV010000059.1:0-30061 GCA_044350865.1 Pseudanabaena sp. | reverse complement strand
TCAAAAAGAATCATTACGGAGTCGTTCTATAGCATTTTTGAAAGGTTCTATTTCGTTGGAACATAATCGATAGATTTCTTCGGCATCAATACTAAAGTAATTATGAGCCAGTATATTTCTCAATCCCTTAATCCCTGACCAATCAATATCAGGATATTGCTCAAACATTTTCGGATCAATAAATTTATCAAGTTTCTGTGTGTTTTCGCCAATCGCAACTAACATCATGGCGATCGCATCAAGGCGATCTAGCCCATCGTCATTACGAATAAAGTCATAAGCTGTGTCGATCCCAGAAAAACGGCGTTCAATTCTCCTAATTCCTTCTTGAATTTCTAAAAATAATTCTAAAAGCATTGAGCGATCATGCATATACAGCCTCACGATCGATTCGCGCTTTTAGATATTTATTCATTCCATACCAATATCGAATCACATCAACTTTTCTGCCAAATTTTTCTTCTAATTCAATTTTGAGGTTAACTCGCTTTAAGATATTTGGCTGCATATCTACAACAATATCAATATCACTATTCTCGTTTGCTTCATTTCTTGCGATCGAGCCGAAGATACCAATTTTGTTAACTTCATAGAGAGTAGCCAAGTCATCTTTTAGGGAGCTTAACTCGCTTAATATACTCTCTTTATCTAATGAATTTACAATCATTATAAACACCTTTTTTAGGAAGAATATAGTAATGATATATTTTACCATAACCAGAGATCGCCATACTCTTAAATTCATAAATCCTAACTCTCATCGCATGGTAAGTCTCGCAAATAATAAAAGCGATCGCCTGTTTCTCCATTACCTTTAACTCTTCCCAAATATCTTAGTCTAATAGGAACATGCCTATCTATTAGTCTTTTGGAATTATCCCCATGTTTTGTAACACTCGCCTTGTTTCAGTTAGTACTCGATCTTTCGCCTCACCCGTAAGCGGTTCACAGGTTGGAACATGGGGAGGGTGGGCTATTTCTTGATTAAGATGCAGTAGCTTTTCTAATAGGTCGTCACTGTCGCTAAAGCCGTAAATTTGCATTACCAGTTTATCGAGTTTGGCATGGAGTTTATAGAGTTGGCTGGCGGGTTCGTGAAAGAACTTGTTATAAAGTGTAGTGATACCACATTGTTTTTCTTCCATTTGGGCGGTGCGATATTGATGGAGTTCTTGCATCGCGGCGCGAATTTTAGCGACTAGGGGACTGGTTTTATTTTGTGGGAATGGGAATGTCTCGAAGCAAGTGTTATGGGTGTAAGCAATGTCAGCTTTAAGAGTCGCTTTTTGAGCGTGCATCCATACTCGATGGACTTTTGATGTCAGGATACCAAGTATGTAAAAATCATCAGAAGCTACTACTTTCGTCTTATTTCCTGATAACCAATCAGAAAAACTAGGAATAAATATAGCCCATTTTGAAACTTCTGGAACTGCAAAGCTAAATTCTAAAGTCGCGAGTGCTGTTCGCATTCCTAAACGCTTGCCTTCATATTTCCACCAATTAACCTTGAGAGCATTATTACGGTTATTTTCGCGCTCTTCTGGAATAGTTGCTTTTAGATGGTCGAAAGGTAATTTATATGTACTCGCAACCTCAATATCCATATCGTTAAAATCGATAATCCATCTTTCAGGCTTGCCATGAGGATTTGACGCGAGATTATCTCCCATCGAAAAAAGTTTTAAAACCTCTTGATTCTTAGGATCGGCTTTAATCCATTCTTTAGCTTGAGATTCTGTAATTACAAAACCTTTACCATTAGGAATTACACCTTGAAAACATTGATTTAGATTAGCTTTGAGTCTTTCTGCTTTAGTTACATCTATTTCAGCTTTTAGAGATGAATTAATAAAGGAAACTTCTTTACTATCAAGGAATTTGTGATCTGTTTCTTGTCTACTCCAATTAACGATACTTACATGGACAGCCGCTTCACCAGACCATTCTTGACTTGATACAGCATCATGAATGACACCATCATTATTAACGATATATTCTAGAGAAACTTTACGGCTTTTACCTTGACTAATCGAGTTTGTCCCAACTAACCCCGCCCTAGTATTTTTTGCGAGATTCCTATGTGTTTCGCGAAACCAGTAAGCGCAAAAATCTACATCCTTGAGATCTGGGAACTTAGCAAAAATGCGATCAATATACTCATCCCCTAGATTTAATCTCATGTGCTTTGCGCCTAAAAAAGGAGGATTGCCAATAATCGCATCAGCTTTAACCCAACTAGAAAACAAAGCATCTTGACAAACAATATTTTGATCTAACGTATCCAAAGGTAAAGCAGGTTCAGATAGACCATGATGATCGATTGCCACTTTCCGAGCGATCATCAAAGTTACTCTAGCCAACTCCACCGCAAACGGATTTATATCCATACCAAAAAACTGATTAGGCGTAACTAAACCCATTTGCACTTGCTGCGAGTTTGTTTTTTGCTTACTGACTAACTTAGCTAATAGCATCACCTCGATCCGCTTTAGCTCTTGGTAAGCAAGATATAGAAAATTTCCAGAACCACAGGCAGGGTCTAAAACTCGATAATTCTGTAGCTCTAATTGCAAAATCTTGAGATCATCAATTTTATTAGCCGCCTCGATTTTCTCTTCCCAATACCGCGTGATTGTTGGTACAACAATTTTCATGATATCTACTTCAGACGTAAAATGCATCCCTTTTGCATGACGCTCTGTGTCGTTTGATGTAGATTCAAAAATACTACCAAAGATCGCAGGTCTAATCTTGCTCCAGTCATATATTGCGACTGAATTTAACTGTCCTAACTCCCAATCATCTAGCTCTATTGCCTGAACATCAGCAAACAATCCACCATTAAAATACTGAACACCTTTATAACGCCCTGATGGAGTAGTACCCTTGCAATTCATCTCTTTGAATAGCCCACCTATAACATCGTATGTACTCGCACCATTCAAGCAATCTTGAATACAAGTGACAAACATATCATTTGGCAATAATCCACGATCTTCCGCAAACATTGCTAACACACACTGCAAAATAAATTTTTGTGCAGTTAGTTCTTCAAATCCACTTCTTGACAATCTAGCTTCAAGACATTTGTATAACTCCCCTAAAATATTGGCGGCTGAAGCCGTAACCCCAATGTGGTTATTCCCGAAAATTGGAGGGTTTTTATTGAGATCAATGACTGTCCCTAACTCCATAAATCGAAAAGCACTGACTCTTTTTGGGAGTTCTGGAATTGGCACAATGTCTACAGGGGTATCAACTTGCAGATTAAAGTCATAAATCCAAAACTCATCAAAATTGCAAAGCAGTACATACCGAGGGCGATCAGGTACTAAATAAGTCCAATATTGAAAAGCTTGTGAGTAATGCTTATTAAGATCCTCACCCCTTTTTTTCATCTCAATGAGAACGCCACCATTACCCTTACTCTGAGGGCGTTTCCAGACTAGATCCGCAAAACCAGTTTTACCCTTAGCACTACCCTTTTTAACCCTTTGCTCATACACCGCCCCCGCTTCGATCGCACCCTTATGCTGAAAAGCTTGAAAAAATCTATCTAAAAATATCTGAGACTCTGATTTTTCGTCACCTTTTAAAGTGGAATGGAAGTTAACAAAATCTTGCAGAAGTTCAGACATCTTTATTTTGATTTGTTTTGAAAAATATTAGGCATTAATCAGATATTTAATCTAGCACTAAAATCCACTCGTGCCACTGTCTCGATTTGGTTGCGATCGAAAAAATTTGCAAAATAATGCGATCGCCATACTCCCAAATCCCTAAATCCTAACCTTCAGCCACCACAGACTCATCCGTAGAAGTATCAGAAGCGATCGCCAATGTAGGAACATGAGCAATCCACTTCACCAAATAATTACCTAACTTCGCGCCGATCTGCGTACCCTCAAACTCAAAATCAGGCGATCGCAACAAATCCCCCAACAACCCATAACCCACCTGCGTCAGCTTCACATCTTTGATTTTACCTGCCTTGTATCTCGTTAAAGCGATCGCCCCATCCGCCTCCAACGCCGCAAAAACCTCATCATAATCCGCAGCCTTCTCCTTAGTCCGAGTAAGCGGCAAAATCTTCCCTTTACCCAGAGAATTATCTATCCCAACGATAGCCCACAACACCAACAGCACACGAGTTTTTGCGCGTTCGATTTTATTTTCGTCACTTCCGATAAGAGCCATAATATTTTTGTTAATACTGATAAATTTTAAGAAAGATTCAAACACGCCCACTATCTTTAGGATAATACATCTAAAGCATGTTTTCTAATTTTTTTAAGATTAAATCACTTAAAACTTACAAAGTTGTAAACAACCAACCAAAGGCGATCTCAACTAAGCCACTGCAAACTCAGTTAACTTTCGAGTCTCAGGATCATGAAAAGCCAAAACAATATCAGACTTAGGAATACCTTCTGTTAACAACTCATTAGCAACTCCTTCCTCAGTCCAATCCTCTTCAATATAAACCTTCTCATTCTTAATACTAATATGAACATGAGTATTATTGATTCTCTTCTGTTTAACCCAATCTATAGACATCCATAGATAATGATCATGGACTTCATCAAAAATCAAGCAAGTTTGATATTTTTTTCTAGATGAGCGAGTAGCAAGATGATCATGCTCGGTTAAGATATTTTTAATTATTTGACGATAAGTAATTAGCTTGTCCATTGCACTATCTCTTCCTTTTCTATATTTACAACAAGTAAAGCAAGTTGATTTAATTTGACTAGAACTTGAATTGATTTTCTCTGAAAGAAGGTATTATAGACTTCATCTTTAATAGCCAAATAAATCTCCTCGTATTCATCTTGCAATAGTCGAATCAGATCACGATAAATTATATACTGCCCCAAAGCTAACTCAAAATCTTTGACCAGTGAAAGACTAATAAAGCTTTTAATTTCAATAATAATCTTACGTTGCCTTTGTGTTTCTGAAATAAACTTTTCGATAGCTAAGTCTGGATAAAGTTCAAGATCTTCATATTCCAGAGGATAGGGATCGCCCGTAATTGTCCAACCATCCTTAACTAAAGCATTTTTGATAGCTTGATGGTAAAGATCTTTTGCCATGATTTTTCATATTTATTTACTATATATTAACAAATCTTCAACAGACTCAATAACTTTCAAAGCTTCTTTTTGCTCATCTTCACTATCCAGCACAGCCCATGTCGTAAAGAGTTGATTGATTCTTTGTCGTCTGAGATTTTGCTTTTCAGGATTGTTGCTATTAATTTCGCTAATGGCAGCATCCCAAGCACTTGCCGATGAAGATTTGGTAATTCGCTGTTGATGAAAGAAATGTACAAAATTTAGCAAGTCTGGAATATATTCTTCTGGAGTTTGCTCGATCGCATCTAATAGTTCAAGCCTTTGTCTAGTTAACATACACAGATCCTCTAATCAATACAATCAAATATGGAATTTACTAGATATTTTAGCAATACTTTCTATGCGATCGCCATAATCATAAACCTGTTAACAAACAATCAAGCAGTGTCATAATATAAAGCATCGTAACCAATGCGATCGCTAAAGGTAAATTTTATGAACGCTAAACTGATTAATGGACAAACCAAGCTATCTATTAACGTCTTAGTCAAAAATGAAAAAGATGGCAGAGTCAGTGCTAGAGCATTAGGACTACCTGAATATAGTGTTACTAGCAGCGATCGCCACTCAGCTATTTCTGAATTAGATCGATTAATTACTGCAAACTTATCAGAGAATGAAGTCATATCTCTCGAACTAGAAATTCCTAAACGAGAACATCCTTGGCGAAAATTCGCAGGAATTTATAAAAATAGTCAGCTATTTGACTCCGTACTAACCAACATTGAAGCTCATCGCCGTGAACTAGATTCACAGATCACAATCGACTATCAAGAGGAGAAAATCGCTTGAGTCTATTGATACTTGATACCGATCGCCATAAATCCTAACTCTCATTGCATGGTAAATCTCGCAAGTAGTAAAAGCGATCGCCTTTTCTCCCATCACCCTTATCTCTTCCCAAATTTATTATTGTTGGTGGGTTTATGCCCATAGTCTCTGAACGTTGTATACATCGAATGCTACATCTCGACTTGCAATAGGTAAGGATCTGTTGATTGCTTGAGCAATGAGAATGCGATCAAATGGATCTTTGTGATGGGTTGGAAGTTGAGAAAGTTGGATGGTGTCAGTTATGGAGATTGGTAAAAGTATAAACTTTGTCGCTTGAAATCTGGTTTCGATGCTATTGAAATCGTCTTTTAGGGATATTTTACCGATATTGAGCTTGATGGAAATTTCCCAAAAGCTGACTATACTGACCAATACTTGATCTGTATTCTCAATGTTTGTTCGCAGTGAGGTCGGCAGGTTGGGGCTGTCTTCTGATAACCAAATGAATGTATGAGTATCCAGTAAAATCGAACTCATTGCATATATTCCTCTAGTTCTTCTAATGGTTCGTCAAAGTCTTCTGGCAGGGGTAGAACGAAGGTTCCTTTCATGGAGCCAGCGAAACGGGGCTTTTTAGAGATTATTTCTGTTTCTAGGTTGGTGTCTTTGTAATATTGACTGGCAAGAAATTCAGTGTATAAAAACACGGCATTTTTAACTGATTCTGGCAGTTTTTCAATATTTTTTAAAATAGCGGATTCTATGGCTGTCATAGTTGTTTCTCCTTGTTTTAGTCTTATGTATTACATGGTAAATCTCGTAAGTAGTAAAAGCGATCGCCTTTTTCTCTATCACCCTTATCTCTTCCCAAATATCCCGCCAATGGTGAAGAAAGCTCAATGAGTATCTCTTTCACAATTAAATCATTTAATCTCTGTATAGCATCTGTTACATATTTTGCGTTGTAAGTTGATCTGATTTCGGTCACAGAAACATACTGATCTCCGTATTGTTCTTCTTTAACAATTTGAACAATACGGGATCGCAGTTTAATGTCGCTTTCAATTTTTTGAATATACTCATCCATTTTGTAGTCAATTTGCCCTGCTTGCAGATATTCCTTGAGTTCAAATAGATTGACTGCACCGTCATATTTGGCTTTGAGTTCAACAAGTTTTTGTAATGTCATAGCTTTGATAATACTAACTTTCCACTCTTGAGCATCATGCAACATGGGATCAGTTGGGTTTCCTGCACCAATCACAAGTTTTACAGACGACTTAATAAACTTATCTACCCCTAAATGAGCGCCTCCAAGAGCAACTAACTGCTTTACAGCACCATTAGGAATACTTTTTCCTGCTTTACATTCTCCTGTTAATGGATAAGGTTTAGAACAGAACAAATCAAGTCCGCCAGCCCCTCCTTTATGAGCCTCATCAATTGTAAAACCTAAAAATTCCAAACCTTTTTTTGCAATGTTTTCAAAATCAGTACCAGCTTGATAGTTGCTTTTACTACCTTTATCTTCTTCAATGCTACGATCGCCTAAAGTTGAAATCGTTTGTATCCAACTTAAATCATTAATGTCTGGAATGTTTGTTAGCGGTGGAATCGGCGGTGTCGGGGGTAGTGGGTTAGGGTTTATTATTATAATATCATCTTCTCCAAAAGAATCTGAGGGTGGCTCAGGATCGATTGTTAAGTCTAAGGGTTTGGATCGATCTTGAACTTGTTGAAATTGTTCATCATCAAGAATAGGAATCTTCTCGAAAATAGTAACTGTCTCAGGTAAAGGGACAAAATTTCCTGTTGATTGATTCTGGACTTGAATGGGATTAGGTAGTTTATAAACGCGCAAGACTAATAAGAATATGCTTGCACGTTGTTGAAAGATTGATTCTAATTCTTCGCTAGGTAATGCTGTTAGCTCTGAGAGTTCTGGTATGCCAAAAGTAATATCAATGTTTTCACAGCTTTTGCATTCTGCCCAAAGATCGACAGTTACTAGATCTGAATTTTCGATTTGCAAATCAGGATAGAGAGCAAATACTTTATCAGGAACAAGAAAAGTTTTAGAAAAAGCGCCAACGATCGCACCACTTCTTAGAGCATCTAAATTTGTTGCTGAAATGCGTAAACCGTTGGCGATAGAAATCATAAAATTTTCTAAAAACTATTTTGTTTATTCAAGCAAGCTATCAATATCAATATTCACTTCATCAGTAATATCAATAAAGGCTGGTTTTACTTCATCACTTTCGTTCTCAACTACTGGCTCAGCTTCACTCTCATCATCAGAGATCACACTTGCTGGATTACTTAAAATGTCTTTAATCAAGAGATTATTGAAAGCAATTTGTGAGTCTGTAATAAAAGCTAGAATGGCTTCTTCACTCACACCATAAATTTCTCGTTTGTCGTATACAGCAAGAATTGCGATGAGTGGTTTTACATGATCGGCAATTAGATAGATATATTCGCCACCTAGTTCGTCAACTAACTTGGCTCTCAGAGTGTGGGCTTCCCATTGCTTTTTAATCTTTCTATCTTCGGAACGAATCATGCAACCGCGAGTCAGCTTAAACTTGTCGTACCAAGTCAGTCTTAGCATTTTTGAGCCAACAGTCATCCCATGAGTATGTTGAATTACACCAACACCGATAGCCTCTTCTTTCCCATTATCAGTTGCAATAATCTTAAATTGAATTGAACCTTTGTTTAATCCAAGTGGCTTAACTTCATTCGTGACATCTTGAACGAGAATATTCTCAATTGTCTGTCCTTTTAGGGTTGTAAAGCCGAGATAAAGCGCCCTAGCAATGAGATCGCTATCATCCAAGAAGTCTTCATTGACTTGAGCAAGTTCTCTGTCATAGGCTTTTTGAACTAACTCTTTTGGGTTAACAGGTGGCGCAGAAACCACAAATTTATCACGACACCATTTTAGTAGTTGCCTGATAGCTGGTCTCTCGTTCCCTAGAGATCGCAGTTTCTCTTCTTCAAAAGGAAACAATGGATTTGGTGGTACAAGGTTGTGAGATTGATAAAACTCTTGAAGCCAGAGAGTTACAATACTGATAATAGATTCTCCATCCGCATACTTTAGTTCAATAGGTTCTGGATATTTAGAAGAGAACCTATCCTTTATTCCTTCTCCACCACCACCTGATCCTCCTTTTGCAGTTTTGATCAAATCTTTCCAAATAGCAGGAGGAATTACGGATAAAATAACCGCGCCTTTAGTAACATCCGACTGTTCAATTGCATCAAACAAATCCTTGACTAATCCACCGACAACTTGAGACTTGAAATAACCAGCCTCATTCACTTCTAGCCCTTCTAACTCATCAAAACAGATGAGGATGGGATTATAGTCAGATGCGATGCTAATGATCTGGAGCGCGGTGCTAAGTGCATCTGCTTCTAGTAGTTTAATTTCCTTTGTTGGGTTGGGTAAACCTAATTCTTTTGCCTTTGCATCAGATAGCTCTTTTCCTGCCAGCCATTTAATCGCAAAAGGAGCATGGGCAGCACTTCCCAATGTCCAGAGAATTGCTCTCACAATATCAGGATCGCCGATTTTCGGCTTTGCATTGAGAATTGCATTAGTAAGCTTATCAATTAGATTAGGATCTTTTGGTAATACTTTAGGAATCTTGTCAACTAGCTCTAAGGCTGGCTTTTTGTTAGCAACGACTTGGTTAACCAGTGCCGCAGCTAATTCTTGCCATTGAGTAACGCCATGTCCATTAGACTGCTTAAAACTGTCTGCTAAAATCTGACGAAATTGGTAATGAATCAGGTTCAAATCACCATATTTATTAGCGTAGACGAAAAAAGCTTTGTTTTCTGCTTGTAAACCTTTACGAATACGCCTAATTAAATGACTTTTACCAACTCCAATTTCAGCACTAAAGGCAATAGAGGTTACTTTTGGCTTACCCGAACGAACTTGCTCAATCGTTTCAAATACTGCATCAGAAGCATGAGCGTTTAAAGTCGTCAGATCGGGAAAACTGCCATTCCAAATATCTTGCCCTGTGACAATTGGCGGCACATCAAACGGATTATTTTTGTTGATGACCTCATAAACCTCATCAAAAGATGATGCTGTAGACATTACAAACCTCTATTATTTTTTACTTGGCTATACTCAGATCAGAGCAATATTTCTTTACAAAAGTTTTGCGTAGTAGCGCAAACCACCAAGTTCGGTTGTGATCGAGTCTTTTTCCTTGTCTGGAGTGAGATCTGCAACTCCTCCCGTAATAAACTGCAAAATGTCTTTCGACTGAAGTTCTAGCATCCATTCATTGAATTGTGAACGAGTCACGCGATCGCCGATCTCTCTTCTGATTTGGTAAATTGGCACAAGATTACTCAGGTTGTAATCACGATTAAGCTGATCGTAAGTTTCCAACGCCACAGCCTTAAACTCATCGTAAGACGAAATCTTAGGCGCAGACTCAGTTACCGCACTCTCGACAACCACATTCTGATCAACAACTAGTCCATGATTCTCACGAAACCACTTCAAACCAGCATTTGCTAACCGACTACCAACCAACTGACCTTCAAACGCAAAATCATCCGACAGCATTCCCACCGCCAACCTTTGCAAGCCAGCATCCGTCAAAGATACCTTCACCACCTTCTCATCAGTAATCGCGATCGCACCATCTTCCTGCAACTTGAGTAAAAAGTCATTATGAATCGTCGCCTTCTCTTTACCCTTACAAGTAGAGCGCAAAAGTACACTTCTCTTCACCAAACCCTTCCCTTCCCCAAGATTCCAAAGGGTCAAAAGTAAACGGATTTCTGTATAAACTGCTGTATTCATATTGAGAATCTTTAACCTAAAAATGTATAAATAAAACTAAACTAAAGCCAAAACAACTCTACCGACTAGCCTATAGAATAATACTTTTTAGCACAGTTTTCTAAGTTTTTGGGGGATTAGACGAAAAGCCGTAAATTCTCACAAATCAACGAACCTACCCATATTTTACGCGATCGCCCAAAATTAAAGATAGGATTTGCAATAATCTCTCCAAATTATAGATAACTACTAGATAACTACAAGCCGCAAATATCATGGATCACCCAACCACCACAGCCTCCAGCCAACTTAAAGGCTACAGTCAACCCGCCGAATGGCAACCCCATAGCGCCTGTTGGTTGGCTTTCCCCAGCCATCGTGACCTATGGTTAGAAGATCTTGATAGCGTCCAAGCCGAATTTGTTGCCCTTGCTAAAGCGATCGCCCAATCTGAACAGCTTGAGATATTAGTCCTCGAAGATACGGCTGAACTTGCCAAACAACTTTTAAGTGATGTACAGGCGCGATTCCATCTCATTCCCTTTGGTGATATTTGGATGCGTGATATTACACCCATTTACATCAAAAATACTAATGGAGAACTGGCGGCTTTGCATTTTCAATGGAACGGATGGGGCGGTAAATATTTTCTCGAACTTGATGATCATGTCGCAGACTGTATTCTTAAAGCTCTTGATATTCCTACATTTGAATTTGACTGGGTACTCGAAGGCGGTGCGATCGAAGTCGATGGCGAGGGAACCTGTCTCACCACTAAGCAATGTCTGCTCAATCCCAATCGCAATCCCTCAATGGATCAACAAGCGATCGAATCTGGATTAAAATCTGCCTTGGGAGTAGAAAAAATTCTTTGGATTGAAGAAGGTCTGCTCAACGATCATACCGATGGACATATTGATACGATCGCCCGATTTATCGCTCCCCATACTGTGATGTGTATGCAACCTGATGATCAAGATGATCCTAATTATCAAGTTCTCAACGACATTATCTCCCAACTAGAATCCATGACTGACGCTAAAGGTCGTCAACTTGATGTCGTCAAAATTCCCTCACCAAACCTCGTTCTCGATGCTGAAGGTGAAATCATGCCCGCGAGTTATCTCAATTTCTATATATCCAATGACAGCGTGATCATTCCCATCTACGGTTCTGCTAATGATGAACTCGCAGTGGACGCAATTGGCAAACATTTTCCTGACCGCAAAGCGATCGGGCTTTCTGCTAAACATATTCTTTTAGGCGGCGGCGCATTTCATTGCATCACCTGTCATCAACCGAAAATATAGAAGTTCCTTAAAAACGTAAGGGCAATTCATGAATTGCCCTTACGTTTTTTGCATTCTTTGTACATGGTGTTATCATTTGAGCTATAGCATTGATCGAATACGCTACGAAACCGATGTGAGCAAATTCCTGATTGATCTTTTACAGAGTGTAAACCTAAACCAATGAATGCAAATCAATGGCAATGGCGAGGCGATGTCCTGACTTGTGAACTACTGTCTGACTGGCAGCATGGATTTTTTACCCGATCGCACTTTCCTAAACTGCCGCCCGATCTCCATGCTCACTTTGCCCCAGAGGGAAAAGCCTATCGCGCTAAACAAGTGCATGGTAATCACTTAGTTCATGCTGAAGAAATTAATCCCGATCCAACAGCGCCCTTACCTGAAGCTGATGGAGTCTGGATTACGGCTAATGAGCATCATAAAAATCATTCTGTGTGGGTCTGTACCGCCGATTGTGTACCTGTCCTAATTGGCGATCGCGCATCAGGTTCTGTCGCCGCAGTTCATGCAGGATGGCGCGGCACGGCTTCGGGAATTGTGACCAAGGCGATCGCCACATTGTGCGATCAAGGTAGTGAATTAAAAAATTTACGGGTAGCTCTAGGGCCCGCGATTTCAGGGGAAGTGTATCAGGTATCACAAGAAGTCGCGCAACAGGTGACAGCTACCATTAAAGAGCCAGTAGGACTTATTCCTGATGATCATCCTGAACGAGTCAAATTAGATTTGCGTCAAGTGCAATTGCAACAACTCCAAGAATTAGGAATGTCTCCTGAGCATATAGCGATCGCGCCCTACTGCACTCTGCAAAGTGAGGAAATATTCTTTTCCTATCGCCGCTACTTTTTAAACAATCCCAATCCCCAACCGAGAGCGCCACAAATTCAGTGGTCAGGAATTGCGATCGCTTAAATCACTACAACTTCTGGTCTTCCAGTCTTGCCTGTAACAACGGTACATAATTGGTGTAAACATTGCCCTTCCTAAATTCCTCATCATCTAATACCTTCTGATGGAACGGAATCGTGGTAGGTACACCCGTAATTGCACATTCACGCAAAGCTCGCTTCATGCGTAAAATTGCCGCAGGGCGATCGCTACCCCAGACAATTAATTTCGCAATTAGCGAATCGTAATAGGGCGGAATCACATAATCGGTGTAAACATGGGAATCCATCCGCACCCCAGGACCACCAGGAGGTAAATAACCGCTAATCCGACCAGGGTTAGGACGGAAATTGTGATCGGGATCTTCGGCATTGATCCGACATTCGATCGCATGACCACGGATCTCAATCTCCTTTTGTTGGAATCTCAGCTTATCGCCCTGAGCAACCCGCAACTGTTCGGCAATCAAGTCAATTCCTGTGATCATTTCGGTAACAGGATGCTCAACTTGGATACGGGTATTCATTTCCATGAAATAAAACTTGCCATATTTATCCAGCAAAAACTCCACTGTACCGACACCGACATAATTAATCGCCTTGGCAGCCTTTACCGCCGCATCACCCATTTTTTCGCGCAATTTGGGATTAACAGCACTGCTGGGCGCTTCTTCTAATAACTTTTGGTGACGGCGTTGAATTGAGCAGTCCCTCTCGCCTAAATGCACTACATGCCCATGCATATCCGCCAAAATCTGAATTTCGATATGGCGCGGATCTTCGATCACCTTCTCGATATAGACTCCGCCATTCCCAAAGGCTGCCTCCGCCTCACCTTGAGCAGCGCGTAATAATCGCAATAAATCATCAGGATTAACCACTAGCCGCATTCCCCGACCGCCGCCGCCTGCGGTTGCCTTGATCATCACGGGATAGCCAATATCCGCAGCAATTTTAATGGCTTGTTCTTCCGATTCAATTAAACCTTCGCTGCCTGGAATCGTCGGCACACCTGCTTTTTGCATGGTTTTCTTAGCGGTGGACTTGTCCCCCATCGAACGGATCGAGTTAGGGCTGGGACCAACAAACAGCAAATTATGATCGGCGCAAATTTCCGCAAATCGAGCATTTTCCGATAAAAAACCATAGCCAGGATGAATGGCTGTAGCATTATGCGTAATTGCTGCCGAGATGATATTGGGAATATTTAAATAGCTTTTACTGCTAGGGGAATCGCCGATACAGACTGCTTCGTGGGCTAGCTGTACATGCAACGAGTTGCGATCGACATCGGAATAAACGGCAACGGTGGGAATCCCTAATTCTTCGCAAGTCCGAATAATTCTAAGGGCGATCTCACCTCGATTAGCAATCAGTAGTTTGGCGATGGGAGCCATGTTTCAGTTTCTTAAGTTGTTGAGAATTGGTGATTGGTGATGGGGAATTTTGATTAGTGATGCTAATTTGATCTGTTTTCATCCCGATCGCACTTCGAGTCACGGATATACGCTTTTGTTAGTATTCGATGACCAGAGCTTTTAGATTTTAACTTTTTTTGGGATGCTTATTCCAAAAGAATATTAGGCGATATTTAGTTAAAAAAATAGTTCAAAATAATTCAAATTAATTATTTTATTTGGTTTCTAGATCCCCCAGATTTAAGTACCCCCAAAACAAACAAATCTCTTAAAAGGATTGTTAAATCACACTTTCAAGAAATTTGTTGGGGTTTGAGCGTTCAAGATTCGAGCGATCGCAATATAGGTATGGAGAAGCCTTGCTATTAAAACTGTGCAATTAATCATTGATTGGTCGTTCATTGATTAGTCGGTTACGTCCCTAGATTTACATACTCGCAGCCGCGACTTCTTTGGGACGAGCCTGACCACCTTGAGTAAATGGGGCAAGACGAGTTGCGATCGGCTTAGTTGCCGATAAACCAGGGGCATAGGACTCCAACACATGACCACTACGAGTGCAAATGGCGAGAAGATAGTCGCACTCATCGCATTGGGTTTTAACTTGAGCCAAATAGGGCAGGTGGTGGCGTTCGGCGATCGAGCCACAATTGGGGCAACGAATAGATTCAATCATGTCAAGTAAATCCTTGGGTAAAAATAAATTTAATTAAGTGTTTTTTAAGGGTTTTTTTAAGCTGTTTTTTTTCAAAAATAAAATAAAACTTAGAATAAAATCAAAGCCTGCGCTTGCACCTTTAGCAAGTAAAAGTGCAAGTATAGACAAGATAAACTTTAGTTAATTAAAATAAACTATGGAACGATTATAGACTCGAAAAATGGGGATCATTGGTAGGCAACCGATCCCCGTCTTAAAAAAGATAAGAAACAATGGCTATATCTTGCTTGGTTCTAAGAGATTAATCGATAATTAAAAAATAGTTAAAGGTTGATATTCCCCCCAAATAAGACATTATAAATCTTTACAAGACGCTTTTAGGTGAAACAATATAGTGTTTTTTTATTTTGTGTTTTTATTTTGTGATTGATGATCGCTATAAGATATTAGCAAGATGTTGGGAAGTTAAGAGTTAGTTAGTTATGGCACTTAAACGACGACAGTTGTTGATATTGGGTGGATTGATGGTGGGCGGTGGCTTGGGTGGTGCGGCTGTTTCAGGAATATTGAATCGTAAACCTGAAGCGATCGTCCCTAACAACATTCCCACTGTCAATACGCCCATAGGTAATAATACCCAAACTGGAGGCATTAGTAAATCTCCAGTTACAAATCTTTCGCGATCGCCAAACCCTGCACCCAAAGGACTATATGCGCCGCCCCGTGGCAATGTCCGAATTATTGTCATCAGCGATCTTAATAGTGCCTATGGCTCGACCGATTACATTGAGCAAGTAAAACAGGCGATCGCCTTTCTACCAGATTGGGAGCCAGATCTCGTCTTATGTGGCGGCGATATGGTAGCGGGTCAGAGTAATTCCCTGTCATCGGCTGAAATTGCCGCCATGTGGCAAGGATTTGATAAATATATTGCCGCACCAATTCGCAAGGCAAAACTACCCTTTGGTTTTACGATTGGCAATCATGATGCATCGGGTTCGATGTCGGGAGGACAATATAACTTTGCCAGCGATCGCAATGCGGCTGAGAAATATTGGAATGATCCCCGTCATGATCCCAACTTGAGTTTTGTTGATCGGACTGGATTTCCTTTTTATTACACATTTCAGCAAAATGACATTTTCTTCTTGGTCTGGGATGCTTCCACCGCCACAATTTCATCGGAACAATTAAAATGGGCAGAAAAGAGCCTCGCTAGTGAAGCTGCTCAGAAAGCAAAATTACGGATGGCGATCGGGCATTTGCCTCTTTATGCGGTGGCGAAGGGAAGAGATACGGCTGGGAATTATTTGGATGACGCTGATCGCCTTAGAACTTTGTTAGAAAAATATAATGTCCATACCTATATCAGTGGACATCATCACGCCTACTATCCCGCCCACAAAGGTAAGTTGGAGTTACTTCACGCAGGAGTTTTGGGGGATGGTCCGCGCCGTTTATTGAGTGGCGATCTTGCCCCTAATCGGACAGTAACCGCGATCGATATTAAATTTGATGTTAAGTCGGCAATGGGGGAAACCATCTATACAACCTACGACATGGATACGCTGAAAGTGGTGGAGCAGAGTAGTTTGCCGCGCTATATTGATGCGCCCAATGGACGAATTACCCGCCGCGACATCAAAATCTAAAATTATTCGGCTTCACCGATTCGCGCATACGCAAGTAAGTAGGTAGGCATAATTAATAGATAGTGGAACAGGCTTCTAGCCTGTTGACGGGCAAGATGCCCGTTCCACACGTATTACTCATCCGATAACTGCTATCAAGCGTATATCGAATAATAGTCAACATTAAAATTTGATCGCAAACTATGTTCGCCAAAATGTTCGCCAGAATCTCAAGCATTGTCCCCATTTCTATAATTTCGTCAATAATATTGATGATTGGCTGTTCGGAGATACCAGCTAAAAGCAATCAAAACGCTCAACTAGAATCTGTGGCAACATCTACGAAATCAGAGAGCCGCGAAAGCACTCAGACCGAATCTGTAGCGACATCTACTAAATCTGATAGCAAACTACAGAAACGTACTGGGAATTTTATTAGTGGCGAACATACCACTACTGGTGTGGCTAATATTGTTCAAGAAAATGGAACCTATTTTATTGAGCTTGATCAAACATTTAAAACATCCAGTAGTGGTCCCGACCTATTTGTGATTTTACATCGATCGCCTGATATTTTGAAAATAACCAAGCCGCCTGATTATGGGATTGCGGAAGGAGATTTTGTAGCGATCGCCCCTCTAAAAAGTTTTAATGGCAAGCAACGCTACGAGATTCCCAAAAATATTCAACCAGATAACTATAAATCGGTCTTGATTTGGTGTCGTCAGTATAATGCTACGTTTGGCTTTGCGCCATTGTCTGATATTTAAAAATTATTGGGATAAGGTAAATGCAGCTTTCTCCTTTGGCGATCGCCTTAGCGATATTGGGTGGACTTTTAACAGCTTTTTCACCCTGCGTGTTACCAGTTTTGCCGATCGTGATTGGGCGATCGCTGCAAACCCATCGATTTGGTCCGATCGCTTTAGTCACAGGAATGATCAGTGGTTTTGCGATCGCAGGTAGTTTATTGGGAGTCGCTAGCCTATGGTTCACAGGACTAGCTAATTTTATGCGGATTTTAGCGATCGCAGTTTTATTAGTTTTGGGAATATTATCGCTTTTCCCGAAATTAAGTTCCAAATTGAGTTATTTCCTGTTCTCCAAATTACCAATTCCAAAATTCAAACAACCCGAAAGAGTAGATTTATTGGGAGAATTCTTTTTAGGCTCACAACTGGGTTTGTTATGGACACCCTGTGCAGGTACGGTACTTGGTGGGATTTTAGTTTTAGCTGTTACCGAAAATCAAGCGTTTAGCGCTTTTATCCTGCTCCTATTCTATGGATTTGGAGCAGGAATCCCGATGTTATTACTTGCCTATTCCAGTCGATATTTCAGTAAAGCATTTTTGCGATTACGCGCCCATAGTCAACTTTTGCAAAGAATTGGTGGTTTATTGATCTCGCTGACGGCGATCGCGATTATTCTAGGTTGGGATGTCAAGCTTCAACTTTGGTTAACACCTCTATTCCCGCCTCTATTTGACCTGTAATGGATTCTATTCTCCAAAAGTCAAGGTTCGAAATTGAGCATAATCCATTTGCGACAGATCTCGTCCATCTCTGCTTCTTCTTCAGGCAGTGCCGTAGTGATCAAATGGGCAAATCCCCGACGCTGGATGCGAGGCACGCCATCTATTTTACCATTTCACCTCTTTACCCACATGAGCGAAAACTAATAACCTACCGCCGCGAGGTCGGGACAGAAACTGCCAACCTTGAGTCGATGCACTTGTGTTTCCATTTCACCATTGGGATATAGTCGTAAATGACGGAATCCAGGGGGTTGGCTATCGATTTGGAACTTGTGATTTTGTGGCTCAAACTGTACACAAGTTGAAGGTGTGACTAGACAACGCACTGAATTGTGGGGCGTTTCGTGGATTTGGTCAAATTCTTGATGGGCGTGACCATTGACGACAACTTGTACCTGCGGATGGCGATCGCAAATCGCCCAAAACTCATCTTGATTTTCTAAGCAAATACTATCGATCCAGCATGAACCGAGGGGGACGGCGGGATGGTGAAAGGCAATTAAAGTAGGGCGATCGGGGTAAGCGTTTAGAGTTTCCTTAAGCCATGTCAATTCTGACGTTGCGAGATATCCATGCACTGCACCAACGACAACGGAGCTAAGTAACAAAATTCGCCATTTGCCAACATCGACAGCACGGCTGAGATGGACATATTCGCTAGGTAAGTTCGCTTTCATGATTGGTAAATCATCATGATTTCCTGCTAAACAATAGGAGTGAACTCCAAAACGATCTAGCGATCGGCGCAGGCGATCGTAGGAGTTGGCACTCCCATCCTGCGTTAAGTCTCCCGTTAAAAGCAGAAAATCAATCTGTGGTATTGTTTTTTTGACTGTCGCCAAAGTCTCTCGAAAAGAAGCTTCAGTTTCAATGCCTACCAAAGATTGTTCGATACCTGCAAATAAATGGATATCGGTTAACTGTGCGATCGAAACAAAACTGCCATAGTTTAATTTGCCTTTCATACTACCTAGCCCTGTACAAATAAGCCTGAAGTAGCAACTATCTATTTCTAAGATTAAGAAACTTGTGATTGTTCAGCCCATTGAACAGCCACATCTGTTTACCAACTTATGATAACTTTAAGCATTGCGATGTGATTTGAGTCACAGCCTTATTCCCTAAAGTGTAGATATGTTCCTTGGCAAGTCTCGTACTTATCACGATCCTATTCATGGCGCGATCACCCTAGATGGTAGTGATCGCACAGAAGCATTATTGATTCAAATCATTGATACGCCAGAGTTTCAGAGGTTGCGGCGGATTCATCAACTGGACATTGCTTACTTTACTTTTCATGGAGCCGAGGGATCTCGCTTCACCCATTCGCTGGGGGTAATGGCGCTGACCAGACGAGCCTTTGCGGTAATTGTTGCCAAGTATCCTTACCTAGAACCCCATCGTACTGTGCTTTTAGTGGCGGCGCTCCTCCATGATCTTGGGCATGGTCCCTATAGTCACGCTTCCGAAGAAGTCTTTGGCAGTAATCATGAAATATGGACTTTACGATTATTAAAGTTCAGCAAAATTGCGGAGATTCTCAATCGATTTTCCACCGATTTAATTGTTGATTTAGAAAGAGTATTTACCAAACAATATCCAGTCCCATTTATTTATCAACTAATTTCTAGTCAAATCGATTGCGATCGCCTTGATTATTTGCAGCGTGATGGTTATTTTACGGGCGCAAAATATGGACAACTAGATCTCGATCGCATTTTATTAGCATTTCGTTTCGATCCGATCTCCCAAAACTTGGTAATTGGTCGCAAGGGGATCGTAGCGATCGAGCATTATTTGACGGTGCGCTATTTTATGTATTTACAGGTTTATAACCATGCCAAAAACTTAGCAGCAAGGTTTTTATTAGAAAGAATTTTTCGCCGCGCTAAATTTTTAATCGGTACAGCAGAAATATTTTGCGATCGCACCATTAGGGCTTGGCTAACTCAAGATCCGCAAACCCTTACCTGTGAGGAATATCTCGCTTCCGATGACGTTATTTTTGCATATCATATTCATCGATGGCGTGATGATCGTGATTCTATTCTTGCGGATTTATGTCGCCGTTTTCTAGATCGAGATTTGTTCCGCGCTACGGATATTTCCCATCTTGATGATATTCAACAACAGGAAAGCCTTACTCTCTGGCGCGAAAAATTAACTGCTCAAGGGCTAGATCCGAAATACTATTGTGGAATTAGGGTGGCACGCACCAAAGGCTACAGCATTTACCGACAGGGAATTAATATTCAAACGGAACAGGGCTTAAAGGATATTGCCAAACTTTCACCACTAGTACAGGCGATCGTGCAGCCAATTCAGCGATCGTGGTTATTACATCCATAACTTAGCGGATACGGGTATCTGTGTTTGGTGTTGCGATCGCCGCTTCAATATTTGCCGCCATAATTTGAAAGCGATCGCCCTACAACCAAACTTAGAATCTATTCCTAATTTTCAAAAAATATTTAAGAAATTAATCGAAAAAAAGGCTAAATCCTATAATTCCGAAAAAGATACCAGCGATCCAACCGCTAGGTGTAGCGAAACAGCAAATTACACCAGCACTTAAAAGAATTCCACCAATTATTTTTTTCGTTTTTGTGTCAGGTGTTGGGCGCTGAGGTGTTGGGCGCTGAGGTACTGGTGGCGATACTGGTGCTGGTGGCGAGACCGTTGGAGTTCCTACACTGGGTGGTGGTGAGGTTGGATTAAATACAGTTTTTCCTTTGATTGGTTGTGGTTTGATTTTAGGTTTGGGCGTTTCACCTTGAAAAATATCTATGTTCAACAGTAGTTTTCTTTCACACCAATAACACTTACCATAAGTTCTACTGTATTTATGAGTATCGACTTTTCCACAAGATGTCAGATCATTGATCGCTAATTTTAAAGCCGCGCTCCATTCTTCGGCTGATGGTCTTTGAGTTGCGTCTTTATGACCATCGTTAAAACACCTTTTAAATAATTCTTGAAGCTTCGGATGAATAACTCGTAGAGGAATTATAACTTTATGAGATTGCAATAAACCTAAGCCTAGTGAATTTACATGGTCATATAGCCATGTACCTTGTTTCATTAATTCTACTTGCGATGGGGAATCTCCTAAAGTCCATGTTCCTTCATCAAAAGGATGCCTTGTGAATAATAGGTGATAGATAATTAAAGCGATGCGATAGCGATCATGATAAACAGTCTGTGTAATATTTGAAGTATCTACACCAAGCAATTCTGGCGGAGTAAACCCTTCTGTCGCAACATGGCATCGGTAAACAGTATTTCCGCTTCTGACTTGAAATGAATCCGTATCTACTACAGATACAAGCGCTTGGTTATCAACTAATATATTTTGTGGCTTGATATCACCAATTACATATCCTGCTTTATCCAATGAATTAACTATTTCCGCAAAGTTACGAGCCGTAGTGTGTAGAAAAAGCCAATCACATTTAGGCAGTACCATTTTACGACGCTTGGGATTATAAACCTCAATTAATTGAACATTTCTACCTATTTCTGGCATTAAAAACCCAATACATTGCTTCTTTTTCCAAATCAGGCTAGTTGGAGTCGCGTTGATTGCTTGCCATAAATATTTAAAATATTTTGAATTTTGTATAACAATAGCCTAACTTTTTGGTAAACTTTACCTAGCATATACTATAAATATTGCTAGTCACAAGCTAGTACTTTACTTAAAACTATGATTGACGAAGAAAAAATATTTCTTGAAGCACAATATTACTGGGATCTGGAAAAGATCTACGATCGCTTTAGTCAGGTTAAACAAGAAATAGCACCCAACTCTCGTAAAGGTTTAAATGCGACTGAAAGACTTTATTTGCGAGGTTTGCTTTGTGGATATACGCCCACAGAGATTGCCAGAAACTTAGTCAAAAGCCCCAAGGGTGTAGAAGTTTATTTATGCAAAACCCTGTACAAATATTTCAAAAAAATTACTAATGTATCGGATAGTCCTGAACAAAATACAGGTCATCGTCATAGCATTCCCCATTGGAGCGAAACAGAAGGGTATCGGTTAAGGTCTTTCTCTCAATCACCCAGTACAGCAGAAAAAGAATTAGAACAGTTTGTTAAGTTAAGCATTATGAATTTTGATCAAAATTCGGGGACAATAGATATCAAGATAAGTATCGAATTACCGCCAGACTGGAAACTGGAAGCCTAAAGGTAAAAATAATTCTGCACCCGAAGCCGTGTCATAAATTTTTGATAAAATAAATCATTAATAAAAATAATAAATTGTATATATGCCAGCCAAAGATATTTTCCATAATACAGTCAAGATAGGACTAGAAAAAGAAGGATGGAAAATTACAAGTGATCCTTTATATTTAGATTTCGGTGGGGTAGAAATCTATATTGACTTAGCTGCCGAAAAATTAATTGCGGCTGAAAGGGAAGGCAAGAAAATTGCAGTCGAAATTAAGAGTTTTATCGGCAGTTCTGCCATTTCGGAATTTCACAAAGCATTAGGTCAATTTATCAACTATCGAACTGCTCTAAGCCAAAAAGAACCAGAACGCATAATGTATTTAGCCGTTCCCAATATAACCTACGAAACATTTTTCAAATTGGAACTAATTCAACTGGTGATCAAAACTCAAAACATTAAATTGATTGTTTATAATCCAAATAAAGAGGAGATAGAACAATGGAAAAACTAAGTAAATATCGTGAAATCGTTAAAAATGTCATCAAAGAATATGCTCATGACGACTACAGGCGAAACGATGTCGATCGCGAATTAATTTTTGATACAGAACATGATCACTACCAAATCGTTAATGTTGGATGGGAGAATGATCACCGCATTTATGGTTGTGTTCTCCATTTTGATATCAGACAAGGTAAAATCTGGCTGCAATACAACGGTACAGAAATTGATTTTGCTGAAGAATTAGTAAAGAAAGGAGTGCCAAATCAAGATATTGTCATCGGTTTTCATTCTCCATTCATGCGACAGTTTACAGAATATGCCGTAAGTTAAACCTCATTTCCTGCATAAGGAGACATAAACAATGCCATTTTCACTATTTTCTCAAGTTCAATATCGTGCAGCCAATTAAGCTGTCGCGGTTTGTACCGTAAAGATAAGCTTTCTCATCATCTAATTACCAGGTGTGGGCTTCAGGGTGAACAAGAGATCTAAGCGTGTTGTCTTGGCATCGACATTGGTGGAAGTCACCGCAATTCCATTGATCGCATCCAGTACTGAGCGAATTTCTGTAAAACTCGGATTAGACTTGACTTCGGGTGGTAAAAGGCGATCGGCAAGGGAGAGTGCTGTCGTCATATTCAGAAAGAAATAACCACCGTTGGATTTGGGAATACCTGTGGTTAAAATTTGGAAAGAACTGCTCTCAGGTAAATTACGCGCAGGTTTGGGAACTAATGTATCGGCAAGATCGCCCATTGACCAAAATACAAAATTGTTGTCCAAATTACCGCGAGTCGCTACGGTTGTATTACCGATCGCCCAAGTAACTACCGACTTATCCCCAATTTGTTTCGGCTTAAGATCTACACCCTTTGGTAACAAACCCAGTGAGGAAGATTGCGCCGCCTTGTCAATTTTTTCGAGGGAGGTTTTAGCGGCATTTTGATCACTAGCTTGGGCGATCGCCACAAATCCAAATCCAGGATTCGCCAAAATACCTTGATTATTTGGTATAGCTGCGATCGCAAATTCGCCATTCATCCATTGCAAAATATCTTGATCAAGGTCAAGTTTCGTACTATCTTTGACACCTTTACGAATTTGATCGACCAGTTGAGCAGAACTCGCATTTCCTTTAGCTTGACTGACTAGGGATAGCCACGACTGATACAGATTCACGCCTGAAACTAATAAAAAAGTCTCCTGTGGCAATAGACTCAGAACCTTGGCTTCATTATTCGCAAGGGGATTAGGATTATCATTCTTGAGATAGGTATTGATCTCAAAACGCAGTCCTTCCTTCTGAGTTCCACCAGTAAGAGTCATCGCATCTAGTTCTCTTTTAGATTGAGCGATCGCAGCTTCGTTGAGGTTGAGTTTTGCCTGCGAGCCAATAAATTCTAAAGCTACTTCACCATCAAGATAGACCTGCAATAATGAATCTTCTCGGTCTAAAGTTTGACCAGCAGGTTTAGAGCCATAAATCTTGGCAAAAATCGGCTTTTTGGCTAGGGACGGATTAGTACCTTTATAGGTATCGATCGCCTGTTCAATCAAAGCAGCACTGGTGGCGATCGCTACATACTGTCCACCGATATCGGCAGTCACCACGCTATTGTTTGGACTTGCCGAAGGCGATTCATAATAGGTCACATCCTTGTAGATACTGGGCGTAAATTTTGCCCCTTGCTGCGTCAATGCATCACGATATTTTACCAAAAATGCATTGGATTTGCCACTATCACGGGTGGGGGCAATTACTAAAGTCGCCGCAGGGGCTTGGGGCTGGGCTTTATTGGGAACTAGGGCGGTAATGACATAACCTTCTAACCAAGGCTGCACGTCGCGACTATACTCGGTCTTGCTTTGAACTAACAATGAATTTAGAGGGGATTTGTTCAGCCCATCACTGATCAACTTTTGTGAAGCAGGTGTGCCAAATTGAGCCAATTTATTCCAAGGCTCAGATTTAGTATTAAACGCCATCACCACCTGTGCTTCTTGGGGAATCGCGGCTACAGCCCCCAACATCCCCTTAATTGATTGCGATCGCTGGGTAAAATATAGGTAAGTCCCTCCTATCCCTGCCGCGACCACAGCAGTACCGATCGCAATGTACATCAACATCGCCGATTTTTGTTGTTGGGTAGATTTGTTGATTCCAGATGACTTCGACATGGGTATAAAATAAGCCTAAGATTTTGTGAGGTATCAGAATATATCGCGATTTTCAATATATATTCAGAGCGCCAAGTCTCAATCAAGATACTACAGAATCGGGTACAGGCGATCGCCAAATCAATTTTCATCGCATAATGATTGCCATTAATTATTAAGTAATAGACCACTACAACCTATCAAATTATCACAAAAATTTTGGTCCGCTATATTTTTGAAGTATGATTAGACACCTCTTGCCACAACTATAAGTAATCAATTTCTAATGGCTAAAAATAAAATTACTGTTCTTATTGTTGATGACACTCAATATAATTTATTGCTTCTTTCAGTTATGTTGTCGAACCAAGGCTATGAGGTCTTATCTACGACAAATGGAATGAGTGCTATTGATCTAGCTATAACCCATCAGCCTAATCTGATTTTGTTAGATGTAAAAATACCAGAGATGGATGGATATGAAGTTTGTACTAAGCTGAAAAATAATTTTTTAACCAAAGAAATTCCTATAATCTTTATTAGTGCGGTTGATAGTGTCGCCGAAAAAATTGAGGCTTTTGCTGTTGGTGGAATTGATTTTATCCATAAGCCATTTCATTTAGTTGAATTATTAGCAAGGGTAGAGACTCACCTACGCATAAGTTCCTTACGATCACAACTGATGGAACAAACGAAACTATTAGAAAGTCAAAATATTAATCTTCAAAAAGAGATTTCTTATCTGATCGGGTTTAATTGGGACTTATATAATCAGTTACAGATAGCCATTAACCAAGAACAATTATTGTTGTTGTATCAACCAATTGTTAGTCTAGAAAATGGTTTCATTAATGGGTTTGAAGCTTTAATTCGATGGCAACATCCCGAAAGAGGGATAGTTAGTCCTGTTGAATTTATTGATATCGTAGAAACTACAGATTTAATTTATTCAATTGGTCAATGGGTAATCGAAAATGCTTGTAAAAAATTACAGGTTTGGCAAAAATCTTCATCTAAATATCGAGATTTAACAATGAGTATCAATGTCTCAACCAAACAACTTTCGCAATTTGATTTTGTAGATCAAATTTGCATAGTTTTAAATAAATATAAAATCGCACCTCATTGTCTAAAAATCGAAATCACGGAGAATACAATGATTGGTGATCGCGATCAAACATTAGAAACTGTTTGCAAACTAAAAGAGTTAGGAATTCAGTTTTGTATTGATGATTTCGGGACAGGATATTCATCACTACGGCGGCTAACTGATTTTCCTATTGATGTTCTCAAGATAGATCGATCTTTTATTGCCAATAAGGAGTGGATAATTGTTAAAGCAATTGGTTCATTGGCTTTTTCTTTAGGAAAAACTATTGTCGTTGAGGGAATAGAAACCTATTCAGAATTAGCCGTAGTTAGAGATTTATTTAGCAATTCTTTGGCAAAATGCTATGGGCAGGGTTATTTATTTTCTAAACCACTCAAGCCTAACTTAGCATTAGAGCTTTTGATCAATAGCCAAGCGTTTATGGTTCAATAATTTACAATTTTTCAGGTTTAAGGTTTTTCAAGTTTAAGATTTTTCAAGTTTAAAGTTTTCAAGGGCGATCGCTAAATGTGTCCAATGCGTACCACCTTGCAAAAATACCGTATAAGGCTCGCGCAGAGGACCATCAGCCGACAGTTCCAAGGTACTGCCATCAATAAAAGTACCACCCGCCATCACTAATTGACTGACATAACCAGGCATTCCCCCAGGAATCGGATCGACATAGGAATCAATCGGCGAAAATCGTTGGAGATTACGACAGAATTCGATCAGTTTTTCGGGACTTCCTAGTTGAATTGCTTGAATAATATCGCGACGTGATTCAAAGGGTTTGGGCTTCACTTCGTAACCTAATCGGTCAAATACATAGGCGGCGAGTTGACTGCTTTTCATGGCTTCACCCACCATCTGGGGCGCAAGAAATAATCCCTGAAAGAGTAATCGATTCAAGTCAAAGGTTGCGCCGCCTTCGCGTCCAATCCCAGGAGCGGTGAGGCGTTGGGCGGCGAGTTCCACATATTCGGCTTTACCTGCGACATAGCCACCTGCGGTAGCGATCGTTCCTCCAGGATTTTTGATCAGAGATCCTGCAATAATGTCTGCTCCCACGGCGGTTGGTTCGCGATCGCTAATAAATTCACCATAGCAATTATCTACAAAACAAACCGTGTTGGGATTTTGTTGTTTGACTAATTTGATAATTCTCTCGATATCGGCAATGGATAAACTTTCTCGCCATGCATAGCCGCAGGAGCGCTGGATTAGCACCATACGGGTTTGGGGTTTGACCGCCGTTGCTAAGGCTTCCCAATTTACGCCACCCTGTGCTGTCAGTTCTACTTGACGATAGGTAATTCCAAAATCCTTGAGCGATCCTGAATAAGCTGTTCCCTGACTGTCAGAGGTGAGCGGATAGCCAATTACTTCTTCGAGGGTGTCGTAGGGCGCTCCGACTACCGATAAAAGCTCATCAAGGGGACGCAAAATTCCAAATAAACAACAGGCGATCGCATGGGTTCCCGAAACAAACTGAACACGCACGGCGGCGGACTCTGCGCCCATTACCTGTGCAAAAACTTCATCCAGAACATCGCGCCCCATATCCCCATGTCCATAACCTGACACACTCGCAAAATGATGCGCTCCCACACGGCGATCGCGAAAAGCTTGTAAAACCCGTTCGAGGTTGTCTTTTACTTGCAGATCGATTTTGGTAAAGGTGGGCGTTAGGGCTACAACTGCTTCAGCGACGAGCAGTTTCATTTTGTCGGAGTTCATGGGGCTTGGAAATTTTTTAGAGGCTTATGATCCTACGCGAATTAGTTTGATTTTGTCTAGCAACTCCTAGAAAAGTTTAAAAAGGGCATTTAGCGATCGCGAGATCTTTTTAAGCTTTGTTTGAAACTGATTGCAGCCCCAATAGACTGTATTTTGGCAAATATTTTTATGAAACTTGAAACTGTAAGGCGAAAAAAACTTTCGCATACCTCATTAGATTACGAATTGAGGTAAAGTATTTAAAGACATAAATATTTCTGTAGATATTTTTTACCGCCATTACAGTCATTCAGGAGAAAACTTTGCCTACGCTAGGAGTGAATATTGATCACATTGCGACTATCCGCCAAGCTAGGCGAGGTGTTGAACCAGACCCTGTTGCTGCTGCTGTGATCGCTGAGCTAGCAGGAGCCGATGGCATCACCGTACATTTGCGTGAAGATCGTCGTCATATTCAAGAACGTGATGTGCGATTACTCAGGCAAACTGTTCGTACCAGACTAAATCTAGAAATGGCGGCTACTCCTGAAATGGTAGCGATCGCCCTCGATGTGAAGCCCGACTATATTACCCTTGTGCCTGAACGCCGCGAAGAAATCACTACCGAAGGTGGTTTAAACGTCAAGGCTCAAGGCGATCGCTTAGGTAAGTTTGTCCATCAA
Organism: Pseudanabaena sp.; assembly: GCA_044350865.1. Taxonomy (GTDB): domain Bacteria; phylum Cyanobacteriota; class Cyanobacteriia; order Pseudanabaenales; family Pseudanabaenaceae; genus Pseudanabaena. The sequence goes on along the minus strand of JBILGV010000059.1, from coordinate 1,547 downwards.
TTGCAGAACGCGGGGATACCTGTCAGTTTGTTTATCGATGCTGAAGCCAAGCAAATAGAAGCTTCCGCAAAAACGGGGGCAAAATTTATTGAGTTGCACACAGGGACTTATGCCAATGCTAAAAACGAAGAAGAGCTTAAACGAGAGCTTAAAGTATTGTCTGATGGTGGTGAGTTAGCGATTAAGTCAGGACTACGATTAAATTCGGGGCATGGCTTAACCTATTGGAATACCCGTGCGATCGCGCAAATTGCGGGTATGGAGGAGTTGAATATTGGACATAGCATCATTAGTCGAGCAGTACTTGTCGGCTTAGATCGAGCGATCAGAGAAATGAAAGAGCTAATTACTTTATAGAAAAGAATCATCTTGCTACAATGTTTTTAAAGTTAACCTCAGGTGCAATATGTCCCTAATGAGCGCCCCAGCCAAGTTCCAAGTAACCTCTCCACCGTTTCGTTGGGACGAAGTGGGAGGTATCCGTATAGGTTCGAGTCGAGTAACTTTAGATAGCTTACTTGCTACATACCACAATGGTTCCACTCCTGAAGAAATCGCTATTCAGTATTCAGTTCTTCGCTTAGAAGACATATACACTAGCATTGCTTATTATCTAAACCATCGTCAGGAAATTGACAGTTATTTGGAGCAGCGCAATCAAAAATCTCAACAACTCAGACAACAACTTACTCAAAAACACAACTTAGTCGATCTAAGACAGCGCTTGCTTTCTCGTCAGGCACAATCGAGGTAAAATGCGCCTTCTAACTGACGAAAATTTTAACGGGGCTATATTGCGTGGTTTAATGAGACGCTTGCCTGAAATAGATTTAGTTCGTGTCCAAGACGTAGGACTCAGGAATACTGATGATCCACTTATTTTGGAATGGGCAGCGAAAGAGGGGCGTATCTTGCTCACCCATGACGTAGCAACTATTACGATGTATGCATACGAGCGTGTCAGTAAAGGATTACCTATGGCTGGAGTTGTTGAAGTGATTGCAACAGCGCCGATTGGTAGGATCATTGATGATTTAGAACTATTTATCTGTTGTAGCGAGCCTGAAGAATATGAAAATCAAGTTCTTTTTATCCCTTTCACATAACAGAATAATTAACATCTAATCTGATTTCTATAGCTTATTTGTATAAACTTGGGGATCGTAAAGAACGACATTTTCCTGTTCATTGGGATCATTCCGAGAAACGATCGCATGGGCAGGTTCCGTGTCACTGAGATTATGGGGTTGATGGGGAACACCTGCGGGAATATACAGAAAATCTCCTGCTTCATTGATCACGGATTGGCTCAAACCTTTGCCATATCGAGTTTCTACCTTCCCTTTAACTAAATAAATCGCAGTTTCGTAATCACGATGAAAATGTGGCTCGGCAGCACCACCTGCGGGAATGATCACCAAATTCATGGAAATTCCGTTAGTGTCATGAATTATTCGCGGAAGATCTACGGTCGTGTTTAGCATGATCACGCTCAACAACAAGCCAAAAAACAGTTAAACAACTAGTTTCATTGGGAAAAGCGCCAA
>JBILGV010000058.1:0-30122 GCA_044350865.1 Pseudanabaena sp. | reverse complement strand
ATGATTTTGTTTAATTCTAGAGTGAATTTTTTAGCTGCTGTGCTTTACTTCGTAATTTTCAAAATCAAAAATATTTGTCTGCCTTTCCTGCATTGATTCCTAACCTCTTCTATCTCTTAGTTATTGTAACATTTATCTATTCTAATTCCTCTAACCCCTTGCCATGTCTATACCTATTTTTAGAGATGCCCTTAAGCGATCGCTTTTTTTCAAATAAATTAGGATATGTTGCATTTCAATATAGCAACGCCGCATAAATATCAGCAAGTTCTAAGTCTGGATAATCTTCCAAAATTTCTTGCATCGCTGCTCCCTTAGATAAAAGTTCCAAAATCATCGCCACTGAAATTCTCATGCCACGAATTATTGGCTTACCACCTAAAATATTGCGATCGCAAGTAATTCTTGATAACAGGGATTCATTAGTAACTGACATAAATCTCTCTTCTATTTTTTAACTATAAAAACTTACATCTAAAGAAATTGTTTACGCAGCTTCTTTGTCAGGTGTGTAAAACTCAGCATTTTTGCGATCCAATTCGGAAATGGCTGATTGGATAACATCCACTTCATGTTCAGCAAAATACATCTCACCGCATTGATCGCAAACAAAGGCAGGAATTGCATCCCAATGTAAGTAGTAACCATTTTTCTGAATGCTAAACGGTACGGTCTTTTTCTCCATGTGACCTTTGCAGTAAATACATTCCATTTTTAAGCTGCTAGTAAAATTCGTGGTTGTGGGACTGGCTGACCATCTTCTTGATAAATTTCAATCAATGAATCAATCAAATCTTGAGCATTATTTACGGCTTCGATATAGGTTTTACCATGCGTGCATGGTTGCATTACGTCTGTAAATTCTGGCAATGTGACCAAAAATAGGTTGTCTTCTTCTGACCATTGAATAGTCATGCTGTAGTGGTAGTTCATTGTTCGTTCTCCTTTAGTTTTTTTAAGTCTTGCAAAACTCTTTTTTCCAAATATCGTGGTGCGTCATCGCCATCACCTCCACAAAGTGTAATTTTGTCAGTTATTTTGGGATGTTCCCAGATTGTATGACTGCCTTTGGCGGAACGGTAGGTAAATCCTGCTTTTTTCAGCATACTTTTTAGTTCTCGAATTTTTTTCGGCATAGAGATTTACTGATAAATGGATAAGATGAATTCTACATTCTATAGATTCCAAATTATCTCTTCTCCCCCCTTCTCAAGGGGGGCTGGGGGGGATCATCCTCTCTATCTCCTCACACACCTTCTCAAAATTATCTAAAACCTGTCGATTAGTAAACCGAATAACCTTGATTCCATAACCTTCTAACCGTTGTGTTCTTTCTTGATCATAGGCTTGCCCGTCATCTGTATAGTGACTCTCTCCATCAACTTCAATAACTAGTTTGAGGCTAGGACAGTAGAAGTCAACGATGAAATGGTCAATTGGTCTTTGTCGTAGAACTCTAAATTGGAAATTTTTTAAATATTTATGCCAAAGTTTTCTTTCTGCGGGTGTCATATTTTGACGCAGTTCTTTGGCTCTGGTGGTGAGGTCGGGGTTATAGGGGAGATGGAGGTTGCTGGTTTTAAGTGTCATTGATCCCCCCCAGCCCCCCTTGTGAAGGGGGGAGAATTAAATTCTTTTTCTTTCTCTTCTTCCCCCTTTGCAAGGGGGATTGAGGGGGATCTAATCTTTGAAACGTAGTCAGAGAGTTTTGTGTGTACTCTGTGGTTGGGGAAATGGAGCATGTGGTTTAGGATGTGATCCCCCCCAGCCCCCCTTGTGAAGGTGAGAAGAGGTAGTTGCTGATTCTCTAATTTGTTGAAGAATGTCTTCCATAATTTTAGACTCATGGCTTAATCAAGTGTTCTTCATTTCTGCTGTTTTCAACAAATTTTTTAATCGGACGTAAAGCAATAGTTCCGATAAATGGTATTCCTAATAAGAAAATTCCAATTAATATAATTTGTTTCGTATCCGTTCCTTTAAGTATTGCTGATACCCAATTGAAGTTATTATCTTGAAATGGAATAAAAGAGAAGATTTTTTTTAGTGGCTGTATATAAAAACTTCCTAAAAGTATCCCTAACACAGCGGTTTCTGATGGTAGAAGTGTATATGGGAATTTCCAATAATCTTGCAATGCGATATCATCTGTGACGATACTAAAAACTTTGAATAAGAGCCAGAATGGTATCACAATCGTTGTAATAATTATTCCATACAGAGCCATATAAAATAATACAATGATTATCAAAACTATCGCATACACGAATATCATTATACCGAATGAGATAAGAATATTCCACAAAATTCTACCTAAGCATTCGTTAGCCATACACATAGATGGCCAATTCCAACTAGCCACAACAATTGGCAAAACTATGTTTAAAATGCATTCAAAACTGACAGGAATCAAAAATGAAAGAATTAATAGGAGTGTTGTCCAGTTGATTTTTAGTAAAGGATAAGTTGATTTAGGGGGAGTCTTGACCTTGATAGATATTGAATGTGAACCCAAGGAAGAATTTGCAAATACTAACACTTCTCTTGTTCCTTCTGCATTAGACCTTAATTTATTGGTGTCAACTGTAATTTTACAGTGAATACTATTGCCTTCAAATTTCCTCTTGTCAAGTGAGATCCAAGAGTGGTTATCAGGTGTATGCGCTGGATCATTTCGATGAGGAGCGACTTGTAAACGACCTTCCAGAAAAGTTTCAGGAATGGGATTAACAATTGTAATTGTCTGTGTCAGCTTTTCACCTAACTTAGTCGCCTTAAATTCCAAAACATCTTTACTTGGATCAAACTCCTTACCATCTTTGAAAAATTTGACTTCAGGTATACGCACCACATACAAAGGCTTCAAAGCCTCCAATGCAATCGTTGCATCAGCAAAACGCTTACCCGGATCGGGAGCAACCATTTGATCTAACCACTTCACAAAGGTTAAACTGCATCCCTTCAACTTCGGATCGATTTTGCTGCGATCTAGTTGATTACTGAAATCGATGTAATTACCAATATCTGTAGAACGGATCGCCCCAATCAAACAGATTAACGTCAAACCCAAACCATAGAGATCAGAGGCATTAGTTAACTTGAGATTGCGGATTTGTTCGGGAGCCATAAAGCCAAACGTCCCCGCCGCCGCGCTACTCATCGCCACACTGCCACTACCCACCCGCGCAAAACCAAAATCAATTAGGTAAACATTGAGATTATCGTCCACCAGAATATTCTCAGGCTTAACATCACGGTGAATAACTGGCGGCATTCGCTCTTGCAGATATACCAAGATTTCTAAAAGCTGCACCGTAATTTGCTTAATTTGGTCAGGCGTAAAACTCCGCCCCACCGCCAAAGTATCCGCAGGAAAATATTCCGTAACTAAGCAATAGCCGCTATCCGTCTCGAATTTGTCTAAATATTTGGGAATACCGCGATGATTTAAACCCTGCAAGCTTTGGATCTCGCGCTCGATCGCTCTAAACCCATCCCACCCCGAACCCTTAGAAAATTGAAACTGCTTAATTACAACGTCAACATGATCGGCAAGGCGTTTGGCAAGATAGGTAAACCTGCCCCCCTCCAAGTTATGCCCCAACTCTTTGATAACTTGATAACCATGCGCCGCGAAATCAGGAAAGGCAGTCATAGTGTTTTAGCAACGATCACTAAGTTAATTAGCTAGATTTTAGCTTTTTTGCTTTGAAATTACAACAGCCAACCCATAGTCTTCAATCCAAATAACTAACTAAATTTCAATCAATAGCGATATTTTGCCACAACTCGGCGGTGATAAATCTTGATAGATGTCCTATATTTGTTGTCGCAATTACAACATCTTTAACTCCAAGCGTCATAGCTTGAGCCACCAAAATCATATCGCCATCAATCGTTTTATCTGCCGATGTGGGTTGCCCTTGCTGACGAGCTTGCGCCCAAAGTTTTGCAGCTTGACGCATTGCAACCGTTTCAATCGGTAAATACTCAACCAACTTGGCTAAATCATCTAGACGAGAAAGCCCTTTAACCTTGTTTGCTCGTAACAACTCACGACGAACCTCATAATCTGCAATCTCTGGAATGATAATCCGACTTCCTGCTGTGATGTGAGTTTGTAGCCACTGAGCGCAAGCCACGCTCTCAGGAGAGAGCTTTGGATTGGTGATTAGACCAAGTGGACCCGAATCTAAAACTATGATACGACTCACCAAGTTACACCCTTCATTTCAACTGGGAATAATTTACGATCGCTGAGACGATCCTCATCCAATGCACAAATCAAATATTGACCCGTCTCTTGCTGTTCCTCAATATCTTCATCATCGATCCAAGACTGGATTAGGTTAACTGCTTTAGTTTGTTTTTGTCTTAAAAGAATAAAGCTAGTTAATAACTCCAATGTCACAGATTCAATGGAAAGCCCCTTTTGATTGGCTTCTTGTAAGAGATATTCCTCAACTTCTGATGGTAGGTTAAGGGTTAACGTCATGGGTTTTCTTGAGTATATTTATTAGTATTTTAACATTCAGATTTTCTGCGATCGCTTTTGTTCAAATAAATTAGGATATGTTGCATTTCAATATAACAACGCCGTATTCTTTGCTTCATCAGAACCTGTTGCATTTCAAGTTTGAATCGGCGATCTCTCTTCTATTTTTAATAGGATATGTTGCATTTTGTGAAAGCATTTTACTAGATTGGCGATCGCACTTTTACTAGCCCACTCCTATCGAATTGTTATCTTTTAATACAAGTAGGTTTACTCTATCTACAGGTATCATATTCAAATTCACTTAATACTTCCGCACTCCTTGTTTCAGAAAATCTAGATCTAGGAAATTTTAAATTTTAAATTCTTATCATTTCCCTAACCCAAGTGATAAAAAGGTTTAAAAGTATCTGAGCAAAAATCAAAGTTATAAAAAAGATCAACGCCGAAGGAAATACGGCAATGAATCCATCTTCGTCCACATTATAGTTCGGATCGGTGTGAGGCACTAATAAAGAGAAAATAAGTAACCCCACTAGAAAAAGTGCTGGTGCTGAATACCTAAGCCTGACTAAATCTTCCCAACTAGAAATCAGCATTAATGGCAATGTAAAAGAAATAATCATAAATAGTGCATCAGTTAGCCTTACCAGTAATCCTACTTTCGCATCCCAATAGACAGCGTAGTACAACAGACTAGTGATTAAAATACTTGTGAAGTGATGAAACCTCATAGCTGTATATCCGCTTTAATAATTTGTTACACAGTGACCGCTTAATAATTTGCGATCACATCTCGTTAAAGTTTTACTAAACAACAAGCACAACGACTCATTTGTTCTTACACCCATTCTAGCGATAATTTTTTCTGCGATCGCATACAGTCACGAAGGTACAGATTGATGAGACTTTGATAAGGAATTCCCGTCTCTTCAGATAGAGTTTTGAAATAATCAACTATCTCCTCTTCAATCTGAATTGTAATATACTTTTTCAGTTTGTTAGAGTATGGATTCTGAACCGAGTCAGAAAAATCATATTCATCTTTCATTTTTTGTAATTTCACCCAACCGATCGCCAAAAGGGAAAAACCTAATAGTCGCCTTACCGATCACATTCTCTTTTGGTAAAAATCCCCAAATATGAGAATCATTACTGTGATTGCGATTGTCGCCCATCATCCAGTAATAACCTTTGGGAACCGTTACCTCGCGCATTCTGTAATTGGGAACTTCCGCAATATAGGATTCATCTAAAGCCACCCCATTGCGATAGACTCTTCCATTTTGGATCGCAATACGATCGCCTTCGATGCCAATTAAACGCTTAATGTATGCTTTGCTCGTATCCTCGATCGCAGGAGAAGCAGGTGGATAGAAAATCAGCATATCGCCGCGTTGGGGTGCTTGCCAAAGTTGAGAGATTTTATCAACGAGAATGCGATCGCCTACTTGCAAAGTTGGTTCCATCGAACCAGAGGGAATAAAGCGCGGCTCGACAATAAATGTCCGTAACAGGAAAGCGATCGCAAGGGCGACAACAAAAATACGAATGGTTTCTCCATGTTGTTGCCACCAAGGTTTAACGGAGACTTGCGGATCGAGCTTACTTTCTGTAGACATGAAATTAATATTTATTGGTATTTACTTCTTGCTCCCTCTCCTGCGGGAGAGGGCTGGGGTGATTGGTATTTACTTCTTGCTCCCTCTCCTGCGGGAGAGGGCTGGGGTGAGGGGCTAATTTAATATTTCGGAACGTTTAAATTACCAGCACGACTATCAAAGGGCCAGTAACGGAACATCGCCCGTCCTACCAGATTCTCCTCTGGCATAAAACCCCATGCGTGGGAATCAAGACTGTTATTGCGGTTATCACCCATTACCCAATAATTACCACTTGGCACGGTGAAATATGGAGTGTCTTTACCAGATTGGACATTGGCAGGACGAAAGCAATTGGGGCAGAGAGCATCGTCTTGAGTCGGTAAAGTGTAATTTGGCGGCGCGGCAATATACGGCTCGTTTAAAGGTGCATCATTAATAAATACTTTGCCATCATGAATACTAATGCGATCGCCTGGTAAACCAATCACCCGCTTGATATAGACCTTAGTGGCATCAGGTACAACAGGATTATTTGGGGGATTGAATACGACAATCTCGCCGCGTTCGGGTTTGCGCCAACGAAAGGATATCTTATCGATAATTAGGCGATCGTCGATTAATAAAGTCGGCTCCATCGAGCTTGAAGGAATAAAGCGTGGTTCAGCAATAAATATCCGCACCCCCACCGCCAATAAAATCGCCACTGCGACTGTGGGTACATTCTCAGCAAAGAAATCCCTGACCGAGCTTTGTTTTTCAGGCACAGGTGGGGCTTGCTTAGGATCGGGGGGAGGATTAGAGGAGGAATTATTAGCGCGATCGCTGGAATTATCAGATGACATAGAAATGCTCGCGGGTATGTATTTATCTTAGAGCCTGTTTCAAAAAAGGCGGCAGTTCGTAGTGTCTTTTCTAAGTTTTGAGCGCACTGGGAACTTCGATCGCCCGATCGCCTGACAGATTAAATTCTTGATGAATCACCTTCAGAGCTTGTTCTGCATGATGATCGCGCACGACACAGCTAACTTTAATCTCGGATGTAGCAATCATCTCAATATTTATGCCTGCATCGGCAAGGGCGCTAAACATGCGGGCGGCAATGCCAGACTGATGGATCATTCCCGAACCAACAATACTGATTTTGCTAATGTCACCATCACATGACACTTCACCATAGCCTAAAGTTTCCGCGACTTGTTTGAGTGCAGTTTCGGCTTTAGTGAGATCGGCGATCGCCACCGTAAAGGCGATTTCGTTAACACCATGATCGGATTGCGACTGGATGATCATGTCCAAACTAATATTTTGATTGGACAACTGTTCAAAGATTTTTGCCGCCATCCCTGGATGATCGGGAACTTTCTGAACGGCGATACGGGCGCGATTGCGATCAAGCGCCACACCACGCACGGCGGGATTAGCACCATCGTCACTAATCGCAATTAAGAATTGTGTTTGGACTGGTACATCAAAAGCAGCTTTTACGGCGGCGATCGCTGCTTCCCCATCGGTTGCGGCAATCACACAACTAATCTTTATTTCTGAGGTGGAGATCATTTGAATGTTGATCCCCTTGGAAGCCAGGGTCGCAAACATTTGCGCCGCAACACCTGCTCTACCGATCATCCCCACGCCAATAATGCTGATTTTGGCAACATTAGAATCAACGGTTACTAAACTTGCACCAATTTCGAGGCTACGGGTGACGACTTCTGCCAATTGCAATTGATCTTTGGGAATCGTGAAGGCGATATCGTTGACACCCTCAGTTTCTTGCACCGCTTGGATAATCAAATCAACATTAATGCCCTGATCCGCAAGGGATTTAAATAGTTGTGAGGCGATCCCTGGGCGATCGGGTATTTGCAAGAGGGCAATCTTGACTTGATCGTAATCAATGGAAGCATTTTCCACAAAGCGATTCACTTCAAGGGTATTGAGGTTGCCTGTGCCGATGCGTGGGGACGTAATTACGGTTCCTGCGTCATCAAGCCAACTCGATCGCACGCACATTTTTACGCCAAAGTTACGCGCAATCTCCACTGATCGCGGATGCAAAACTTTTGCGCCTAAACTTGCCAGTTCTAGCATTTCGTCACAAGTAATTTCCGCAAGCAACTGCGCCTTGGGAACAATGCGGGGATCGGTGGTTAAAATCCCTGGCACATCGGTATAAATTTCACAAATATCGGCATTAATCGCCGCCGCGATCGCCACTGCCGAGGTATCCGAGCCGCCACGCCCTAAAGTTGTCACTTCCGTAGTCGGCAATCCCGTTTTTTCATCAATGGCTACACCCTGAAAACCTGCAATCACCACGACTTTACCGAGATCCAGCGCCGCTTTAATTTGATCGGGTTCTACATATAAAATTCTTGCGCGAGTATGAATTGGCTCGGTAACTACCCTTACCTGTGTACCATTCATGGCGATCGCAGGTTGCCCCACTGCTTGTAATGCCATGCTTAATAAAGCGATCGTGATCTGCTCACCCGTTGCCAACAACAAATCGGTTTCGCGCTCCTTCGCCGTGATTTCTGCAAGGGTTTTCGTATGAGTTGCCGAGACTGATTCTGCCAGAGCCACAAGCCCATCGGTAGTTTTACCCATCGCCGAAACCACGACGACGACTTGATTGCCCGCCTCAACTGTCCGCTTAATGCGATCGCGCACTGCTTTAATGCGATCGGCATCGGCTACGGAGGAGCCACCATATTTTTGAACTATTAACGCCATTCGTCAGGGAAATTTCCAGTACAGCCTATTTATCATACATTTGAGCGATGGTAATTATCCTTGAGACGATCGCCAGATTACGATTAAAAATGCCCAGCAAGAAGTTAAACAAATTTAGAGGAAATATCTCATGCGGCGAGATTCCATATTTTATAAGTTATTTCAGCAATTTCCGCCCCTATTATTTCAACTCTTGCCATCGCCTCCACCGAATGCTGATACATATCGCTTTGATTCCGTAGCAGTCAAGGAGCCAAAATTCGAGATTGATGGCGTATTTTTGCCTAATGAAGTCGAAGGCGTTGTCTACTTTTGTGAAGTACAGTTCCAAAAAGACGAACAGCTTTACGAAAGAGTATTTGCGGAATCTTTATTATATTTTTATCGTAATCGCGATCGCTTTAGTGACTGGCAAGCAGTTGTAATTTATCCATCGCGATCGACAGAACAAAGCAAGATTCATCCCTATGAAGACTTACTCAATGGCGATCGCGTTCATCGCATATATTTAAGTGAGTTAGGCAATATCCGCCAATTGCCAATATGGGTGGCGCTGATGGTCTTGACTACAGTTGACGAAAGCCAAGCGCCAACTGAAGCAAGGTATTTACTAGAAAGAAATATTTCCGAGCAACCATCAAGTCGCGCCATAATAGAAATGGTGACGACAATCATGGTTTACAGGTTTGAAAGTTTAAGTCAACAGGAGGTAGAAACTATGCTGGGTATTACATTACAAGAAACAAGAGTTTATAGAGAGATTAAAGCTAAAGGAATAAAGCAAGGGCTTATGCGCGGGCTTTTGAAGGGACGCGAGCAAGGACGTGAGCAAGGGCTTATGAAAGGACGTGAGCAAGGGCGCGAGCAAGAAGCAATTAATCTTGTTGTGCGAATTTTGACTAAGCGGTTTGGTGATTTGCCTGAGGAGATAAGGGTTGCGATTTCGGGGTTGTCTTTGACTGTGCTTGAGGATTTGAGTGAGGCGCTTTTAGATTTTAGTAATTTGGCTGATTTACAGTCTTGGTTAGTGGCGAAGGGATAGAAATAAACTGACTAAAAATAAAATTTTGCGTAAGTTTAGTCTGACCATTGCGATCGCGCTAATTGCCAAGTATTGTTAAAATAATCCGTAAATTTGCTCTGATGGTATGATTGCCAAGTGACGAGTGAACCTGTACTTAACAAGGAACTATCTTTTATGCAAACGGGGTCTGTTTCTCCACTGGTTCTGATCATTTTAGACGGCTGGGGATATAGAGAAGAAACCGAGGGTAATGCGATCGCCGCAGCAAATACTCCCGTCATGGATAGCCTGTGGATGACTTACCCAAAAACTCTCCTCCAAGCCTCAGGCAAAGATGTTGGCTTACCAAAGGGGCAAATGGGCAACTCAGAGGTTGGTCATTTAAACATTGGTGCAGGTCGTGTCGTTCCCCAAGAATTAGTCAGAATTTCTGATGCCGTCGATGATGGTTCATTACTATCTAACTCTGTTTTGGTTGGTGTATGCGAAAAAGTCAGAGCTAACCAAGGTAAACTGCATCTTCTAGGGCTTTGCTCCGATGGCGGTGTGCATTCCCATATCGATCATTTGTTGGGCTTGTTAGACTTGGCCAAATCTCAAGCGATCGCCGATGTATGTGTACATGTCGTCACCGATGGTCGCGATACCCTATCCCATTCGGGGATCAACTTTGTAAAACAACTCCAAGCTCATATCGACAAAATTGGGGTTGGACGGATTGTCACTGTTAGCGGTCGCTACTTTGTGATGGATCGTGATAAACGCTGGGATCGCGTTCAAAAAGCCTATGAAGTCTTAACAAATGATCAAATTACTAGCGAGTTCACATCGGCGACAGATTTGCTAGAAGCAGCCTACGCTGAAAAAATTACCGATGAATTTGTCTCGCCTACCCGCATTGCCTCTGGCGCGATCGCTGCTGGTGATGGCGTAATTTGTTTTAATTTCCGTCCCGATCGCTCTCGTGAGATCACCCAAGCTTTAGTTGCCGAAAACTTTACAGGCTTTGAACGCGATCGCATTGACCCACTCGCCTATGCCACATTTACGCAGTACGACAGTTCTCTGCCCGTGCCTGTAGCCTTCACACCGCAAAATTTGACCAATTTACTTGGTCCTGTTGTGGCTAGTCATGGACTCAAGCAGTTACGTCTAGCCGAAACGGAGAAATATGCCCATGTCACCTATTTCTTTGATGGTGGTCTGGAAGAAGCTAGTGAAGGTGACGATCGCGTATTGGTAAACAGTCCGCGTGTATCTACCTATGATCAACAGCCCGAAATGTCTGCGGTTGAGGTGACAAAGATTGCATCTGAAGCGATCGCTAAGGGCATTTACTCATTGATCGTGATCAATTATGCTAACCCTGACATGGTGGGACATACTGGTAATTTTGATGCTACGGTCAAGGCGCTTAGTCATGTTGATCGATGTTTGGGAAACCTATTGGCTAGCATTGCCAATGCGGGTGGTACAGCTTTAATTACTGCTGATCATGGTAATGCTGAGTATATGTGGGATGAGCATGGAAATGCTTGGACGGCGCACTCTAGTAATCCTGTGCCATTTATTTTGGTAGAGGGTGAGGGTCGCAAGATTTATGGACATGGTGCAGATGTCAAACTCAAGCCTGAGGGTGGTCGTCTCGCTGATATTGCGCCGACGATTTTGGAGATTTTGCAGATTGCCCAACCTGCGGAGATGACAGGGGTTTCGCTCCTTGAGCCAGCCATTTATGAAATTCAAAGTCTCAAAACCCCAGTTAAAATTGCTTAAGATTTATGATTAGCCCTGTAATAAATTACGGGCTGAAAGCTTAAACCCGTTGAAACGGGTTAATTATTAATATGTCGTGGGATGGGCATCTTGCCCGTCAACAGGCTAGAAGCCTGTTCCACCTCTAATTACATCAATATCAAAACCCATGTCAAAACTCACTCGACGCGAATTTATTGCGGTTAGTAGCCTGACGGCTGGCTTTGCGATCGCTGTGCAGCCAATCTCTGCAAAAACAGTCACCACCAGTAGCCGAGGGCTAGTCGCTGGTGAAGTAAAAATTCCCGTTAGCGACGGCACAATTCCTGCTTATAGAGCGCAACCTGCGATCGGCTCCAATTTCCCAGTAATTCTCGTTATTCAAGAAATTTTTGGCGTTCATGCCTATATTCAAGATGTATGCCGTCGTTTAGCCAAATTAGGTTATCTCGCGATCGCCCCAGAAATGTTTTACCGTCAAGGCGATGTTTCTAAACTCACCGAGATCGTTCAGATTCGCCAAATTGTTAGCAAAGTACCTGATGCTCAAGTACTATCCGACCTTGATGCTACCGTGGCTTGGGCTGGTAAATCATCTAAAGGCGATACTCAAAAACTGGGGATTACAGGCTTTTGCTGGGGCGGGCGGATTACATGGCTCTATGCCGCCCACAACTACAATGTCAAAGCGGGTGTGGCTTGGTATGGAAGGTTAGTTGGTGAATCGACAACACTCACTCCAAAACATCCTGTTGATATTGCCAAGAATTTACAAGTACCTGTGTTGGGACTCTATGGTGGCAAAGATACGGGCATCTCATTGGATACAGTCGAGCAGATGCGCGATCGCCTCACAGGTTGCAGCACCAACTCGGAAATCATCGTCTATCCCGAAGCTCCCCATGCCTTTCATGCCGATTACCGTCCCTCTTACCGTCAAACAGATGCTGAAGATGGATGGAAACGATTACAGGAATGGTTTAAAAAGAATGGCGTTGCTTAAATAACTCTCTTGTTAGCTATATGGATGCATTTTTGATCGCTATGCAATCAAAAACATGGCATAGCTTTTAGGTTTGAACATGATTAATGTACTATAATCAAAGTGTGTTACACCTTGGTGAAAATCATAATGAAAATCTTTGTGATCGCCCTAGCGACTCTAATATCTTCAGGGCTTTTCATTGACACTGCTCTGGCAAGTCGTAAGAAAAATAGACCTAAAAACCCTAAATCGAACGTGACCAATGTTAAGTCTCATGCTCGAACTGCCCCTAATAAAACCAAAAAAGATAACTGGTCAACTATTGGCAACATTAACCCCTATACAGGCAAAAAAGGTACAAAGCGCCCCTAGTCAAAGTTTTTATGGCAATGAATTTTTAAAGCCTTAGTTCTTTGCGCCCATTTTGGACAATTTTAATCATGTCGATTAATTGTGATTCCAGATTGCCCAAAACGCGATCGCTATATTCGTCTGCCCCACGCTGCATATCCTGCACTTCGCCTGTTACTCTTTGATGCAAACCATCGAGATCTTTTTGCGCTTGACGACGCATTTGATTAACTTCATTGATAGTTTGAGCGCGAATCTGTTCACACTCAGTTTGCAGTTCACGGCGAATTTGATTTGCTTCCTGCTCAGCTTGACGGATAATTACCGATTCCTCCAAAAGCTGACTTGCTTGTAACTCGGCGGATTTAATTAAATCTTCAACATATTGCTGAGCTTCAGCTATTAAATCTTGTTTATAGGTGAGAATCTCTTCAGCTTTAGCGATCGATTCAGGTACAGACAGCCTTACGCGATCGATTTGCTGACAGAGTTTTTCTTCATCAATGACCGTATGTCCCATCAAACGTAAAGAACTATCTAGCACCATCTCTTCCAGATGATCTAGCTCCTTATGTAAGCTCATGTAGTAATCGGCTCTCGCCACTGGCAACGGAATTGGCGCGATCGCCCCATTGTAATTGCCATTGTTAGATTTGGAACTAATGTTTGAGGGGGCTGTTGAGTTTTCTGTCAGCATCGGATTTATGTAGGGTGCAGTTCAATGCTTTGACATTCTAGATAACCAGCGAGTACTACAGTAGTTCGCTAGCAGACAAACCTAGAAAAATTATATAGATTATTGTAAACGTATTGTAAATGAATTTTGAAAGTGAATAATTATTAGTGCGCGGCGGAGCCGCGCACTAATAATTAATTAAATGGCTGATAGAACAGCACGCGCTGCGGCTAAAGTGGCGGCTACATCATCATCAGTGTGTGCGAGAGATGTGAAACCAGCCTCAAACTGCGAAGGGGCAAGGTACACACCATGCTCTAGCATTCCTCGGTGGAATTTAGCAAATTTAGCGGTGTCGCTAGTTTTAGCGTCTTCGTAGTTATAAACTTGCTGATTTGTAAAAAACATACAGAACATTGCACCCACGACATTACCCGTAGCGGCATGTCCTGTTTCATGGGCGATCGCCAACATACCATCGGCTAATTTCTTCGTGATCTGTTCTAGATATTCGTACGAGCCTTCCCGTTTCAGGATTTCCATCGTTTTAATCCCAGCCGTCATTGCCAGAGGATTACCCGACAAAGTACCTGCCTGATACATTGGTCCCGCAGGAGCGACCATCGACATAATGTCTTTACGTCCACCATAGGCTCCTACAGGTAAACCACCACCGATCACTTTACCCATTGTCGTGAGATCGGGAGTAACACCAAAACGAGCTTGAGCGCCACCATAGGAAAGACGAAATCCTGTCATCACTTCATCAAATACCAGCAAAGCACCATTGGCGTGACAAAGATCTTTCAAACCTTGTAAAAAACCTTCTTTCGGTACAATACAGCCAGCATTACCAACTACTGGCTCGATGATTACACCAGAGATTTGGTCAGGATTTTCCGCAAATAGAGCCTTAACCGCTTCGAGATCGTTGTAGGGAGCATTGAGGGTATTGGCGGTCGTAGATTTAGGCACACCAGGGGAATCAGGCAAACCAAGAGTCGCCACACCAGATCCTGCCTTGACTAAGAACATATCGGCGTGACCGTGGTAGCAGCCTTCAAACTTGATGATTTTGTCACGACCTGTAAAGGCTCTCATCAGGCGCAATACCGACATACAGGCTTCCGTACCAGAGTTGACAAAGCGCACCATCTCGACACTGGGAACGGCTTCAATCACCATTTCGGCAAGAGTATTTTCAAGGACACAGGGCGCACCAAAGCTTGTGCCTTTTTCGAGAGCCTTATGTAATGCTTCGATGACTTCGGGATGGGAATGTCCGACGATCGCTGGTCCCCATGAACCAACATAGTCAATGTACTGGTTTCCATCGATGTCCCATGCATACGCGCCACTGACGCGATCGAACACGATTGGCTCACCGCCAACAGATTTAAAAGCGCGGACGGGAGAGCTTACGCCCCCTGGCATCAAGTTTTTGGCGGCGGCGAAAATAGCTTGAGATGCACTTGTGTTAAAGGTCGATAAAGTGGCGGTCATGGTTTAAGAACAGTTTCTGAAAAAGAGTTTTAACAAATATTTCTTGACTCAATTTAACTTAGTAAGTAGCTAGGCGCAATTAAATATAAAACCCAACAAAGCTGATTCGCCCACTTCGCGGGCGAATCAGCTTCTTGGGGTTCTGTTTTTTATTCTGCGTGGGTTCCATTTTTTGACTTTTGAATTTTTTAAATTTTGCATACGCGAAAAAATCTTATTCATATCGGATATGATGTAATCATGATAGATTTGTATCGATGTTTATTGATCGCCGAAAAGTTCGTGTTTTTCATGGAACTGAAAAGTGACACTTTATAACATATACTCAAGTACAAGTAACTATCAAAGCTTAAATAATTAAGATTTGCTCGAGCCAATGAGAATTCTATTAGTAGAAGATGATGCGAATTTAGCTGATGCGTTAGCGGAAACGTTAAGCAGTCAGCACTGTGTTGTGGATATCGCAAGAGATGGTGAGGAAGGCTGGGAGAAATCTCAGGCTGACGACTATAACCTAGTCTTGCTAGATGTCATGTTGCCCAAGCTTGATGGCATTAACCTATGTCGTCGCTTGCGCGCTCATAGCAACAATGTTCCGATTTTGATGGTGACGGCTCTAGATTTGAGTTCTGACAAAGTTCAGGGCTTGGATGCGGGGGCTGACGATTATCTCGTTAAACCCATCGATCCGCCTGAGTTGATGGCTCGGATTCGAGCTTTGTCTCGCCGCGCCCAGATTGCAGAACCCACTGTCTTGCGTTGGGGGGAATTACAACTTGATCCAGGTATGCATGAGGTTTCCTATGCGGGACTGTCTGTGCATTTGACACCGAAGGAGTACAACATTTTAGAGTTGTTGCTTCATCACGGTCGTCAAGTTCTCAAGCGAATCACGATTGTCGAGCATGTTTGGTCGCTTACTGATCCACCTAGAGAAGATACGATCAATGCCACAATCAAGAGTCTGCGTAACAAGTTGAAGGGCGCTAATGCTCCTCACAACTTGATTGAAACGATTCATGGTGTTGGCTATCGTTTGAGCCAACTTTCCTAGAAAAAAGGGAGCGCGATGCGCTCCCTTTTTTGTTAAGTTAAGGCGGCGCTCAGCGCCGCCTTAACCTTTTTTATGTGACAAGTCCAAATTCTCGTAAGGCAGGTAAGAAATTATTGTTTTCGTGATCGGATCTGCTGAGTTTGATTAGTGCAAATCTTTGTAACGGCGTGAGTTTTTGCCATTGTGATAGGGCGATCGCTATTTCTAATTCTTGCAACTGCTCTAAAACACAGCTAGGAATAGATTCTAATTGGAGCCATGCAGGATTTGCATCAATAGGCAGATCATTTGGATATGTATTGAGATTTTGAAAAACCTGCGATCGCAAATTTTCGCGATAGATTTGAATTTCATCGGCTGTGTGGCAAGGCAAATCGATTAATGTTTGACGTTGTGATGTCGAGAAACTATGCCAATGCTGAAGCTTGAGTTTGATGCCACAGGTATCGAGTTTGTAGCGCACTTGCATGGGAATGCAGCGCAGGGAATCAACAAATTCGGCTTCAAACTCAAAAAATTGCAGCATAGTTCAAATCACACTTACAACTAAACCCTTGAGATAAGCGCCCTCAGCATGAAAAATACTGGTGGGATGATCGGCAGGATGGGTGAGATGATGCAAAACTTGAATAGTTCGTCCCGACTCGATCGCTGCTGCTGTCACCGCGCCCGTAAAATTCTCCACATTTACGACTTGAGAACAGGAGAAAGTAAACAATAAACCGCCACTTTTAATTTTAGAAAGCGCCTGTAAATTTAAGCGCTTATAAGCTTGCATTGCCGAATGTCGCGCCGATAGACTCTTGGCAAAGGCAGGCGGATCAAGGACGATCGCCTCATAGTCTTGATCGCATTGCTTTAGGAAATCAAACACATCACCTGTAAATGAAGTATGCGTAGCTTGCTGAGCAGCATCAAAATTAGCGGCAATATTGCGATCTGTCCATTCCATTGCTTTCACTGAGCTATCGACTGAATGTACTTGCCGCGCCCCCGCCGCTACTGCATAAACTGAAAATCCGCCTGAATAGCAGAAAGTATTTAAAACCTTTTTACCTTGGGCATATTGTCCAAATAGGCGACGATTCTCACGCTGATCCAAGAAAAAACCTGTTTTTTGTCCCCTTTCCCAATCAACAATAAATCGATGTCCATATTCCAGAACTTCGGCACTATCACTAGCGTGATCGCCAATCAATAGACCATCCTGCGATTGAGATTGGGATTTACGCGATAATGTCGCTGCACTTTTGTCATATACAGCCACTAAGCGACCTTCATAAAGTTCGATCAAAGCCTCAGCAATTTCCATCCGATAGCGATATGTACCGAAGGAATGACATTGCAAAACCGCCGTATCCCCATAAATATCGATAATTAAACTGGGTAAACCATCACCTTCAGAATTAATCAACCGATAGCAATTTGTTTCGTTGCTACCGATTAAGCCCAATTGTTTTCTAAGTCGGTATGCTTGGCTAAGGCGATCGCGTAGCAATTGTTGAATCGTCTCTACAGGTTGAAAGGACAACACCTTAATAGCAATGCTACCAAGCCCCCACAATCCAAGAGCTAAAAACTTGCCATCTTCACTATAGGCTTCCACCAAATCGCCATCTTTGACATCACCTTGCAGCTTGGCGATCGCACCCGAAAAAATCCAAGGATGAAAACGCTGAACCGCATCGACTTTTTTCCGATGAATAATCGCACGAGGCAACGATGGCATGGCTAGTACTTATTTATGAGATAGGCTGATAACCATAACATAAAGTATGGACAGCACTGCCGAAACTACACCGATAGTGAAACTGGCTTCTAGCCTGTTGACGGGCAAGATGCCCGTTCCACACATTTTATATTTAATTGCAACCAGCTACTTACTTACCTGTATAAGGTAGCGAAGAGTGATGAAGAATAATTCGGAGCTTACCGTTATCATCTTTGAAGAACTGCCAAGTCTTGTCTACAGTAGTGGTCTTACCGTTTTTATCGGTAATAAGCACATTGCCCATCGAGGTAGCCGTATTACCAGAAATGAAGACTGCTGCATTCTTAATTTCTACTTTGCGCCATCCATTCAAGGCAAATCCCTTATCCATTGGGAAAGCAGGATCATCTCCCACAAAATATGCTAAAGCTCCTGCACGGGTTGTGCGGAATGTCTGTGGAGCGACAGTAAGTGTTGGCTTGAAAAGGACGACCCCAAACTGGTATCCGTAAGCTTCATCAATGACTTTTTCAGCCAATGCTTTTGCTGACTCTTTACCATTCATCTCATAAGTTGTGGAAATTAAAACCAATGCATCCCCCCACGATTTCTGAGCAGACAATACTTCAGCCTCGGTAATCGCTCTATTGACAACAGGAACTTTGACACTTGAAGCGACTACCATTGAGTCGTGAGTATCAGCAAAAGCAATCTGAGCAAGACTTAGACTGCTAGAACCAAGTGTTACCGTTGCAAATAATGCAAAAACACTATTTTTAAAAAGTTTCATAATATTCAAGATTTACACCTTGCAATTTTGACATAAATTTGACGCTAAATTGCCCAACGCATAGGTTAAAGTTTTGTCAATGCGTAAGTCCTCTTTTGATTTTTGGGAGCATCGTTTTTTATGCTATTCTCAAGAAGCAAGCGTTATTGATAATCCCATGACTTCTGCGGAGACCACCTATTCACCTGAAGCGCTCAAGGCGGAACTTAATTTAAAAGGTTGTCGGATGACACCGCAGCGTGAGGTCATCTTAAATACATTTCAGACATTACCCGAAGGCGAACATCTCAGCGCCGAGGATCTCTACGAACATCTGAAAAAACAAGGTGAAAATATTAGTCTTTCGACCATTTATCGGACGGTGAAGATGATGGCAAGGATGGGGATCTTGCGGGAATTAGAACTCACAGAAGATCATAAACATTATGAAATTAATCAGCCTAAACCCCATCATCATCACCATTTAGTCTGCGTCAAAACTAATCGAGTTATCGAGTTTAAAAATGATCAGATTCTCGCCATCAGCAAAAAAGTTGCCGACAAGCATGGCTTTTCAGTTTTAGATTGTCAACTCACCATTATCGGTGTTAGCCCTGAAGGTCAGCGATCGATTTTTTAAATTAGAAACTTTGCGAAGCAAAGTTTCTAATTTAGGTTGTAGTAAATTCTTTTTCAGCATAAATCCGAAATCTTTCCAAATCGGCTTGCAAGGTAGACTCAACCACTTGCCCTAAAAACAAATTGTCCATGATCTGCCCGATCGCAGGAATGGCATAAGCAATGCTTAATTTCACGATTGTCACATTATTGGGGCGACCATAAAAGCGCACCGCGCCACGATTAGGTAAACCACCAATCGACTCCCACTGCATAATTTGGTTAGGAATTTGCTTGAGAATCCGCGACTTCCAAGTGAAGGTCAACCCACTCGTACCAAGTTTCCAAGCTGAGATTTCAGGATCATCTGTAATCACCACCGAGTCAATCCACTTCATCCAACGGGGCATGGCTTGCAAGTCTGACCACAACGACCACGCATATTCTACGGGAATATTTACCTCAGTCTGGACGGTATGTTCTAGCCAATCACTCATTGAATAATAATAATTGTTAATAATTTTTACTTAACATCAATCATATCGCAAACCCCAAAATTAGGTATTCCTCACACCAAGACGGATGCGAAAAAACCTGTAAAGCCCCTGAATTCATATAAATAGCAAGAAAACTAAACTAAATGACAACAACTGTAATAAAATGTTAAATTGATATAGCTAGTTTGACCACTGGAAGAGTTTTGACGTGGGTTTATTCCGCCGTTTCACCAAAGATATAGGCATTGACCTCGGTACTGCCAACACACTTATTTATGTGTCTGGCGAAGGTATTGTTCTGCAAGAGCCATCGGTTGTCGCGATCGATCAACGAGACAAAACTGCTTATGCAGTTGGCGATGAAGCTAATAAGATGATCGGGCGCACTCCTGGCGACATTGTTGCCATCCGACCTCTCAAAGATGGCGTAATCGCTGACTTTGACTCGGCGGAACTGATGTTGCGCTCTTTTATTAAAAAAGTCAAAAGGGGTGTATTTAATCCTCGCATTGCGATCGGTATCCCTAGTGGGGTCACAGGCGTAGAATGGCGTGCGGTCATGGATGCCGCCCGTCGTGCTGGAGCGAGTGAAGTTTATCCCATTGACGAACCTATTGCCGCAGCGATCGGTGCAGGTTTGCCTGTAACTGAAGCAACAGGCAATATGATCATCGACATTGGCGGCGGCACAACTGAGGTTGCAGTCATGAGTTTGCAAGGGATCGTCTTGAGCGAATCTGTGCGGGTCGCAGGTGACGAACTCAGCGAAGCGATCATGAAATACATGAAAACCGTCCATAACCTTGTGGTCGGTGAACGTACTTCTGAAGAGATTAAAATTAAGATTGGCTCGGCATATCCGATCAAAGAAGAAACTTCGATGGAAGTAAGAGGGTTACATCTACTGTCAGGCTTACCGCGTACTGTCACCGTCAAGTCTTCCGAAATTCGTGAAAGTATGAGCGAGCCACTATCGGTAATCATTGAAGCCGTGAAGCGGACTCTAGAACGGACTCCGCCTGAACTTGCTGCCGATATTATTGATCGCGGCATCATGTTGGCAGGTGGTGGGGCTTTGCTCAATGGCATTGATACCTTGATCAGTCACGAAACAGGAATTGTCACGCACATTGCCCCCGCACCACTCAACTGTGTGGTCATCGGCGCTGGTCGTGTGTTAGAAGACTACAAAAATCTTGGTCGTGTACTGACCAGCCGTTTGAAGAATTTATAGGCTTTATAGGCAATATAGGCAAGTTTTTCATGGACTCAATTCGTAGTTGGTGGGAGCGTTATAGCTTTCAGACTGCTATTGTTGCTACTGGGATTGGTTTAGCTTGGTTGATTCGCCAAACTCAGGGCGTGGCAATCATGGAGACCTATCAATTTTTGAGCCGCCCTTTTCAGTCGAGTATCTCGAAGCAGGAGTTATTGCAAGATGCTGAAACACGCGAGTTGCGCTATCGCTTGACTGAGTTGGAATCGCAAAACCAACGCATGAAAGAGCTTTTACAAGTAAAGGCAAATCATGCCGATGCTGGTGTTTGGGCAGTGGTAATTGGTCGCGGTGCTGATTCTTGGTGGAATCAAATCTTGGTTGGCAAAGGTAGCAATGATGGTGTCAAGACGGGTTCTATAGTTGTTGGTCCTGGTGGCTTAGTTGGGCGAGTTAGTTATGTATCGCCAAATAGTAGTCAGATTTTGCTGGTTAGTGATCCCAATAGTCAAGTTGGAGTGGTAATTAGCCGTAGCCGCTATACGGGAATGCTGAAAGGACAGAGCCAAAATACGGCGATATTGGAATTTTTTGAACGAGATCCTGATGTAAAAGTGGGCGATATCGTGCATACTTCGCAATTTAGTACGCTGTATCCTGAAAACATTCCTGTTGGTAGGATTAGGTCGATCAATCTGGATAAACAACCTTCTCCTGAAGCGATCGTGGAATTTTCTACGCCACTTGGTTTGCTGGAATATGTGAAGGTATATCCTTTTCAAGAGAAATTGTGAGTAAGACTCGTAGATTAAATAACATATAAAAGTAGGGGGCGGGTTTCGCTGATAAACTTACGGTGCATGGTCAAATCATCGGCTAAACCCGCCCCTACAGACGATGATGGTTTTACTAAATTCCCAATCGTAAAGGCTATAGATGATCGATCGCAAGATTTCGCTATCAACCAAAGTTTTAAACTGGGCTGTGACTATTGGTTCACTGCTGGCTTGCATTTTAGGGATGTACACCCGAATTCCAGGAATGACTCTAATGGGAATGGCTCCCAACTGGCTGTTGATTTGGCTAGTAACATGGAGTGTGAATCGTCCCGTGTTTTTGTCGGTGATGGCAGGAACTGCACTGGGACTTTTGCAGGATGGGATGACGGTTGCTGATTTTAAAGTTGCGCCAACCCATGTCTTAGGTTTAGTGATCGCTGGCGGTATCACCTCACTTTTGCAAAAACAAAAATATGTGCAGGAAGATTTTATTTCGATCGCTTTAATTGTGTTTGGAATGGCGGTGATTGTGGAGACGATGCACGCGGTGCAATTAACTTTTTTGGGGGCAAAGATGGATAATGTTTGGATTTTACAACAAAGAATTGCGTTGAGTTCGGCAATTTTAAGCAGTTTATGGTCGCCTGTAATTTATTTCCCCCTTAGTCGGTGGTGGCGATCGATCGAAAGAAAGGAAGAGTAAAAGTTTTAAAACAGACTGTGGAACAGGCTGTAAGCCTGTTGACGGGCAAGATGCCCATCCCACATTTTATATATATTTAATTGCAACTACCTACTTATATCTATTTAATGTACAATCACCTATAGATTGTATGTATATTAGGTTATGGCACGAAGCAGTAGACTTTTCCTAACAAAAAACCGCTGCTCAGCTAGCGATTTAAGGTTAATTCGTCTTTATTGCCTAAAATTCCTTGTGGTCGCCATAACATCAATAAAATCAGGGTAAGCCCAATCATAATTAGCTGAGTTGCTTCAAATCTACCGCCATCAGCACGAATTTGTTCGGGGAGAAATCTGGGCAGGGCATTATAAGCCTGAAAAATAACCGCGCCTAAAATTACACCCAAATTATTACCAGCGCCACCGATCGCAATAATTGTCCATGCTTGGAAAGTGAGCAAAGATATGAAATTATCTGGATAAACCGTCGTTAATTGCCAAGCGTAAAATGCTCCCGCCAGACCACCGATCGCCCCACCGATCGCAAAAGCCTGTAACTTGTACCAAAACACATTTTTACCGAGAGCTTTGACCACCTCTTCATCTTCCCGAAT
Organism: Pseudanabaena sp.; assembly: GCA_044350865.1. Classification (GTDB taxonomy): domain Bacteria; phylum Cyanobacteriota; class Cyanobacteriia; order Pseudanabaenales; family Pseudanabaenaceae; genus Pseudanabaena. Next base: position 7,051 of record JBILGV010000058.1, on the reverse strand, counting down.
TGCCTTCAGCACACGTCCCCAAGGCGATCGCACTAGCCACTCTAAGCGCCAGTACACCACAACCACCACGACTAGTAATAGCGCCGCGAGGACAAAGGAATAATATTGGCGGGAAACGAGGTTAACTAATGGCAATGGAAAATCCTGTACGCCCCTTGTGCCTTTGGTCAGCCATTCTTCGTTATTTACAAACAGGCGAATCATCTCTGACACCCCAATGGTGACGATGCCCAAATAATCTTCGCGTAGTTTTAAGGCAGTGCTGCCAATGATGATGCCCAGTAAACCTGCGATCGCGGCGGCGATGAGTAGAGCTAAGAACCAAGGCACACCATTGAGAGTTAGTAGCACCGTGGTATATGCACCGATGGTCATAAATGCAACATGACCAAAGTTAACTAAGCCTGCAAAGCCCCATTGCAAATTAAGTCCGAGGCTAAATAGAGCAAAGATGGCAGCGTTGATGAAGAGGGTTGTGATGTATTCGAGCATGGGATGATTTAACTCTAAAAGTAGAGAGATTATCTAGTGACCTTTTTACTTTTATTGAGCTTGATATAAATTGAACTGCGAAGTTCGATTATAGTATGGGGTACGCCTTGAAATGTCATTTGAAAGTGCTATTCAAAAAGCCCTTTAAGAAGCCATAAAAAGCCATGCGTCTATGTATTAATCCCGTCTGTACCGATCCCGAACATTCCAATAACAATATTTCGCGTAATTGTCTCGCTTGTGGTGCGGAGTTGTTGCTTGAGAACTGTTATTCTGTCACCAAGTTATTAAATGACTCTGGTGGGTTTGGATTGATTTATGAAGTGGAAAATCCCGCAGGGCAACCCAAGATCTTAAAAATCCTTAAACAAGAACTAAATGAGGATAGCAAGGCGGTTGAACTATTTCAGCAAGAAGCTTTTGTGCTGGGGCAGATTCAACATGCGGGTATCCCCAAGATTGAAACATATTTACATCACGATCTTCCCGAAGGAAAGATGTTGCATGGGATCATCATGCAAAAAATTGAAGGGTTGAACCTTGAGCAATGGATTAATCAACGTCAAGGCAAACCGATCGCGCAAAAACGGGCGATCGCATGGTTACGGCAGCTAATCGAAATTCTCGATCTGGTGCATAGCAAAGGCTTTTTACATCGCGATATTAAACCCGCCAATATCATGCTGTCACCTTCAGGGCAGCTAGTGCTGATTGATTTTGGAACAGTGCGCGAAGCGACCCATACTTATCTGGCTAAAATCGGTGGTGTCCAAGGCGTTACCAGTATCTGCTCCGTCGGATATACCGCGCCTGAACAAGAAAAAGGATTTGCGGTCACTCAGTCCGATTTCTATGCCCTTGGCTGCACGATGATTCATTTAGTCACGGGTAAGTATCCCCTCGATACCTACAAGCCCGATCTGGACACCTTTGACTGGCGATCTCACGCCCCTGAGATTTCCGAAGAATTTGCGGATTTAGTTGATGTATTAATAGCGCGTAAACCCAGCGATCGCCCGATTAATGGTAAAGCAATTTTAAAAGTGATCAAGGATATCGAACAGATTGATAAGCTTGCCAATAATGATAAATCTAATGGAAAGAAGAATACAAAACGCAAGTCAATTAAGAAGTCGCTCCAAGAATCCACGCGAAGACCAACTTCTAAGATTGTCTTAGGTTTATCCGTTGTTGTCGCTCTAATTGCAGGATTGAGCATTGGTACAGCGATCAAAGTTTCCGCCCTTGGCGATTTTGAAGAAATAAAAATAGAACTGCCAACCTTTCAACAGAAACGTTTAAATCCACTCCGATTTTTGCAAGGACATACTGACGCGGTGCAGACTGTGGCAATTAGTCCCAACGGCAAAGTGATCGCTAGTGCTAGTGATGATGGCACGGTGAAGCTTTGGCAATTAGAAGGCGATAGTTCTATCCCGATTAGGGAAATTCGCGATCAGGGGGGATGGGTTCGCGCTGTTGTATTTCTATCTAATCAGCAAATTGCCACGGCGGGACAGGACAAAAACATCAAAATCATCGATGTCGCCACAGGCAAAGTGGTCAAAACCCTAAGCGGTCATACTAATTTGGTGAATAATTTAGCGATCGCCCCTGCTCAAGACCTATTAGCCAGTGGTAGCTATGACTCGACGATCAATCTTTGGCATATCTCCACAGGGAAATTAAGGCGATCGCTTACAGGGCATACGGATAGAGTTTTGAGCTTAGCGATTTCAGCCGATGGGAAGTTATTGGCGAGTGCTAGTCGCGATAAGACGATCCGTATTTGGGATGTCCAAACTGGTAAAACCCTATCAACGATCGCCGTCTCTCGTGCGGGTATATCTTCAGTTTTGATCACGCCTGATGGCAAGCAGGTGATTAGCGGCGGTAATGATAATGTGATTAGAGTTTGGGATATTGCTACGGGCAAACAAGCTTTTATTCTATCTGGACATGAAGATGCGATTGGGGCGATCGCGATTACGAGTGATGGTAATTATCTCTTTAGTGGCGGTAAAGACAGTCCTAATTCCATTCGCTTTTGGAATCTCAAAACAAGGGCTTTACTCTGGAATCTCATCGGTCACACCGATCTAGTTACGTCTCTAGTAATTACCCCTGATCAACACAAGTTAATTAGTAGCAGTCAAGATAAAAATATTGCGATTTGGGAAGTTCCGAAATAGTAGCGATCGCTTGATTACTTGCTCTAATTACTTGTTCTTTTCCACTTAGACCACTGCGTCCATCTCGACCAAATACATCAGTCTTCCCTGACCAGATGCCCCCGCAAGACTTGGCATACGAAACCTAAATTTATAAAATTTCCAGTCATCAGATATCACTAATCCTCTTGGTAACGGTTCAGGATTAGCCTCAGACAAATAAGGATCGGAAGCTAAGCGGTTTACGAGTTCTCCGATCGCATTGATAAAAATTTCCTTTTGGCGATCGCCTTTATAGTGACGCTTGAGCAAAAGTTTATAACTGCGTTGAAATTTACTTGACGCTTCAATCTGAAATAGAAACGAGCCAGTCACGAAAATCACTCCCATCTTGGGAAGCAGACTCTAGTAACCGTGTTTGGGCAATGGCGATCGCCATTTGCCAATGATGTTCTAAAGCCTGAAAATAATAAAAAGTATAAAAAATCCCCAAAAACAAGCTTAAACTGCATAGCTATTTTTAAAATTGCCTATAATTAAGTTATGTAAAGGTTTATTAGTGCATGACTACTCAGCCTTGAGACAGTTTCCAAAACAATAAAAATAATAAAAAATAACTTAATATTCAGAGCTAAATCCTATGTCCGCCACTTCAGCCCCCATAAAAGATTCCATAGTAAATTCCCTATCCAATCCCGAATCTCAAGGTATAGAGGCGATATCCGTGGGTTACGATCGCCTACTCTATATCCGTCTCCCCTGTAACCCAATTTTCCCCATTGGCGTAGTTTACCTATCCGATCACATTCATAAGGTCGCGCCCCATGTGCAGCAAAATATTTTTGATCTCGGCACAGTGCCACCCCTTGATTTTTATACGGCGCTAGATCGGGCGATCGACAAGTTTCAACCTAACCTATTAGTATTTTCATGGCGGGATATTCAAATCTATGCACCCGTGGGCGGACGTGGCGGCAATCCCTTGCAAAATGCCTTTGAGTTTTACTATGCCAAAAATCCTGTCAAAAAATTGCGTGGTGCGGTGAATGGATTGCGGCTGTTTACCTCTTACTACACTGAGCTTTGGCGCAATTCTCAGTTAATCAAACGCGGTTTAAGTCGGGCGCGGCGCTATCATCCTGAAGCTAAAGCCGTGATCGGTGGTGGTGCGGTCAGCGTGTTTTATGAACAGTTAGGAAATGTTTTACCCAAAGGCACGATTATTTCTGTTGGGGAAGGTGAATCGCTGCTAGAGCGCCTAGTCCAAGGTCGAGAAATTACTAGCGATCGCTGTTATGTGATTGGCGAAACCACACCTCGCCCTAGATTAATCCATGAGCAACCCGCCCCAATCGAAAAAAGTGCCTGTAACTACGACTATATCGAATCGATTTGGGAAGATTTTAATTACTATTTTCGCGATCGGGACTTCTATATTGGTGTCCAAACCAAGCGCGGCTGTCCCCACAATTGCTGCTATTGCATTTATACAGTGATTGAAGGTAAACAAGTTCGCATTAATCCGACCGATGAAGTGATCAAGGAAATGCGGATACTCTACGATCGCGGCGTTCGCAATTTTTGGTTTACCGATGCTCAGTTTATTCCTGCCAAGAAATTCATTGACGATGCGGTAGAACTTCTCGAAAAGGTCAAAGCTTCAGGAATGATCGATATCCATTGGGCTGCCTATATTCGTGCGGACAATCTCACGCCTTACCTCTGTCAATTGATGGTTGAGACAGGCATGAGTTACTTCGAGATCGGTATCACTAGCGGCTCTCAAGAATTAGTCCGTAAAATGCGAATGGGCTATAATCTTAAATCGGTTCTTCAAAACTGTCGCGATCTCAGAGCCGCAGGTTTTAATGAATTAGTATCTGTTAATTATTCCTTTAATGTCATCGATGAAACCTTAGAAACTGTGCGCCAAACGATCGCCTATCACCGTGAATTAGAATCTATTTTTGGTGCTGACAAAGTGGAACCTGCGATCTTCTTCATCGGCTTGCAACCCCATACCCATTTGGAAGAGTATGCCTTCAAAAATAACATTCTCAAGGAAGGCTATAACCCCATGAGTATGATGCCTTGGACTGCCAAGAAGTTACTTTGGAATCCTGAGCCTCTAGGTTCTTTCTTTGGTGAAGTCTGTCTAGAAGCATGGAAACGCGATGATGACGATTTTGGGCGTACTGTGATGAATATTCTAGAGGAGCGTCTAGGACGCGCACCATTGGAAGAAGCGCTTTCTGCGCCGATGGTGTGAGATCGCGGGCGATCGCTAGGAGAATTTACGTTATCCTGCGAATAAAATTAGGGATAAGTTACAATATTTTGACTATTCTGTAGTTTCAAAAATTAAATTTATGAATGTTAAAGAATATCCTTTTGCTCAGGAATTAGTGACAAATACTCAGGGTAATGTATTGAAGGTAATTATTGATTTTCGTGATTATGAACGTATTCTCGAAGCTCTTGAAGACGAGGGGCTTTATAATGCAATGATGCAAGTTAAAGATGAAACGCCTTTGAGTTTGGAGCAAGCTTTGGCGGAGTTAGAGAAGGAATGAAGGCTGAATATCTTCCTGCGTTTATTAGAGATCTTAAAACTCCAATTATTTTTGCTCATGTTTTGCATCGCAAAAAGTTTTATCGCTATTTCCCTTAATCATCTTATTTTGCTAAGTCGTGAAATTTTTATAGCAAGGCAAAATTTATGTATAATATTATTTTGAGATAGAGTGCAAAAAATCAAAATCTGTAGCTTTCTTAAATCTATGCTAACAACTACTCAATTTGCGCCCCTGTTAAGGCAATTGTCTCACTCCGATAAGCTCTTATTACTTAATTTCCTTGTAGCTGAGTTGCTGAGGGAGTCTGGAATTGTACCGCTATCTATTCAAGATGATTTGCCTAGACAAGGTTTACATGACTCTTTTGAGGCTGCTGGCATTCTAGCCCAAGCATTAAAAGAGAAACAAGAATTGACTCATGGCTAATAAAGTAAGGTTTGCTTTCACTGAAGTAGATCCCAGTCTTGGAGCATTAAGTACTCTTCCTTATTTACCAATAACATTAACTTATCAAAGTCAATCATTGAGTGTTTCAGGGCTGTTGGACACAGGCTCTAGTGTTAATGTCTTGCCTTATGAAATGGGTTTAGCATTGGGTGCAGTTTGGGAAAATCAAAGATTATCTTTGCCATTAGGCGGCAATCTAGCTCGATTTGAAGCCCGTGCCTTAGTTGTGCAAGCCACTGTTGAGCAATTCCCTGCCGTAGATTTAGCTTTTGCTTGGACACAAGACAAATATGCACCGTTAATACTAGGGCATATGAACTTTTTTCTTGCGTTTGATGTGTGCTTTTATCGCTCCGAATTTGCTTTTGAAATTAGCGCCAAATAAGCTCAATAAAATAACACTATTGTCATTAATTTATTCAGGTATTTATTGTCCAAAAAACCACTTCATCAACTGGTCAAAAGTCCAACTAGCCAATTCTGCAACCATTCGCTCCCAAAATATATTCCATGCTTTAAGAATTGGGTTTTTTATTTTTGTCATTATTTTGCGAATAAATTTTATGAGTGTTTTGAAAAACTCTTTTATTGCTTTTAATAACTTTTCCCACCAATTTGGTGGCTCTTGACCTCCACCGCCCTCCAAGGAGCTATTAACATCTTTAATATTTTCTAATGCTTTGTCGAGCTTGTCATGTTCATCTTTAAACGCATACCACTTTCCACTTTCTATTAGAATCTCTCTGAGTTCAGAAAGGGATTCATCTGCTCTGGTTAAAGACTTGGTTGATGTTTTTGGTATTGCAAATGAGTCTATCTCACTAGCGCGTTTACGTTCTGCCAACATCACAGCAGATTTTTCTGTCACATACTCATACCCTGTTACCAAAATGTCTTGAAGACTCATTGTTTCATCATCTCGACCTGCTTGACCTGTTTTAATCACCATAAAAGATTCCTTCACTTCCCTTAACGGGCGTAACTATTTTAGTGAAATTACTGTTTAATTAATCTAGCATGAAAAAAATACCACAGATTTCTACTTTAAGTCAAGCGCGATCCAAAAAAAAGAACTTGATAGTTATCCCGTAAAATCTTGTGACTTCTGGCATATAGACTCCCTATTTTTTAACGTATTTTAGCCGAAATAACAACGCCAATTCAAGGATCGAACAACCATAACTTTTCGTAGCGATCGCATCAACAATCTATTTTCTAAGGCGATCGCTATTACTGTAAGTCGTGATTTATGGGGCGATCGTATTAACAATCTATTTTTTAAAGGCGATCTCTATTACTGTGAGTCTTGAGTTTTAGGCGATCGCGTCAACAATCTCTTTTTTAAAGGCGATCGCTATTACTGTG
>JBILGV010000057.1:0-30178 GCA_044350865.1 Pseudanabaena sp. | reverse complement strand
TCTGTGACAATTGTTGGCATAATGGGTTTAGGGATGATGATTTGTTTTCGGTTGAAAGTTGAAACTATCATTATCCCTTTTCGCTTAATCCCGATCTTTCTTTGCTTCAATCTTGTCCAAAGTCCAACTAGTATCAATCAGAGTTTTAATCCCTGATTTTGCTAGGGACTCGAAAAATTGTTCAGCACTTTTTTGAGTAAAGCCAATTGTAAATAGTTGAATCGAACTAGGCATAAACTTCTCCTTTGGTTTCTACATAGGCAATTTCTGCACCCTGCTTTCTATATGCCTCCATAAGTTGATCTTCATGATCTAGATCACTGTGAGGCGACATTTCAAATAAAGATGTCTGGATGACTCCTTTAAATCCATGTTTAATCAATAAACGATCTTCCAATTCTGCATGAGATTCTAATGAACCATCAGGCTTAATATGTTGAATGTTCAAGTCATATTCTTTAAGTTGAGGGCAAATCAAAATTGCGCGGTGGCAGGTCATAGGGTCTTTTTCAGCACACATCAACGCGATTTTATGACGACTCTTGATACCTTTCAAAATGCGCCTAATGCCATCGGTGAATAAATCTGTAGCCGCAATTTTTTCATAAATTGCCTTGCCTTCTACATAACAACTTTGATCTTCGGGTCTTGCGGCTAGCTCTTATCCTAGAAATACATAACGGATTTTATTGGCTTCTAGATGATCTTTTAGTTGTGCTTGGCAATAATCAGGCAAGTAGCGGGTATAGGGACGCGATCTCACATCCGCCAAAGCCGTAATATTATGCTTTTGCAGAAACTCAATGAAGGTTTTGATATTGTGGTTGGTATGACCGATGGTAAATAGTTGCATTGTTTTTTGTTGATAACAGAAACAATTCTAATCTTAAAACAGCGATCGCCCCAATCTCAATCAAATAGCAATCGCCTAAAACATCAACACTTTCACCACAAAAGCGATCGCCCCTCAATAAACCAACAACACCAAACAGCGATCGCCCCCAACCTCAATTAAAAAGCGATCGCCTAAAATATCCACACTCCCCACACAAGCGATCGCCCCTCAACAAACCAACTAAATCAAACAGCGATCGCCCCTAATCTCAATCAAAAAGCGATCGCCTCAAATCTCAAATATCCTTACTTTCGCCACACAAGCGATCGCCCTTCAACAAACCAAACAGCGATCGCCCCTCATCTCAATCAAAAAGCGATTGCCTAAATCATCTATATTTTTGCGTCACTAACCTTAATGTTTAACTGAACCTTATTTCAAAAACTCAATGTTTGCAACTTTTTGTCATTTTGCGCGTAAAATTACAAGATGCAAACCTGAAAAACGAAATTATTAATATAGTGGAAGATTATCAATCTGCATTTTTCCAACGTCATCAAGATACTGAAATACTTTGTCAATCAGCACGAAAAGTTGCTGCTATGCACTTTGGCGGTGTTACTGTGGAGTGTCTATTAAAATCTATGATCTTAGCTACATTACCAAGAGGAGCAAACAGAGAATGGAAAAATGACTCTAATAATCCTGGTCACACAATTACAAACCCTGGGCATGATTTTCAAGATGCGTTAAAGAGACATAATCGCCTACGTGACAGGATTCAAAAAGTTCCTCAAGTTATGAACTGGCTAGTTACAGTTGAGAAACCAAGTCAACACTTCATAGATATGCGATATTCTAGCAACGAACTTAATGATACAGACTACAAGGAATGGCATTCTGCATATAATAGTCTTATCGGATGGTTGCAAAAACAATCTACTACACTTTAAGGGTATCGATATGCAGGAAGTCTGGCAAGCGTCGCTAAAGCATCAACTTATAGATGTTTATGTACAAAACCCAGTTGAATGGACTGAAATAAATATTTCAACTTCGGGACTTTTGAATTTAACGATTGTAAGTGATCGCTTTAAGGAATTATCTTTCTCACAGCGCAGAGATCATCTCCAAGAGGTTCTTAGCCAATTTAAAATATCTCAAGGTTTTATTTCCTTATACACAGTAGAAGAAGCCAGATCGTTGAATTTATCAGCACCTCCACTTACTAATGAAAATTCTATTAATAGTTGGCAAGATTTAGCTTTATTGGCAGCAAATCCCCAAAATCAAAGCCCATCTTTAGAACCTGAACTTCGTACTCCTCGAACAATAACATTTTATTCTTTTAAAGGAGGCGTAGGAAGAACAACAGCTTTAACCCATGTAGCTTGGATTTTAGCTATGCGAGGGCGGAAAGTGGTAGCTGTTGATTTAGATTTGGAAGCACCTGGATTAAGTACGGCTTTTCGTTTAGATCCATCACCTGAATTTGGGATTGTCGATTATTTTTATGAGCGATCTTATCAACCTGAAGGAGTAGAGCCAAATGTTTTAATTACTAAAATATTTGGTGAAGTCACGATACCTGACGCAACGGGAAGACTTTTTATTGTTCCTGCGGGTTCTTTAAGTCTTGACTATATTTCCAAGGTTGATGATCTACGGGCAGCTACAATTCTTGATAATGGTGAAACTCTATGGACAGTTTTTAGGCGAGAAATCCAAGAGCAGTTAAAGCCAGATGTTATTTTGGTGGATTCAAGAACAGGTATAAATGAATGGGGCGCTTTATCTCTGCTACAAGCTGCGGATGAAGCAATTATATTCTTATTCCCTAATGAGCAAAACCGACAGGGGATTGATCTAGTCCTAAAATCACTTAATTCGTTTGGTAAGTTATCAATCAATTTTGTCTTTTCTCCTGTTCCAGATCTGAGTGAAACTGGTATGAGAAAAGTTACAGAAATTTGGAAGTTATTGTCAGACGTTATAGAAAATGAACCAAATATGGAACAAGCAAATGAATCTGATTATGAAACTGCTGATCCATTTATAGTTCCTTATCTTCCACCTATCGCCCTAGCAGATCATTATCCTGTAACTGGACTATTGGATTATTACAATCGAATAGCTAATTTAATTGATGAAGATAACAACCAAACTCGTTTAGGCGAGATCTTGACGACCAAAGATAGTAATGAAAGATGGGGAATAATTGAAAGCCTTAACTTCCCAGCTTTAAATGCTGCTAATCCTAGGGCGAATCTTATTGACTTATTTCAGAAAACAGCTAATTTTTCAAAATTTTTAGATGAAAGCACATGCCTTATTAAGGGAAGAAAAGGAACAGGGAAGACTGCGTTATACTCACTTCTACTAAATCATGAACCAAAAGCTAAAGAATTAGCTTCTGGTCGTTTAGATGCTGTAACTTTTTTCTCTGGTCATGGCACATTTGATCAAAGCCGTCCATCGAGGGATGAGTTTCAATTTATCCATCGACAGCTAGGAGAAATTGGAACATGGGAAGCTTTGTGGAGAGCTTATTTGATTCTTCGATTATTTCAGTCTAGACAGTTAAATTTGGCTAGAGGAAATAACGTTGAGAAATTTAATAATTTGAGAGATACTTTATCAAATCTACCTATTGGAAAATGGCAATCTGAGCATACTCAAGCACTAATTCAACTATCAAACGACGATAATCTTAGATTAATTGTGAAAGATGCTCTAGACTTATTTGATGAGCAAAAAATCCAGATAAATAAGACTATTTGGATCTTGTATGATGATTTAGATGAAGATTTTCCTGAGAAGGATGGGGTGAGAGAGCAAGCTTTAACTGGTCTATTTCAACTTATTCAGTCTTGCGATGCTCGTCGTTTAACCTCAGTTAGATTTAAAGTCTTCATACGTGAAGATATTTGGAATCGCTTAAACTTTGATAATAAAAGTCATTTCAATGGACGTGATCTTCTTCTAAAGTGGACAAGAGTTGATTTCTTGCGCCTTGCCTTACGTCAAGCCATGCAATCAAGAGACTTCAAAAATTTAGTAGATATAACTTCACCTATTGAAAATATTGATACTGCCACTGAAGAAAATTTAAACAAAGCACTGGATTTACTTTGGGGTGTGCGTAGGAGAACTGGTACTAAAGCTAAGTATGTTCATAGATGGGTTTATGAACGTTTATCTGATTTAAGTGGTGCTACTTTCCCTCGAAGTTTAAGTGTATTACTTCAAGGAGCAAAAGAGCATGAACTCAACTACAAGGGGCAAGCATCAGTAAAGTCACCATCTGATCGTTTAATTCGTGGCACATCATTAGAAAAAGGTCTAGAAAAAGCGTCAGAAGAACGTTGTGATGCAATTAGACAAGAGTATCCAGATTTAGAAAGATTTTTTGAATCTTTAGAAGGTGTTCCAGCATTGCCTACCAAAGAAGAACTTTATGCAGTATGGCAACAAAGCAATCTAGATTCATATCCTGACTTTGATAACTTTTCTGGTTTTTTGAGCGATATAGGATTAGCTAAATGGCGAGAAAAAGAGAGTCGATATGGCTTTGCCGATATCTATGCATATGGATTCAAAATGATTCGGAAGGGTGGAAGATAAATGTAGGGAGGCTTGCGCCCCCCAAAGCTAGTTCTAACTGCCACCGATACGGGCGACATCGCGGGAATTAGCTTCAAAAGCAGCGTTGAGGGCATCATCACCATTCAAACCATCTTCTAAGGCTTCCTTAATCGCTTGCAATACCCGCTTGTAATCCTTGGGCATTACCTTCACGAACTTAGGGGCGATCGCATTCCAATCAGCGAGAACTCGTTCACCGATCGCACTCTCCGTATAGTCAACGTGCTGCTGAATCAACTGCTTCAGATCCTTAATTTCTTCGGGATCTTCGAGCTTTTCTAAGCCGACCATTGAAGTATTGCAACGGGTTGCGAAGTCGCCCGACTCATCGAGAATGTAGGCAATACCGCCACTCATTCCAGCCGCGAAGTTCCGTCCTGTTAAGCCCAAGACCACGACCTTACCGCCAGTCATATATTCGCAACCATGATCGCCAATTCCTTCGACTACGGCATTTACGCCAGAATTGCGGACTGCAAAGCGTTCGCCAGCGATACCACGAATGTAGACTTCGCCACTGGTTGCGCCGTAGAGTGCGACGTTACCTGCGATGACATTCTCTTCTGCGACAAAAGTCGAAGCTTTGTCTGGATAGAGAATGATTTTACCGCCGCTTAGACCTTTACCGAGGTAGTCGTTGGTATCACCTTCGAGTTCCATCGTCACACCAGAGGGAACGAATGCACCGAAGCTTTGACCAGCCGTGCCTTGGAAATGTAAATGCACGGTGTCATCGGGCAATCCTTCCCAATGACGCTTAGTGATTTCGTTGCCGAGGATCGTGCCGACGGCGCGATTGATATTGCGGATGGGAACGATCTCATGGATTGGTTCGCCATCCACGATCGCAGCTTGGCACAAATCCAACAACACAGTCATATCAAGAGACTTGTCTAAACCGTGATCCTGTGGAATTTGGCAATAGCGACCGACATCTTCGCCAACTTCTGGTTGGTAGAGAATCTTCGAGAAGTCTAAGCCCTTGAGTTTCCAATGCTCGACGGCTTGCTTGGCTTCTAGGACTTCAGTACGACCGACCATTTCATCAAGGGTACGGAAACCGAGTTTTGCCATCAATTCACGGACTTCCATCGCAATGAAAGTCATGAAGTTGACGGTATGGGCGGGATCGCCTGTGAACTTCTCGCGCAATTGTGGATCTTGGGTGGCGACTCCAACGGGGCAGGTGTTGAGATGACAGACGCGCATCATGATACAGCCGAGAGTGACAAGGGGCGCAGTGGCAAAGCCGAATTCTTCGGCTCCCAGTAGCGCCGCGATGACGACATCACGCCCTGTTTTCATTTGTCCATCGGTTTCCACAACGATGCGGCTGCGGAGATTGTTGAGAACGAGGGTTTGGTGGGTTTCAGCGAGTCCGAGTTCCCAAGGCAAGCCTGCGTGCTTGATTGAGGTTTGGGGTGATGCGCCAGTGCCGCCATCATAGCCAGAGATGAGAACCACATCAGCATGGGCTTTAGAAACCCCTGCGGCGATCGTGCCAACTCCCACTTCCGATACTAGCTTGACGCTGATACGGGCAGCGCGGTTAGCATTCTTCAAATCATGAATCAACTCGGCGAGGTCTTCGATAGAGTAGATGTCATGGTGAGGTGGTGGTGAAATCAAGCCGACACCTGTGGTGGAGTGGCGAACTTTGGCAATCCAAGGATAGACTTTCTTGCCAGGGAGTTGACCGCCTTCCCCTGGTTTTGCGCCTTGAGCCATTTTGATTTGAATCTCTTTGGCTTGGGAGAGATAGAGGCTAGTTACGCCGAAACGTCCAGAGGCAACCTGTTTGATCGCGCTATTTTTGGAATCACCTTGCTCGTTTGTCCATGTGTAGCGATCAGGATCTTCACCGCCTTCGCCTGTGTTGGACTTGCCGCCGATGCGATTCATGGCGATCGCTAAAGCTTCATGGGCTTCCTTAGAAATCGAGCCATAGCTCATCGCACCCGTTTTGAAGCGGCTCAAAATTGATTCAATGGGTTCCACTTCGTCAATGGAAATCGATTCGCGCGATTTGAAATCGAGCAAGCCGCGCAGAGTGAAATGCTGCTGATTCTGTTCATTAACGAGAGCCGAATATTTTTTGAACAGTTCATAGTTGCCATCGCGGACAGCTTTTTGCAAGGCGTGAATTGCTTCAGGACTGAACAGGTGCGCCTCTCCATCCTTGCGCCATTGATAATCACCACCGACATCGAGGGTGTTGCCACTAGCGGGGCGATCGGGGAAGGCATGGGTATGACGGGCGATCGCTTCTTTAGCAATCACTTCTAAATCTGCACCTTCAATGCGTGAGGCTGTCCAAGTGAAGTATTTCTTGATCACATCATGATTGAGTCCAACCGCTTCAAAAATCTGAGCGCCGCGATAGCTTTGGATTGTGGAAATACCGATTTTGGAAGCAACCTTGGTTACGCCTTTAGTTGCCGACTTGATGAAGTTCTTGCAAGCAGTTTTGAACTCGACATTTACCAAGAGACGTTGATCGATCATGTCTTTGATAGTTTCAAAGGCAAGATAAGGATTGATTGCGCCGCAACCATAGCCGATCAATAGCGCAAAATGATGAACTTCTCTCGGTTCGCCAGATTCAAGGACTAAGCCAACTCTGGTTCTTGTACCTGTGCGGATGAGATGGTGATGCAAGCCTGAAACAGCAAGTAAGGCAGGAATTGGCGCATTAGCAGAATCAACACCCCGATCGCTTAAAATCAGAATATTCACACCATCAGCGATCGCTTGATCAGCCTTAGCACAAATCTCGGTGATCGCTGATTCTAATCCAGACACCCCAGATTTAGGATCGAACAAAGTGGAAAGTGTAACAGATTTAAAACCACCTTCGTTAATATGCTTCAGCTTGGCAAGTTCGGCATCACTGAGAATTGGAGTTTTTAGCTCGATCAAGTGACAGCTTTCTGGTTCAGGCTTGAGCAAATTCCGTTCCGCACCAATGGTTGTTTCCGCAGAAGTAATAATTTCTTCGCGAATAGAGTCAATGGGAGGATTCGTAACCTGTGCAAATAACTGCTGAAAATAATCATAGAGAAGTTTAGAGCGATTAGATAGAATCGCTAAAGGCGTATCCGTCCCCATTGCGCCGATCGCTTCCACACCATCGCGTGCCATTGGAGTCAGCAGCAGACGTAAATCTTCAAAGGAATAGCCAAACGCCATTTGTCTTTGAGTGAGAGGAATCGCTTCAGTCTCAGTAGCATCACCATCCTTGAGGTTGGCAATGTCCACCATGTGCTGATTAATCCATTCACGGTAAGGCTGCTCAGTCGCAACTTGATGCTTGATTTCTTCATCAGCAACAATCCGCCCCTCTTGCATATTCACAAGGAACATCCGCCCTGGTTGCAAGCGACCTTTCGATTCAATCATTTCAGGTGCAATATTCAATACCCCTGCTTCCGAAGCGAAGATCACCAAATCATCCTTGGTGACATAGTAGCGAGAAGGACGCAAACCATTGCGATCAAGAACTGCGCCGATCATTGTGCCATCGGTGAAGGCGATCGAGGCGGGACCATCCCAAGGTTCCATCAAACAGGAATGGTATTCGTAAAAGGCTTTCTTCTCATCACTCATGGACTCATGGGCTGTCCAAGGCTCTGGAATCATCATCATCACTGCATGAGGTAGCGATCGCCCAGCAAGTACCAATAATTCCAAAGCGTTATCAAAAATCGTCGAGTCGCTGCCCTCGATGTTAATGACTGGCTTGATTTTGGAAATATCATCGCCAAACAAATCCGATTCAAACATCGACTGACGGGCGATCATCCAGTTGGTATTGCCGCGCAAAGTATTGATTTCGCCATTGTGGGCAATGTAGCGGTAAGGGTGCGATCGCTCCCAGCTTGGGAAAGTATTCGTACTAAAGCGCGAGTGAACTAGAGCTAGAGCGCTCTCCATGTCAGGATCGCGTAAATCAGGGTAATACATTCCCACTTGCGCGGTCATTAACATCCCCTTGTAGACAATCGTGCGACAGGAAAGACTGGAAGGATACCAATAGGCATCAATTTTTGAAGCGCGAATCGCGGTATGAGCAAGTTTACGCAATACAAATAATTTACGATCAAAGGCTAGGTCATCAGCAAGATCAGGCGATCGCCCAATAAATACCTGCTGCATGAATGGCTCACTCGATTGCGCGGTCGCTCCCAAGGAGGAATTATCGGTGGGTACATCGCGCCAACCCAAAACTTTTAAACCTTCAGACTCAACCAACTTTTCAAAAGCTTGTCGGCCATGCTTACGAGTTTCAGGATCTGGTGAAGCGTAAATCATGCCCACGCCATATTGACCGACCTCTGGTAAGGCAATTCCAACCGCCGCCGCCGCCTTTACCAAAAATTTATGGGGGATCTGCATCAAAATTCCCGCACCGTCACCCGTATTTGTCTCGCAACCGCACGCGCCGCGATGTTCTAGGTTTTCTAAAATCGTCAGCCCCTGCTCAACGATCGCATGGGATTTCTTTCCTGATTTATGGACAATAAAGCCGACCCCACAAGCATCATGTTCAAATTGGGGATCGTATAAACCTTGCCTTACGGGAAGTTTCACGGGCAGTGCGTTGCTATTCATCATGGACTGAGAGGGATTGTGTTAAAGAACTATTATGTGAGCTTTACCGTAATCAGGTAGTTACGATCGCTACTTTGGATTGTACTCACAAATCTCTGTCTTAGGTAGGATGTGTTAAAAAATGATCACAAGATGATCACAAGCGATCACTTTTCGAGTCAACCGAACTAAGAAATTTTGTAAAAATCTGGTTAAGCAAATCTTGTATAAACTTGTATAAAATTTATTGGATTCAACGATGGCGCAAAGCTCTCTGCATGAGCAAATAGTCGCAGACCCATAATTTTCAGCGAAGATCACTTTATGATTAGCAAGATAGCTACTTTTTTTAGCAGCCTCATATATGCCTGCTCACTCAAAAAATGAACCACAAACCCATCGCGATCGCCAGCTTTCTCTAAAGGTACTGCTGATAGTTCCATTTGTGGTGCAGGTGGTTGCAGTTATGGGGATTGCGGGGTGGTTGTCAATCCAAAACGGGCGGGAAGCAACTAAAGAACTAGCTCCACAAATTGGGCTAGAAGTAACGAATACGATCGAAACCCATGTACGCAGTTATTTCGACACACCTCTGGAGATCTTGCAAGCTCATGGAGCCTCCGCTAAATCAGGGCATATAAATTTTGAAAATTTATACAGTTTTGATCAATTGTTTTGGCAACAGATGCAGCAGGTAAAAAGTTTATATTTTTTCTACGCATCTAATCCCCAAGGACAATTTATTGGGGTTGAGCGCCAAAAAGATAATACTCTGGGGTTGCATAGGTCTGTATCAACGTCTGCGAGTTTAGTCTCTCAGCCATTGCGTCGGGAAATTTATGCTTTAGATGATTTCGGGAAAACCCTGCAAAAAATCCGTGTAGATACTTATGACCCACGCGATCGCCCTTGGTATAAAGGTGCTGTTAAGTCGCGGCAAGCAGTTTGGAGTCCGATTTATCTATTTGTGACCCGTCCCATCCTAGGAATTACCGCCTCCTTACCGATTTATAACAAGGTTGGAAATTTGCAAGGTGTCTTGGCGATCGACTTACCTCTTTCTCAAATAGGTGATTTTCTAAAGCAATTAAAAATCTCTAAAACTGGACAAGCTTTTATTGTCGAGTCATCGGGCGATCTGGTCGCAACGTCAACATCAGAAGCTCCATATATTGCCACAGGTCAGGGTCAACAAAGGATTAATGCAATCCATAGCCAAAATCCTCTATTGCGCCTAGCTTTCAATAATCTTAAACGGCGCTATCCCAATCTTGAGAATGTTCCTAACCATCAGCAAATTCAAATCGAATGGGAGGGTGCGACTCAATATATCCAGATTACGCGGCTCCAAAATCCCCAAGGCTTAAATTGGTTATTAATTGTCGCCGTTTCGGAACTGGACTATCGCGATCGCATTGACATCAATACCCGCCATACAATTATTTTATGTATTCTCGCCCTGATCTTGGCAAGCTTGATCGGTCTATACACATCAAAATGGATTGCCAAGCCAGTCGAGAAATTGATTGAAGCTTCACATTTGCTAGCAAAGTTATCCGCTTCCGCCGATCTGGCGAGTGGACAACCATACCACCCAATAGCAACGGCGAATGTGCGTGAGCTATCAATTCTTGCGGAATCATTTAATCAAATGGCGCAACAATTGCAAACTTCATTCATGATTCTTGCTCAGAGCAAAGAAGAATTAGAGCAACGAGTTGAACGGCGAACTCAAGCGCTCAAGACCAGTGAAGCCAAGTATCGTACTCTAATCGAAGCCGCTAATTGCATTATTTTACGAAGAGATACAGTCGGGACAATTAAGTACATTAATGACTATGGAATAACTTTTTTTGGCTTTACCGCAGAGGATGAGTTAGTTGGTAAAAATATTAGTGGCACGATTGTCCAAAATCAAGATGATACAATTTCTGACTTGACTGCATGGAACAACAATAGCTATAACCCTGATGTATACCTGTTTCAGGAAAGTCAAAATATTCGCCATGACGGAGAGAAAGTATGGATATCTTGGTCAAATCGTCCGATTTTAGATGCCAATGAGAATGTAATTGAAATTCTTTCGATTGGGATTGATATCACTGAGCGCAAACGGGTTGAATCAACTCTAGAAGAGTTTTTGAGCTTGCAAAGAGCTACCTTTGAGTCGATCGCTGATGGCATTTTGGCAGTGGATCGGGTTGGACATGTTACCAGTTACAATCAACAGTTTTTGGATATGTTTGCCCTCTCTCCCGAAGTTTTAGCTATACCTGATTATGCACTCAGATTAGAATTTCTGGCGGAACAAATACTCGATCCTCAGGACTTTATGCAGCGATCGCAAGAGTTTTATCGCCACCCTGAACGTGAGAGTTATGATTTATTAGAACTTCATGATGGTCGAGTCTTGGAGCGCTATTCCCGTCCCCAAAGGCTCAAAGACCAGATTATCGGTCGGGTATGGAGCTTTCAGGATATTACTGCCCGTGTGAAAGCCGAGCAATCTCTCAAAGAACAGGAAACCTATTTGCGGTTAATCATTGATAGCATTCCTCAACAAATTTTCTGGAAAGATACCAATCTTGTCTTTCGGGGATGTAATAAAAATTGGGCGATGTATGCTCAGCTTGATAGCCCAGCCAGTGTAATTGGCAAAACTGATTATGATTTAATTAAAAATCCCCAATTAGCAAATACATTTCGGCAACATGATCAACACATTATCGAATCAAATGTTCCTGAAATGCATGTCATTCAGCGCAAAGTCAATCCCGATAAAGAGGGGCAATCAATTTGGTTAGATTCTAGTAAGTTACCAATTATTGACGCTGACGGTAAAACTATTGGTATTCTGGGCGTACTTGATGATATTACACAACGCAAACTCTCTGAAGAAGCACTCCATGCTGAACAAGAGAAATCTGAGAGACTATTATTAAACATTCTACCCAAAGCGATCGCTGATCGCCTCAAGCAATCCCACGGAGTTATAGCCGATAGCTATGAGTCAGTCACGGTCATGTTTGCGGATATTGTCAGCTTCACGCGCATGTCGTCCGAACTTTCGCCCCAAGATTTAGTCGATCTTCTCAATCTCATTTTTTCCAGTTTCGACAAGCTTTGCGAAACCTATGAACTGGAAAAAATTAAAACCATTGGTGATGCCTATATGGTGGCTGGGGGAATTCCCATTCCTAATGAACATCACGCCGAAGCGATCGCATCTATGGCGTTAGAGATGGTGGACAAGGTAGCGGAACTTCGCGATTTGACAGGGCGCAATCTGCAAATTCGGGTGGGTATCCATACTGGGGCAGTGATTGCGGGGGTGATTGGTACGCAAAAGTTTATCTATGATCTCTGGGGTGATACGGTAAATATCGCCAGTCGGATGGAGTCCCATAGCGAAATTGGGAAGATTCAAGTTACTGCGGAAACCTATGAACTACTCAAACATCAGTTTGAGTTAATAGAACGTGGTGCGATCGAGATTAAGGGTAAAGGACTAATGCAAACCTATTGGCTGACAAGTAAAATTTCCAAAATACTCCCTTCCTAGTGAACTATTTCAATAAGAACAGTCATAGCACCACAATCAAGAAACCATTTACGATCGCCTATATGCGAAAATGATAAAATAATAAAATATGTGAAAATGAAAGCACCTGAAGATATTGATCGAGCCATGCAGCAGTTACTTTATATCGAGATCCCTACCACTCAAATTGCGTCCGTCAAAACATGGCTCCAATCTGAGTATCAACCACCTTTCGGCAAAAAAACTGTTGCTAAGCATGGCTTTATTCTTGATCGCCAAAATCGCTCAGGGGCGATCGCCCAATTATCAGTATTTATCTGGACATTACAACGCACAACTTATCTGAAAGTATTTCGCTGGTCAGATGAGAGCATGGATAACGAACGTGATTTACTTGAGCATTTGACTAAGGCGGCGCGGCAGGCTTTTCCCTATGAGTTTAAACAACCACCTGCGATCGCTCCAAATCAATCGATTTTTGAAGCGCTAGCTGCGGAATATCCACTGACGGTCAAATTTTTTCAACGCATTCCTAATGGCGAATATGATCTTAATCGTGTTTATTGGTGGGAAAAGCGCTGGCGGGAAAGTGTGAGAAATCCCAAAGAACCGAAACAAGTCATCTTTGAGGATTCCAAAAATAACTCTGTAAAACCAGAAGCAAAACCAGATCTAGTCTATGACATCGTTTATCTTGGTGGTGCATTGGGAGCAATTCATGCGGCGATGATGGCGAAGTTAGGCTATCGGGTTTGTCTGGTTGAGCGGATTCCCTTTGGGCGGATGAATCGAGAATGGAATATTTCTCGTGCTGAATTTCAGAATCTGATTGATTTTGGACTCTTCACTAAGGAAGAATTTGAAACCATAATCACCGCCGAATATGTGGATGGCTTTAATAAATTTTTTGATAGTAACAATCCTAGCCATCTCAAAGCCAAGGTTTTACATACGCCCACAGTGCTGAATATTGCCATTGATACTAATCGCTTGCTCGAAATTTGCAGCAAAAAATTACATGAATATGGCGCGGTAATTTGCGATCGCACTGAATTCCAAAAAGTCGTTATTGATGCAAACGGCGCGACGATCTTTGCTAAAAATTTAGAAACAGATGCAGAGGTAATTCTCAATTCGCGATTGGTAATTGATGCGATGGGGTCAGCTTCAGCGATCGCCCAACAAATTAATGCAGGACAAGCTTTTGATAGTGTCTGTCCAACTGTGGGCGCAGTTCTCGAAGGATTTGATAAATCTGTATGGGACTCGCAGTATGGTGATGTTTTGTTTAGTCATGGTGATATCTCACGCGGCAGACAATTAATTTGGGAACTCTTTCCTGCGGAAAAAGATGAACTAACGATTTACCTGTTTCATTATCATCAAGTCCATCCTGAAAATGCAGGATCATTACTGGAAATGTATGAGGATTTCTTCGCGATTCTGCCTGAATATCGGCGTTGTGATATGGAAAAATTAACTTGGAAGAAAGCGACTTTTGGCTATATTACGGGACATTACAGCCTCAATGAAGATTCTAAAAAATGCGCCTTTGATCGGATTTTAGCGATTGGTGATGCGGCTTCATTACAGTCTCCGCTTGTATTCACAGGATTTGGTTCCCTCGTTCGCAATTTGCCACGTTTGGCGACTTTATTAGATACGGCTCTCAAACATGATCTACTCAAAGCTGATGATCTTAATCAAATCAATGCGTATCAAAGTAATATTGCCGTTACTTGGCTGTTTTCAAAAGGAATGATGGTTCCGACGGGAATGCATTTACCACCAGAGCGGGTGAACTCGATGCTGAATACTTTCTTTGGACTGCTAGCTGATGAACCCCAACCTGTTAGCGATCGCTTTATCAAAGATCGCCTCAGTTGGTTAATGTTCAATCGCCTCGCGTTAATTGCCGCCTTTAAAAATCCGAAGTTGATTCTCTGGATTTTAGAAATGGCAGGTACAAAGGATTTGCTAAAATGGTTATCTAGCTATGGTTCTTTTACTCGAAACTCTCTAGCTAATGCGATTCTGGGTGGCTGGTTGCCCAATGTGATTCGTGGTTCGCAAAGTTGGTTAGAACCTGCTAATCCCCGTCTTTGGCTGCGTTTATTAAGTTGGAGTTATGCTATTAATTGTTCTGTTGGTAAATAAATATGGAAAATCAACAAAATTTTCTTTACGAATACACCAAATTTTGTCTAGAGCAAGCTCAGCATGGAGTTGATACTCTCGGCACAAAGCTCTCTGGAGTAATGGAAATCAGTGCTTTATTATTGCTTGGTTTGCGTGTCACTTCCACATTCCAAATTTATGCTCAAGATGAAATGTCAAATTTATACTTTACCTATTTGACTCTCAAGCTTTCGGCTTGTGTGGCGCTAGCGATCGCGATCGCCTTTGCTGTGTTAGGTTTATATCCGCGCAAGATTGCAAATACAGGAATTTCACCAGAGGTATTAATGCAAAAGGATGATAGTTTGCAAACAGCAATTACAACTACATGGATGCAGCAAATTGAGGACTTGCAAAAATATAAAGCTGAGCGTACAGTCTTTTTACGCAAAGCGATGATTTCCTTGGGGCTTGGTATTGCGATCGCTTCCTTTGCCACAACCGATGCGTTCTTTATGGCTATGGCAGCACGCTAAAATTCACCTTATTCCATAATTCTCAAAAGCCAATGATGACAACTTCTTTATTCTCTTTATTATTGTTACATCCTATTTTAGTAACTCTAGCTATGGGAACTGTAGCTAGCCATCCCAATCCAACCTCAAATTCAACTCCAAATTTAACTGCCAAGCCAATCGCTAATTTAACTAGCAACCTAAATAGTGAACGAAATAGCAATTCAAATAGCAATTCAAACAGCAACTTAAATAGCACAATCGCGCAGACTTCGACACAACCCAAAATTATTTTCGATCCTCAAGAAATGCGTCCACTCATGGGCAGTCTTGACGATGTGCCGATGTTTAATAGTAATAGTCCCGAAATTGTGCAGACCGAAGGGATTTTGCTATCAGCTTTTCCCAGTCAGGGTATGGCTCACCCCAAGGCGCATTTGAACTTTCCCTTTGAGGGGCGCTTTGATCTCTTTACCCATCACATTTCTAAAGCACCACCACCAGTTGATTTGCGAACTCTCTATATCGGTGCGATCGCCCATAATCCTACTGATCAGCCCGTAACCATTGATACCCTTTTAGGAGCCAGCTATCTCAGTCAGCCCGATGCTCCATTTTATGACGCTCCCAACTATACGCTGAATAACAATGGCGCGATGTACCGAGGACCTGGAGATCGCGCCATGCTTGATATTTTGCGCGGTCGTCGTCAGGATATTTTACCCGCCCAAATTGTGATCCCTCCCAAGCAGAGTCGGATGTTGATGAATGTCCCCATTCCCGTTAAGGAATTAGATCCACCCTTAAATGGGCGATCGGGCTTATCACGATTACGCAGTGACGGCAAAGTTTATGTGGCGACGCTGGCGCTCTATGCTCGCCTCAATCCTGATGGCACTGAACGCGCTCCGACTCTCTCGGAATGGGAAAATATTCTCAAAAATGGCGAACTATCGAAACCGCGTGATGTTGTGCCAACGCCGCCAGACTTAACGGAAGGATCTTTTGAATATAGCCGTGTGGCGGGTGTACAGCTTGGTTCTCAATGGTTTGGAACCTTGACTGATAAAGAAAGCCTTGATTTAGCAATTCCCAAACGGGGTGAATCCTATTCCTATGGTTTAAGTCTCTTGCAATATGGCACGATGGGAACAGGGCAAGTGCAAACAGCACCGTTAAAAGTGCGCTATCCTGATACCGCCTATTCTGCTCATGGTAATTATGGCGTGCAGTATAACTTGACGATGCCACTCCATAATCCCACTAATGAAACTCAAACCGTTACTCTTTCTTTCCAAAATCCGATCAAATACGATAAACCGATTGGCGGCTTGCAGTTCTTTGAGCCGCTACCCGATGATGTATTTTTTCGAGGTTCCGTTAGGGTGAAATTTCGGGATGATAAAGGCTTAGGTCAAAATCGCTATGTGCATCTGAAGATGCGCCGTGGCGAACGAGGTAAGCCTTTAGTAACTTTGCAGATGCCACCAAGCGATCGCCGTGTTGTCCAGTTTGATTTCCTATATCCTGCGGATGCAACACCACCACAGGTTTTAACGGTGACAACGACAAAGTAGCGCTCAACTAAGTAGCATCAGTTAATCAAATGCGTTCCGCCAATGCCAACCAACGCTCGGTTGATTGTTCGATCGCCTGATTTAATTCAGCAAGGCGATCGGACAACTTCTGCAACTCTGTATGACCCGTGGGCGGATTGTGGTAGAGCGTCTTCTCGACTTGAGATTTCTCAGCTTCCAGTTGCGGGATTTTTACTTCTAGCTCTTCATACTCGCGCTTTTCTTTAAAGGAAACTTTTGTATTCTTCTTCTTCTCTACTTTAGGTTCCGCTTTTGCCTTTTGCGTTTCATTGGCAATTGTCGGTACGATCGCTGCTTTCTGCTCTTTTAACGCTTTATTCCCCTGTTCCTTGGCTTCATTGCTAGCCATTTCCGCTTCGTCCTTTTTATATTCCAAATAAATAGAATAGTTTCCAGGGTATAAACGAACTTCTCCTTCAGGCTCAAAGGAGAAGACCATCTCCACAGTTCGATCAAGAAAATAGCGATCGTGGGAAACTACAATCACACAGCCGTTAAAGTCTTCAAGATATTCTTCCAAAACCGCAAGGGTCTGCACATCAAGATCGTTAGTCGGTTCATCCAAAATCAAGACATTTGGAGCTTCCATTAGAACTTTGAGGAGAAATAAACGCCGCTTCTCGCCACCAGAGAGCTTATTAATCGGTGCATATTGCGTATTTCCAGGGAATAAGAATCGCTCCAACATTTGCGAAGCCGTAATTACGCTACCATCATTAGTCTTGACAAGTTCGGATACGTCTTTGAGATAATCAATCACGCGCTGATTGCCATGCTCGGCAAGATCATCGGAATGCTGATCAAAGTAACCAAAATGAATGGTTGTGCCGATCTCTACAGATCCTGAGTCGGGTTGCAACTGTCCAATGATCATGTTCATCAGCGTTGATTTACCCGCGCCATTGCTGCCGATAATACCAATGCGATCTTCGGGTGTGAAGTTATAGGAAAAATCTTTAATTAGAGTGCGATCACCAAAGGATTTGGAAATGCGATCGAGTTCCACAACCTTTTTGCCAATGCGTCTACCTGTGGTAGTGATATCAACCTTAGCATTAGCCTGTTTAAATTCCGTTGCTTGCAAATCATGGGCGCGATCAATCCGCGCTTTTTGTTTCGTACTTCGCGCCTTCGGACCTTTTTTCAGCCATTCCAATTCACGACGTAATAGTCCCGCATGTTTGCGTTGCGTACTTAATGATGATTCTTCGGCTTCAGCTTTTTTCTCTAGATAATAAGAATAGTTGCCTGAATAGTTATACAAATCGCCGCGATCGATTTCAATAATGCGATTGGTAACGCGATCCAGAAAATAGCGATCGTGGGTAATTAGTAACAATGCGCCGCGATAACGATTGAGATAGCTCTGTAACCATTCCACTGAAAGGGCATCAAGGTGGTTGGTCGGCTCATCCATTAACAAAACATCGGGAGCAGAAAGTAAAGCCGAAGCGATCGCAATCCGTTTTCGATATCCGCCTGACAGGGTAGAAATCTTGGCTTCTAAATCTTCGATCCCCAATTTTGTTAAAACAATTTTTGCGGTGGTTTCTAAATCCCAAGCGCCAGTAACGTCCATCCGCTCGGATACAGTGGATAATCGCTCTAATAACCGATCTTGATCGCCATGTCCGTGGGATAACTTATCAGAAATTTCTTCATATTCCTTGACCAGCGCCATTTGTTCGCCACTATCGGCAAATACCTGCTCCAATACCGTATTTTCTTCGTTTAGGTCTGGCTGTTGTGGCAAGTAAATAATCTTGGCGCTAGAGTTAATCCATAGTTCGCCACCATCGCTATGTTCTAGCCCCGCAATCATTTTCAGCAAAGTGGACTTGCCCGACCCGTTTGTGCCGATCAGCCCAACTTTATCGCCTTCATCAAGGCTAAAACTCGCATCTTTGAGGATTTCTTTGATGCCAAAATCTTTTTTGAGCGATCGCAATGTAAAAAGTGCCATTTAGCGCTGTGCCTTACCAACTATGAACTGTTATCGAAAAACGAGGAATTAAACCTATCCTATAGTTTAGCGCTTTGTGAATGAACCATTAAAGTGCAACTGTTTTTTGGCTAAGATAGCGATCGCACAGAACCAAAGCCACCATCGCCTCCACCATCGGCACTGCGCGAGGTAACACACAGGGATCATGACGACCACGACCTGTAAGCGTAGTTTCTTCACCAATTACAGAGACAGTATTCTGTTCTAGCAGGATTGTCGCTGTCGGTTTGAAAGCAACTCGCAGGATAATATTCTCGCCATTAGAAATACCGCCCTGAATACCGCCAGAATTATTGGTGCGAGTACGCAGGCGATCGCCATCCATGTAGAATTCATCGTTATGTTCGCGCCCAGTTAAGTGAATGCCATCGAAACCTGAGCCAATCTCAAAACCTTTACTAGCTGGCAAAGACATCACTGCCTTCGCGAGATCCGCCTCCAATTTATCAAATACAGGATCGCCCAAGCCGACGGGTACATTTCGCGCTACACATTCGACAATACCGCCGACAGAGTTGCCATCACGACGGATTTTGTCAATGAAGTCGATCATTTTTTCTGCCATCACAGAATCAGGACAGCGCAAAATATTGCTTTCCACCTGTTCCATCGTGACCGTATTCGGATCGATATCAGGTGCAACTAAATCTTTGACTTGTCTCACATAGGCAATAATTTCCACACCTGCGGCTTCTTTGAGAATTTTTTTAGCGATCGCCCCTGCTGCTACCCGCCCAATTGTTTCCCGCGCTGAAGATCGACCGCCGCCTTGCCAGTTGCGAATACCATATTTGGCTTGATAGGTAGCATCTGCGTGAGAAGGACGAAATTTTTCGGACATTTCCGAATAGTCTTGACTGCGTGCATCCTTGTTCTGCACCAAAATCATGATTGGTGTACCCAAAGTCTTGCCTTCAAAGACTCCCGATAAAATCTGAGCGCGATCGTCTTCGCGGCGGGGAGTCACGATTTTGCTTTGCCCAGGTTTACGGCGATCGAGATCGATTTGAATATCAGCTTCATTAAGCTCAAGTTGAGGTGGACAGCCATCGATGATCGCGCCCACACCACCGCCGTGAGATTCCCCAAATGTTGTGACGCGAAATATTTGTCCGAATGTACTGCCCATGTTTAAACTTTCAATCCTAAAAATTTTGCAATCAAACGAATAGCAAGAAACTTAAAAAAAGCCGTCTAGCAACTTTTCTTAAGTTTCTCGTTTTGGATTTTAGCGCAAAGCGCTTTCAAACAGGCTAGGGGGGACTCTAACCCACGACCGATCGCTTAGAAGGCGATTGCTCTATACAACTGAGCTACTAGCCCAAACAATTTCACGATTTATGATTGTACAACAAAATTTTGATTTTTGGGGAATTTGTTAAAGCGATCGCTACCAAATTGTCTCTACATGCGGGTAATTTAAAATTTTGGCATCACAGGTTACAAGGGGAATTTGATATAGTCTAGCGATCGCTACTAAAATTCTATCGGTTCGTCAAAGTCAGCAGAGATTGTAATTGGCATTCCTCGAAGTGGGTAATGTTTAATTCGAGTGGGAGTATAGGGAACGATTCTGGCTAAGGGGATGCCATTGCGAACGATCACAATTTCAGATTGGCTGTCTGAAACTTCGTTAACAATTGCAGGATTAACTTCTTGGACGTTCAGATATTTCATACCTGTTTTGGGTAAACCCAATTTTGGAGATTTTCTAGGTTAAATTAAATTTTAGCCTATCTCAGATGTTTGATATTAGCGTGATCGCTGCCTCAATCAGATTTTACCTTTGCTGATTAGTATTGTAGGCGATCGCCAATGATCGCCAATAACAAAAACGTCTTATGTGAGTTGATTTCTAGAAAGACATAAATACGTTATCGTTTCGCGAAAACCCTGCAATAAATTGCGGGCTAAAAGCTAAAACCCGTTGAAACGGGTTAAATCTTAGAAATTAGAAATTAGTCAGTTTTAACTGACTTTAGCTTTGAGCAAAGAACTTTAGTTCTTGGTTTTCTTGGGCATTTTTAACTCACATAAAACGTATAAATATTTTGAGGCTACCTAAAGTTTTTATGTCACAATATTTTTGTGGTTAGGGCGATGGGTAACTCAAGATGCAGCCTGATGAAAATTTCTGGGAAAAGTTTGAAGGCGAACAAATTGCCAATACATACGAGCTTGAACAGTTATTGGGCTGTGGCACTTATGGCGGCGTGTTTCGAGCAGCGCAGATTGCTAATGGTAAAAAGCTAGAAAAAAGGGTGGCGATAAAGCTGATGCTTTCTGGCAAAATTCAGCAAGAAGAACTAAACTTTGCGCTTAATTTGCCGTCTCATCAAAATCTGGTGCAACATTTCACAGGTAACAATGTGGAGATTAGCCGTTTAAAGATAAAGATGTTCTATTTGGTCATGGAGTTGGCGGATTGCTCTCTAGCAGATTTTGTAAAAAAACGGGGTGGTCGGATTTCTTCGGTGGAGGCTAAGGCTATTGTGCGGGATATTGCTCAGGGCTTGAAGTTTTTGCATGAGCTTGATGGTGGTAATTCTCAAGATAAGAGATATGTGCATCGCGATCTCAAGTTGTTGAATGTTTTACAGGTGGGCGGAGTTTGGAAGATTGCTGATTTTGGTTTGTCGAAGGCGTTGGATCGTGGCACGATGCAAGCTTCAAAAATTGCGGGTACGCCTTACTATATGCCGCCTGAGCTTTTTCGGAATGGTTATGTTTCGACTAAGTGGGATATGTGGTCTTTTGGGGTAATGATTGTCGAAATGTTGACAGGGCATTTTCCATTTGAAGCAGGTGGTAATGCAAATACGGAGGTGGTGATTAAGGAATTGGAGCGTAAAATCGAGAGGGAGAGTCCAAATTTACAGGGTGTTCCTATCGAATGGATTGATGTTGTCAAGGGTTGTTTGGTGAAGGATCACGAGAGGCGTTGGGCGGCGGCGGATATATTGAATGTGATTGAATCAATTGGTTTATCAGCATCAATTCCGCCAACTATTCCCCAACTACAATCGCCAATCCCCCAAAAAACTCAACTCGTCCATGTCACGAAATCTAGTTCTAATGGATTTTTGGGTATGCTTACAATCATTGGGTTTATTTCTGGTATTAGTTTTCTCATCTGGCATAATGTGAGAGCTGCTGACCAATCGCCCATTATTAGTTCTCCAGTTTCGCGTAAAACAGCAACAGATCTTTTTGATGATGGAATGAAAAAATACCATAAGAATGATTATAAAGGAGCGATTGCCGACTTTAACGAAGCCATTCGTCTCAAGCCTGATGATGCTAAGACTTATAACGTTCGAGGTTTAATGAAGTATTACCTAGCAGACTTCCAAGGAGCGATCACCGACTACAACGAAGCTATCCGCATCAATCCCAATTACGCTGAGGCATACAACAATCGTGGTCACGCTAAGACCGCATTTGGAAACTTACAGGAAGTATTGGCAGACTACAACGAAGCCCTCCGTCTCAAACCTGATTATTATATTGCTTACAACAATCGCGGAACTGCGAAGAGTGAGTTAGGAGGAGACCAACAAGGAGCGATCGCCGACTACAATGAAGCCATCCGCCTCAAACCTGATTATCCTCATTCTTACTTTAGTCGCGGAATGATTAAGTATTACCGAGGAGATAAACAAGGAGCGATCGCTGACTACAATGAAGTCATCCGCCTCAAGCCTAATGATGATGAGGCTTACTACCTTCGCGGGTTAGCGAAGTACGACTTAGGAAACAAACAAAAAGCGATCTCCGACTACAACGAAGCCATCCGCCTCAATTCTAATTATGCTCTTTTTTACTACAATCGCGGTATTGCGAAGTCTGACTTAGGAGACAAACAGGGAGCGATTAATGATTACACAGAAGCTATAAGAATTAATCAAAACTGGCGTAATAAAAGTCTAGAGGATGCTTACTACAGTCGTGGATTAATCAAAAAAGAAAGAGGTGATAAACAAGAGGCATTGGCAGATTTTCGGAAAGCATCGGAACTCTATCAACAGCAGGGGAATACGGAATGGTATAACAAATCTCGCGATAGGATTAAAGAACTAGGAGGCTAGAGAAGGAAAAAGGAAAAAGTTTAAAATACGCCGATTCAAATTAGTGAATATTAGGAGTCTAAATCATGCAAATTACCATTGAAATCCCTGATGAGCTAAGCAATCTCATCCAAAACAAGGAAAAACCCCTTAACGTCATAATTCTCGAAGCGCTGGGACTATATGTCCAAAATGACATACAAATCACCATTCCTAAAAATCCCAATCAACCAGAAATCGACTGGGAAGCAAAATGGGAAAAATGGTTTGCAGAATGTGAAACTATGCCAATACCTACCACAACCCAACCGCCACAAAACGACTATACAGCGCTACTGATTGATAAATATCGTAAACAAGGGCTAGAGCTATGATTTTGTGTGACACAGGAGTTTTATTGTGCCTATGCGATCGAACTCAACCCAAACACCAAGCCTGTAAAGAAGCAGTCCGAAAGGCAAAGCAACTATATATCGCCTTAAAATCTGTTTAACGATATTTTGTTCTAAAACTAAACTACCCAAAACATAGGCAAGTTTCAAGGTTTTGTTAAAAATTACTTTTTAAACGGTCTAAACAAATGACTAGGGTGTAATGATAGAGAGAATTTGTTAATAAAGTTGATTAGAGTTAAGAAATAATTATGGATAGTGCATTAGCGATCGCCTACCTTGGAGCCTTAGTCTTGCTGTTAGCAGGGGTTAGCTGGTTAGTGATCCGCCAGATTTTGAAAGCTCGCAGCTTGGAAAGTGTGATTTCTGACCTCCAACCTAAGCTCCAAAAGGAAAAAGGTACACCTGAAGACTATTACCAACTTGGTAGTGTGTATTTACGCAAAAAACTTTATGCTCAAGCGATCACCCTGTTTAATAAGGCGATCAAAGAGGGCGGCGATAATCTACCTGAAGTTTATAATGCGCTCGGTTTTTCCTATTTTTCACAGGATCAGTATGATTTAGCGATTAAAAATTACAAAGAGGCGATCGCTTTGCAGGGTGGATATATAACCGCGATTAACAATCTTGGTCATGCCTATGAGAAGAAAAAATTGTTGCCTCAAGCGATCGAAATGTACGAGCAGGTAATAGGGCTAGATGAAAACAATGAAACCGCTAAGCGCCGTTTGAATTCTTTACGCAAACAAGTTGTCCCCACTGCCTAAAAAATCACGCTCGTTGTTACAGAAAAATCAGAAAAGTATAAATGTGGGGTTATCTATTTAGTAGACGACCTCTTTTTTTGTTTGAATGTTTGAGAACAATGAAGAACATTTGTTGCTTATCCTAAGATTTCATCGACAGGAACATTAATATCTGGAAAAGCAAGAATCGATAAATTTTGTCCGCGATAGAATTTCTGAATGTCTTGATAACCTCGCTCTGTAGGATAGCGATAGACCTCAATACAATCGCTGTTAATGTCAACTAGCCATACTTCAGTAATTCCATCTTCTGCATAGAGGGGAATTTTTGATTGGCGATCGCTCTCTATCGTACTATCAGCAACCTCAATTAGCAGCAATACATCAGTTGGTTGAGGATGTCCCGACTCATAAAAATCAGCTTTGCGTTTCAATAACATCACATCAGGTTCAGGTTCAGAAGTATTATCTAAAGCTAATGGATTCTGAATACGAATGATGACTTTTGTCCCAAGTTTATGGGCAAATGTATAGTTACAACGATCTACACAGGCGGCGTGTCTTCTCCCAATCGATGCCATTTTGATAATTTCTCCTCTGATTAACTCGACACGCTCACCATTCGCGAAGACTCCAGCATCAGCCATCAGGTGATATTCTTTGACGGTGAAAAGGCGTTTAAGTACTGATGTTGCTGGCATATCGACCTCCGTAGAATTAAGCTTATGTTAGCATCCCACACTATAAAATTGAAAGATTAGGGAAACCATCGTGGGAATGTGCCGAATATTGGTAATACTTCAGGTTGAGGTAAGTTGCTAGGTTGAGAACTGGTTTCGGAATTTTTAATCCCTAAAACTATTAACTGAGTAGGTGAAGCTGCTGCGCGAGAAGTTCGAGAAGCTTTAGCCGAGTCTTCGGCAATGGATGGAGCATCGGGAAAAGGATTGCTACTGGGAACTGCGGAATTTAATAGAAGCGATTGACCATCGGGAGCAATATTAAATTGAACTTCTCGTTGGGCTGGAAGTTCTAAAAGTCGGCGAACTTGGGCTGTTTCTAGCTCAATGGCTGCTAAATATGGCTTTTCACGATAGATATTTTTGGCTGTATCCTGTTCTACATCCGTGAGCAAACAATAAATGTTTTTTTCCTGTGGGTCGAATTGAGCGCCAATAATCGAACCATTAATTTTTGTGAGTTCTTTTTGAACTCCTTGGTTATTTACCAGATAAAGCGATCGCGTATAGTCCTTATTAAATTTAATAGTCGCCGCCTTGGTTCCGCTTCTGCCAAAGTTGAGAACTGTACCAAATCTTGGCAGGAAATCTAATGGAGGTGCTTGAGGTTCTAGGGGCAGAATCGCTACGCCTTCACCCTGAGCCATCGCCACCGATGAACTGTCGGGAGTAAACATAAAGTCTCCCCCTGGTTGATTATCTAGTGATCGCGGTGGTTGTCCGTCCTTAATCAGCCAAAGCCCATAACGCCCGACCTGCTTACGGCTGAGGCGCTGCACTAAGATATTTTTACCATCGGGCGATAAATCAAATTTAAAATTTTGATAATCATCACTGGCGAGAATGGTTGTAATTTCCGCATTAGAAGTAGTTAATCGATCTTCACTATCAATTCCCGTAGAAACTGTATAAAGTTTTTGATCGAGTAAACTCTGTCCTGTTGCTTCGATCGCTCCAAACAAAACTTTCTGGCGATCGGGATAGATCCGAAAGTCAGTGACGGTTAGGTTCGCGGGCGTTAAAATCCGTTTTTGCTTGCTCGGCACATCGTAAAGGACAAGCCGACCCTGCTCTTCGCCAATCGAACCAATGTAGGCAAAGCGAGGAATAGGTGTCGTAAAGTTACCCACAAAAGGAGCGATCGCAATTTTTTGCCCAGATTGCCCAGATTTACTGGACTCATTCGCAAAACGATCGTAAGCATTCTCTAACTTAACGTTGTAGGATTTACCGTAGGTCGCAGGGGACAGAGGTGTGTAGGACATGCGCCGAGATGACCAACTGATTTTCCCCGCGAGGGGTGGCTCAAATTTGAGATTTTTCTCAACACTTTCGCGATCCATTGGGCGATTGAAGGACATGACAAACGAGATATCGTTAGCATCAATTCTTTGTCCCTGCCAACTAAAATCCCTCACATGCGGCGCAGTCTGATCGCCAATCCACAACAATATGGCGATCGCTACGCTTAGGATTACGGCTGAGCCGATGGCATAACGATCAAATGGGCGATCGAATAAACTCTTCAAAAATTTTGCGGCTTTCATTAGCGATAATTTGTGAATTGCAAAGCGAGGGGAAAGTCTTCCGATTTAACTAGTTGAATGATTTCTTGGAGTTCATCTTTGGATTTAGATGTTACTCGCAATGCATCACCTTGGATGGAAGCTTGGGCTTTTGGGAAATTATCGCGAATGGTTTTAGAAAGTTTTTTCGCTTGCTCCTGTTCAATGCCACGCTTGAGTTTAATTTTCTGAATGACGCGATTACCGCTAGCGGACTCAATCTCTCCATAATCGAAAATTTTCAATGAGAGATTACGTTTAATCGCCTTCGATTGCATGACATCAATTACTGCTGTCAGCGTCATTTCACTGTTGGTCTTCATCGTAATCAGTTCTTTGTCAAGTTCCACTTCAGTATTGGTACTTTTAAGATCATAGCGACTGACGATTTCACGACGAGTTTGATCGATCGCATTCACAAGTTCTTGATGATCAAAATCGCTAACAACGTCAAAGGAATAACTGGAAGCCATAGTTTTATTTGGGTTTAATTTTGGATTTGATTTAGGTTTGTTTTTTGATGACAATACTACAGCTTATCACTCCCACAGCCTTCTGCCATCCTGACCACCTAAGCGATCATGTGTATCACGCAACAATCTAGGAATATCAAGGTTTTCAGGACATCTTGGCAAACAATCACCACAGTCTGTGCAGCGAATCGCCTTATTTCCGGGGAACCAATGCCCCGCATTTTCAAACATTTTGTAACGATATTTGCCAAAATCAACCATGTCAAAAGCGATCGCTAAATTTCTTAGCCTTAGAACTTCAGGAATATTAATCTCTTCAGGGCATGGTAAGCATTGATAACATTGTGAACAGCGATCGTCTTCTAAAATCGTATAGCGACGATTGATGCAGTCCATAACAGCTAACTCTAATTCAGACATTGGCTCATCGTTATCCCATACATCTTGGTGCGAATCGATTTCGCTGGGATTGGCTGCGCCGAGGCTGAGGGTATGCACGCGGGGATCACTGAGCAAGAAGCGATCGCACATGTATAGCGCCGTAAAAGGGTAACTAACTCCAGCTAATTCCTCAGAAGGTTGATAAAGCATTCCCCCCTTGTCCGATGGCGAGATGATAAATACACCCATGTCTTTTTCATGGGCAAGCTGCACCGCAGGGGCATTGCGTTGATTGAAGTAGTAATAATGGAGATTGATCGATTCAAATAAATCGGTATTGATCGTATCGAGAATTACCTCAAGAGGCGCATGGGTAGAAAATCCCACATGACCAATCATTTTTTGATCGATCGCTTCCCTAACCGCCTTCATGCAACCATTGGGATTTGTGACAAGTTCCAAATGTTCTTTTAAGTTAATCCCATGAATATCAAAGTTGTCGATATAGTCCACATTTAATCTTTTGAACGACTGTTCGATTTGGCGACGCATGGAATCCGCATCTTTAGTGGGTGAAATTTTAGTAGTTAGATAAAAGCGATCGCGTTGTTGCGCCAATCCATTTCGCATCGCCCGACCGATAAATTCTTCGCTCTTACCATAGCCTTCAGCCGTTTCAATATGATTTATGCCAACCTCTAAGGCTCTCGCAATTGTTTGATGAGCATTCTCGGCAGATTCTAAATAGCGCATGGCTCCTAACGAAAATACGGATAGGAGCATCTCAGTTTTGCCAAAACGACGGTAGCGCATAGTTTATTGAATAAATGGACTAAAATAGGATAACGGCAGATCCTATTTTAGTGAGATCGTACATAAATCTATTTTGAGCTTAAATCTATGCTTTTAGGCTAAATTAGGTTAAACTAAAAACTATGTCAAGCGCAAATACTGGAATTGAGTGGACGGATAAGACTTGGAACCCAACTACTGGCTGCGATAAAGTCAGTGCTGGTTGCAAGAATTGCTATGCTGAGGCGATCACTGAACGATTTACTCATAATTTCCCGAATGGGTTTAAGTTGACTTTGCATAAAGATCGTATCGATCAGCCTAGACATTGGAGAAAGCCCAGTCGAATTTTTGTTAACTCAATGAGCGATCTGTTTCACGATAAAGTTCCTCTAGATTTTTTGCATAAAGTCTTTCAGGTCATGAACGAAACACCACATCATATTTATCAAATCTTGACTAAACGACATGAAAGACTTGCAGAATTAGCAGATAGCCTAAAATGGTCGCCTAATATTTGGATGGGCGTATCGGTTGAAAGTCAAAAATATGTTAATCGTATAGATGCTTTACGAAATATTCCTGCTGCTGTAAAGTTTTTGTCTTGTGAACCATTGTTAGGTTCTCTAAAACTAGATTTAACAAATATTGATTGGGTAATTGTAGGTGGCGAATCAGGTAAAAACCACAGACCTATTGAGAAAGAGTGGGTCGAAGATATTTTACAGCAATGTCAAGACGAGAAAGTTGCTTTTTTCTTTAAACAATGGGGCGGAATTACTCCAAAATCTGGAGGTAAGCTTCTAAATGGTCAAATATGGCAAGAAATGCCTATTGAATGGCATGTACATCTCGTAAACCAATCATTGTTGGCTGCGAAGGCTAATCAACTCGTTACGAAACCACCAACTATGTCAAAAGTCAAAGCTGTCAGTCTTGTGTAATTTTTTTGAGTCTATTGTTTATATATGAGTAATTTGCTTTGGTCTGCTGATGGGAGTTCTATCCCTACAATTGATCCACATACTAAAGCTAAGCATCTGATTATCGAAAAGTATGTAGAGGATTTGATATTCACTCTTTATGGAAAAGCAAGAAGGGGAGTTGATACTTTTACATTTATAGATGGTTTTTTGCGGTGGTGGTATATATGAAGATCCTGAAAGTGAAAACAAAGAATGGTTTGGTTCACCAGTTAGGCTTATTAGAGCAGTTAATGAAGGATACAGAAAGGCTGCCCGTGAATATCCAATTAACCTTAAGTTTATTTTTATAGATGACAAGCAAAATCATATTGATTGTTTGAAAAACTATGTAATGCCAAAAGCTGGCTTGGAAGAATTTGCGCGATCGACACATTGTGAATTTATCTGTGGAGACTTTGAATCTAACGTTAATTATTGCGTTTTTACCGCAGATCAACGTAAAGGACATTCATTTTTCCTCCTCGATCCTCAAGGATGGACTGATGTATCCATGCAGAGTATCCGAAAAATCACAGGAATGAATAAGTCGGAAATTCTATACACTTTCATGATCGACTATATTATCAGGATTATTTCGGAAAGAGATAAAGCTCAAAAGCGTAATTTTGAAGATGTTTTAGAAGCTGATGGTTACTATCAAGAAGCTAAAAAGTCTAAATTAACTAGTTCTTCTGCTCAACTCTATTTACGACAAGAATCGATGCGCTTGTTCCGAGAAAAAGGAAAGGCAAAGTATGTATTTAGTTTTGCGGCTGTTCCTAGGGGGAATGCTAGGGTTTTATATTATCTTATTCACCTCTCTAAAAATTTGACTGCCTTAGAAGTTATGAAAGATAGCTTTTGGGAAGAAAATACACTTGGCTATGAGTACTTCTTCAATGTCTATGGATTTGGCTTCAGGACAATAGATTATTATCAGAGAAATCAACAAAGACTCCGATTTGAGATAGAAAAAACTAAAGACCAAGAGTGCATTGAGTTACTAAGTCGGGATTTAGGAAGAGTCCTTGAAAGCCATCCAGATGGTATTACTTTTCGTGAAGCCAGTGAGAAAACTATGGAGCTAAATCCTGCTAGAAAATCGCACTTTGACACTCTCAGCGCTGAAGCGACTGAGATTCCTGAATAGTCCAAAGATTGAACTTCAGAGGCATAGTCAAAGCGCCTCTACTGACTCCATCTAGGT
>JBILGV010000056.1:0-30365 GCA_044350865.1 Pseudanabaena sp. | reverse complement strand
TCCTGCATTGATTCCTAACCTCTTCTATCTCTTAGTTATTGTAACATTTATCTATTCTAATTCCTCTAACCCCTTGCCATGTCTATACCTATTTTTAGAGATGCCCTATAGTAAACCTATAGAAAATATATCGTTAAAGCGATCGCCTAGAAATCATGACTCACGGTAATAGCGATCGCATTATTTCAGAACTGGGGTTTGATGTGAGTGTTCCATACTTCACGCAAGTTATCAGCATCTTCTTGCCCTAATTTGGTAATTAGTAAAGATTTCTCTAAGCAATCAAGTCGTGATAAACGCACAGTTGAGGCAACTCGTAAACCACTGGTTGACCAGTCTCTTAGTAAAACATCAGTTTGTGTTCTCGGCTGCGCGGATGTCACTGCTGCTAATACAACATCATCTCTATCTAGCCAAAGAATTAATACGGGTCTCTTTTTTGAAGATACGCCATTTGTAAAAGGAATTGATGCAACCCAGATTTCTCCCGCCTTAATAGTCGTCATATAATCCTTCATCTTCTGGCGAATAACTTTTTAAAAAGGCATCATGGGCGCGATCGCCTGCTTCTGATTTTGGCTGAATAGTAATAAGCCATTTACCTTTGCCGATTCCTTCTATTATGGAGCTAGGTATTGTAAATTTTTCTCCGTCTTGAAGCTCTATTTCAAAAGCTAATTGTAATAACTGGCTTTTCATATTGTGTAGATACTAAAAATATTTAAAATCCTAACATAGAGTTCGGTTTGGGTTTTAGAGCAATCGCCCCCAAACATCCCGATCGTAATAAAGTACCCTTCCATTGC
Organism: Pseudanabaena sp.; assembly: GCA_044350865.1. Lineage (GTDB taxonomy): Bacteria > Cyanobacteriota > Cyanobacteriia > Pseudanabaenales > Pseudanabaenaceae > Pseudanabaena. The sequence goes on along the minus strand of JBILGV010000056.1, from coordinate 29,559 downwards.
ACCATGATTTTGCATAGCATTCAATAATTCTTGAATTTCTTTTCTTGTTATTTTATTTCTTGCATATCTTTTACATTGTGCAACAACACATTGTTTTTTATTTTCTATAAGACCGAATCCTTTTTTATAAGCAATAATATCTATTCCATTATCCTTATTATTACGGGTTTGTTCTACATCATCATAATTTAAGCTTTGAAATAATTTTTGGGTTAAATATTCAAAATTATCAGGACGAATATAAAGAATATTAATCGGCTTACTCATTAACGTTTTAATCATTGTGTTTAGAGAGTCCTGAACTGATTTTTCGGAAAAATCGAGAGTAGAAATACAGTACAATCTTTCGATTATATCGATTTCGCCAAACAATCCTAATAACTCTATTGCTTTACACTTAAGTTTTACATTAGATGAAAATAGAAATTTTTCTAATTCTTTTTGTACTGCTACAACAGGAACTTGATGGTGATGGTATTCCAAAATATCCATAGCTTTCAAGCTTATTTCTTCGTCATTTTCTTGAAAAATATTTAGAAATTTTTCCATGTCATTATTAGAGAAGCTAGCATGAATTAAAGACTCTAAAATTAATAATTTAACTTCCCTAGATTCCTCTTTATCATTTAATATTTGGACTAAAAGAATTGAGCTTTTTTGAGGTCTTAATTTAGTGATGTTTTTAATAGCGGATAAACGAATTAGTTTATGTTTTTTATTAGACAAGTAATCTTCAATTACATTAATTGATTTATTATTTTTCTTAATAGAATCGTGGGTAAATATAAAATCTAAAAGCTCATTGATCGCCTTTAGAAGATGGATTGTTGAGGCGATCGCCTAGAAATCACGACTTACAGTAATAGCGATCACTTTGAGCAGAGCCTAGAGACTTGGTTGCAATATGCAACAATTTGATATACATTGCAACAAGCTTGATTGAGGTTTTACTGGCTTTACCATGTCTATCGCAATCAGAATTTCCGACCATTTAGCCCAAGAGGCAAAAAGTCGATCTAAAGCGATGCATCGCTCAGTTGCAGGTCAAATTGAATATTGGGCGGCAATGGGCAAAATCCTTGAAGACAATCCAGAGCTTTCGTTTGGCTTTGTTCAAGCAATATTGATTAGTCGTAAGCAAGCTAAGAATTCAGAATTAACGCCCTATGAGTTTAGTGAATAAATCCGATGGGTGAGATTCAAGTTGTTCAAACGACCTTATTTTCAAAAAACAAGAAAAAGTTAAAGAAAAATCAAATCAAATATCTTGATAATGCGGTAAGAGAAATTATCAAAAATCCCGAACTTGGGGAACAAAAAAAGTCATTACCCAGACTTACTTTACTTCCGTATCTTAGGTGACATAGACTTATTCACGAACTTATTTACGGTTTCATAGACTATGACCATAGAATTGAATGGCTCTACTCAAGACTCCCTCAAAAATCAGCATAGATTGGGAATAGTAATTTTACTGATTGTCACTTTGATTTGGGGAACCAGCTATCCAATTCTTAAAGGGACAGTAATTAATCTATCTCCATCAGCTATCTTTGCAGTCCGCTTTGCATTTGCAGCAGTACCTTTTACCCCCTATTTGCGGTTTTTGAATCTTGCTATTTTAAAAGATGGCACTTTATTAGGTTTAATTATCTTTAGTACTTTAACCCTACAAACCTTTGCCCTAGAAACTACTTCAGCAAATCATGCTGCATTTATTGCGAGTTTTAACGTTATTCTCGTACCTCTATTGGGACAATTTATTGGTCGAAAAGTACTTTTAAAAACCTTTCTAGCCGCAGGTCTTGCTGTTCTCGGTGTGGGTGTAATGTGTTGGGAAAGTGAACAAATCGTAATTGGTGATCTCTTAATGTTAGGGAATGCTTTACTTTATTCGATTTATATTCTTAAACTAGAATCCATCACAGTAAAACATCCTTTCCTACCATTAACGGCAATCCAACTTTGGGTCATAGCCATAATCTCTTTTGTCTGGGGCGCTCCTGATCTGATGGAGCAATATGAATTAATCACGAATAATTTTGGTGTCCTGCTATACCTCGGTTTATTTGACACTGCTGCTACAATTATGTTGCAAGTAATTGCTCAAAAATGGGTCAATGCTTATCAAACCGCTTTGATGTATACTCTTGAGCCAATTTTTGGGGCGATTTTCTCATTCTTACTTTTGGGGGAAAAGCTTGGGGGGCGTGGTTTGGTTGGTGCAGCATTTGTGTTAGCTGCGATGGTTTTGGGTCAGAGTAAGCCATCTGATTCTGAAACAGAGCAAGTAATTTCAAATAATGTATCAGCTTTTAATGCGTCACTAAACTCTCAGGATGAAATAGCAACTATGCCATTCTCATTGAGAGATCCTAATCTTGCAGGATCAGAAATTGATTCATAACTTTTATCAGTCAATCATCAATCAATTATTAATTATTAATAGGTTATAAATAACTAGCATGAATTCAGATATTTCCGTAAAACTGACCAACAAGGGGAGAGGGGTGTTTGCCAGTCGCGCTTTTCGTAAAGGCGAAACTATAGTAAATGGACATCAAGTTAAAATTTTGACTGAGAGAACCAGCCATTCCTTTCAAATCGATGTCGATTTACACGTAGAACTTGACGAACCAGCGGTATTGATCAATCATTCTTGTATGCCGAATACAGGAGTTCGGAATAATCAATTTGGTGGTTACGATTTCATTGCTCTAACTGGCATTGCTCAGGGTGAAGAGATTACATGGGATTATGAAACTACTGAATACATTTCCATTGCAATTGGACAATGCTATTGCGGTGCTGCTGCGTGTCGCTCAATGACTCGCGGGTTTAAATATCTCCCTGTTGAGATTAAAAACAAGTATGGCGAATTTATTGCTGATTACTTGAAGCATGATGTCAGTACGAGCGCCAAGAGTTTGTCCAACGCGGCGATCGCCTAAAACTCAAAACTTACAGTAAGGGACTAGCGATTTAATAATGTACCAAAAAAGCAAATCTGAAAATCTGATTCTTCATCAACTGCGTGGCACTTTATTTATTTTTCGCAAGTCCCTAATAGCGATCGCTTTTACAAGATAGATTAATGGCGGTCGCCTTTAGCAAACCTTTAAAAAATATCTTTAAAGCGATCGCCTAGAAATCACGACTCATAGTAATAGTGATCGCCTTTAGAAAATAGATATTGTTAGTCATGGAATCAAAACGAAGTCATGTTCTGATATTTCTGAAAATTCTGGCAATTCCACAGATTGAGATGCTTCCAATTGAGCCTTATTTTTCAAATTCTCCAACAACATATAAGTATCCAATTCACCTCTTCCCTTAATATATATTTTGCCGCGATGCCAAAAAGAATACTGTTCCTTCAATAGCTCATAGGTCGCGGTCGTCACTTGAATGCCGCCAGCAATGCCATGAGATTCCATCCGACTAGCGATATTGACCGCATCTCCCCAAAGATCGTAGATAAATTTGCGAATGCCAATTACCCCAGCCACTACGGGCCCTGTATTGATGCCAATGCGTAGGCGGAAAGACTTACCATCATCACGTTTAAACGTGGTAATTTCTCTTTGCATGGCTAGAGCCATCTCCGCGATCGCTTCAGCATGATCATCGCGTGGTGTCGGCAAACCGCCAACCACCATATATGCATCACCAATGGTCTTGATTTTCTCTAATCCAAATTGATCCGCAAGCATATCAAAACAGGAAAAAATTTCATTGAGCATACTCACTAATTGATTAGGCGAAACCTTAGTGGAAAGGTCAGTAAAATCGACAATATCCGCAAATAAAATCGTGACATTCTCCGATCGAGAAGCGATCGTATTGTTACCAATTTTTAACTGATGCACGATCGCCTTGGGCAGAATATTCAATAACAGATTTTCTGATTTTTCCTGCTCCGCTTTGAGTGACTCTTCAATCTGTTTCTGATGAGTAATATCAATGATTACGCCATCCCAAACCGTATCACCATTATTTTGTCGCTGTGGTTGAGAAATAATTCGCACCCATTTCACTTTCTCAAACAAACTGGAGACGCGATATTCATGTTCAAAAAAGCTGATAGATTCAGCCGATTGTCGCACAATTTCGTTCAATTTAGCCCGATCTTCAGGGTGAGCCATATCAAACACCCACTCGAAATGTTCAGAAAAATCTTCTACTGACACACCAAAAATTTCTTGGGTGCGCGGACTAATATATGGCATAGATACATCCCCATTGGGATGCAATACAGCACGATAAACTACCCCTGGCACATTATCCGCGATCGCCGAAAATCTCTGCTGACTCTCTCTCAATAACATTTCTGTTTGTTGACGTTCAGCCGCTTCATTCTGTAAACGTTTAATTGTTTTTTGTAACTGGATCGTGCGCTGTTCAATGCGCTGCTCTAGAGATTCATTTGCCTCACGCAAGGCTCCTTCCACAGCTAACAAATCAGACTGCGCTTTGAGCAATCTCTGATTTGCTTGAAACATTTTGGACATGACCGCACGAATAAGTTCAGGTGCAAGTTGATTGCGTCCTCTTCCCTTCAGTCTTTTCCCAAATTGTATAATGCTCGATTCTAGCTCTTGAGCATCTTTTTCTATCGACAAGCTTTGCTGAAGCTCATGGTTCGATTCAGATAACATTTCAATCAATACATTTGCAACGCTAGAATTTAGATCCTCGGCTCCTAACCAAGGACTCGGCTTAATTGGATCAAGGGTATAGAGAATTTCAAACTTACCCGTAAGATTCACGGACGCAATCCGACAAGCCGTCCAAATATGGTGGTTGGGATCGAGGAAAACTCGACCCGCAGGCGATAAAAAGCTTTGATGATTATGTTGATGATTTTGTTGAGTATAGATAGATTCCCGAACTATGAGGGGATCAAAAGTCTCTGCGGTCTCGATCGCCATTTTCCACAAAAACATTTGCATATAGGCGGATTGCATGAGCGCATTCACGATGGGAAGTTGCTCATATGCCGAAGATCTAAACCAATCCGTCGCCTTACGCAAAAAATCTTGATTAGTATCCGTATCCAGACTCTGAAAATAATTAGCAGAGGCTAAATGCCCTGAGAGCAAGGATATATCAACATTTTGGACGACATTTTGGACGATTTGTTGTAATTCTAGTTCCGATAGCCGCATTGACAACACAGGAATATCTTGCGCCCTAATCCCTGCAAGAGCATACTGCTGCATAAATGCGATGGACTGCTCTGGGGATAAGGTACTGATTACAGCATCAGGTGTCATGTCCTTAATGTTAGCGATCGCATTTTGATAGTTAGCTGAGTCATTGGTCGTACAAGATTCGCCGACTAGTTGAGCATTTTGCTGCTTGAGTTGGGCGCGAATAATTTTGTTGACCGTATGCGAATAAATATCATGAGTACCGATCAAGTAAATACGTTTGGTTTTATTTTGGGGATCATGATTACCAAAGCGATCGCCCTCACGTTGTAATAACCAATCAATCGCTGGCTGTACGACCTGATTTGGACAAGCCCCCGTATAAAATATATTTTTTGAAAGCTCTATTCCTTCGTAACTGTAGGGATACCAGAGTTGAGCTTGATATCGTTCGAGGAGGGGGAGCATACTTTTACGAGTTGCCGATCGCCCACAACCAAATAAATGTCTAATTTCTAAGTCCGATAGTAAATTTTTAGCTTGGACAGAAATATTCCATTCTTGGGAGCCAATATCGACCACGACTGGCTCAATCATTTTGCCGAGGACTCCGCCTGATTGATTAATCTCGGCGATCGCCATCAAGATTATTTCTTTGACTAACCCTTCACTAGCAATTAGATCTCCAGTCAGAGAATGCATAATTCCAATTCGGATAACATCAGCCTCAGAATTTTGCGTATTTAAGGACTTTGTATCTCGAACCATTATGGGTCGCTCCAATGATTTTAGCTCCTAATTTATCGTGTTTTATCCCGAATTATGTTCAGCGAAATGACCCAAATTCAGCCAACCTAGACTCAAATAGCAAAATGGCTAGTTTAGAGTAGGGGATGTCGCGAAACAGATCGCATTAGTAATTGACTGATTTAGCGCCAATAAAATCTCGGATCGGCTTGTATCTAATCGCTCTGAGTCTATCCCCCCGCAGTCATATAAACTCAGATTGGTGAAACGTTTTTTAAGCCATTCAAGTTTAGATATTGGCGATCGCGTAATAATCAAGATCGGTAAATCGGAAAGCACATTTAATTGGCTAATGTGATCAAGATGTGTCAATAAAAGCTCGTTATCGCCATCAAGCAGAAATAAATCAGAGGGCAAGATTTGACACAATACATCACATTGATTTAAGTCATCGGCTTCGATCAAAGAATGTCCAAGTTCTTGAAATAAATTAATGGCAAAATTGGGGATATTTTGGTTTAGATACAGGAATTTCATTGATTTCGGCGAAGAAATATAGTCTGGCAAAAATCCACTCAGTTCGATCGCCTTAATTGGTTTCAGCAAAATACCATCGGCTTGATGAGAACTAAGTTGGGGTTCATCAGCATGTTTCATCATCACCATCCGAATATGATGTGTCAGCACATCACCTTTGAGCAGAGCCAAGACATCCCAACCTGACAACATCGGTAAATTTGGACTCAACAGAATTAAACATGGTTGTAACCGTCGAGCTTTTTCTAAGGCTTCTGTCCCCGTTCGCGCCACGACCGATTGATATTCCAAATTCGAGAGCATTTTTCTCAGTCGATCCAATGCTTCCGTAGAGGTTTCCACAATCAAAACTAATCTTGAGCTATTGGGCGATCGATGAGATGCTTCATCGGCGGCAAGATTGACTTTGACGGTTTTCGTATCTGGATTATTTGGCTCCGTTGGCAACAAAATTGTAAATTGACTACCCACATCGACCTGTGACACAAAAGTAATATCGCCCCCATGTAATCGCGCCAAATGTCTAGTTAATAACAAACTTGATCCAGTGCCTTCAAAGCGACGGGTCATGACATTTTCGACTTGCTGAAACTTTTGAAATACCAAACATTGCTTATCTTCAGGGATACCTATTCCTTGATCCCAGACAGTAATCGCTAACCAACCTTCCCACCATCCCACAGAAATGCCTATTTTGGGAGATAGGGATGGCGCATCATTAATCAATTCCGATGGCAACACACTAAATTTAAAAGCATTTGACAAGAGACTGACTAACATTTGTTGCAATCTCGCTTCGTCAGCAATAATTGAATGTACAGATGGATCAATCTCCAGTCGAATATCAAGCTGCCATCCTTCCTCAAAGTTATGATTGCGAGATAAAGTCGGATTTTGGAGGACTAGCCTTTGTACTTGTTGAATACTTTTTTGACAAGCATCTCTTACCGAAATCATCTCTACATAAAGTTCTAATTGTCCAGCTTCAGCTTTAGCGAGATCGAAAATATTGTCGATAATCGACACCAATTGCCGACCGCTTTGGTGGATCATTTTTACATAGCGATTTTGATGAGCATTAAGTTCACCAAATGTATTGTTACTTAATAAGCTAGCAATGCCAATGACAGAGGTTAAGGGCGTTTTTAATTCGTGATTGATGCAGGTCAAAAATTCATCTTTAATCCGACTCAACCCAGACAACTCTTGAGCGAGATTTTTTTGAGACGTGATATCGTAGGCGATCGCCAATTCTAAGCCTTGCAAACTCCCCTGTAGCGCAACATTAATTACTTGCCAAGTCAAAGACTCACCATCAGTCGTACAGAATTGATGAGTTTCAGGCAAATTGGGCGCAAGTAAATACGCTGAATCCTGATCATTAAGACCAACAAGACTCTTGTTACTATTACTTACACTATTGTTTGCACTATTGTTTGCATTGTTATTTGGACTGTTATTTACAGAGGCGGCGAGGCTAAATTCATCGGAACTTTTGTGGGGCAAACCCTCATGAAGACTATTGCGCCATGCCGAGTTCATGCCCACGATCGCCCCGTCATGATCTCTGACCATTACAGGTAATGGCAATTGATAAATTAGGGGGAGCAGCATTGCGGTCGGTTTTGGGCGCAGACTCTCTTGTATCTGAACTAGCGATCGCAACAAACTCACGACCTCCAAGATCGCCATAAATTTGCCATCACGATCCACCAAAGCCCATATTTCGGCTGAATGTCGATATTGCGAAATTCTTTGCAAAAAATCAGCAATACTCATGGAAAAAGCGATCGCTGGCAATGGCTCTAGATCGATATCAGCTAAGGATCTCGAAGGTGCAGTAAAGTTACAATCATCGGAACTAGATTGCCAATTTAATAAACACCGCGCATTAAATAACCCTTGTGGCTGGTCGTTTTGATCCACAACCACAACATTAGACCATCCTTTTTTCAGAAGATTTAAGGCTTCAGAAGTTTTACAAGGCGATCGGCAAATGGCGACAAGGGACTGTCCATATATCTCTAAGGACTGATTTAAAATAAGGGAGTCCATACGCTAAGCCCTTTACGGGTTATTATTCATAAATAGAAATTACTAGAGTTATAATTATTAATTTCACATGATTTCGCGATTTAAGTGCGAAAATAAAGATTAAGATAACCTCCTACAGCTTATTGAGGCTCTAAATTGAGGCTCTAAGTAGTGCAGAGTAGTGCAGATAAATTGATCAAAGCGGTACTGCTCGCATTAGTTTATCTGGGTTTTAAATCAGCGCAAAGCGCTGTATCTATTTTCGACCTATTAAAATCATCAATAGACTGTACGTGTTGTGACTAATTTACAAGTATGCTGTTTGGTGTCTGAAGATCAAGCCAACCAGACCAAATCGACTCTCACAAATTTGTTGCAGGCAGATCGATACACAATTACCATTGTTTCAGAATTAGAAGCTCTTGTAAGTTTATTAACAAAACCTCAAAATATACAAGATTGTCTAGTTATATTTGGAGATGTCGTTGGAGGTGTCGGACAGGATAACAAGGGAGGTGTTGAGTCTATAGTCAAGCATCTCGGCGGCTTAAATATTTTTATGCCTACCATATTGGTGCTAGAAAATTCCTATGAACCGAGCGAGCCTCACTATGAACAAAGCGAATCTCAAGATTTTTATCGCGCCATTATCACGATCAACTTGGAGCAGATCCAAGATCTACCATCCATTATTGATCAGGCGATCGCTACCTTTATCCAAATTTCACCACAAATCAGACATCAAGTCTACGTCAATATTCCTGCTACACCAATTTCAGAATCTTTAACTGTTCAACAACAAAGACTAGCTGATAAACTCAATGAGAGATTAGGTTATTTAGGTGTGTACTATAAACGCGATTCACGGCTATTTTTGCGGAACCTATCTTCTGAAGATAGAAAAGAGTATATCGCACGCTTAAAAAGCCTATATCGGTTAGTCATATTAGAGTACTTTTCCGAAAAGAACAGTGATTTAAACCAAAAAATTGATGAATTTGTTAACCTCTCCTTTTTTGCCGATATTTCAGTTTCACAGGTATTAGAAATTCATATGGAACTAATGGACGATTTTGCTAAGCAGCTACGACTAGAAGGAAGAAATGATGACATTTTGCTTGATTACCGCATTACCTTGATAGATATGATTGCCCATCTTTGCGAGTTATATCGCCGCTCCATTCCTAGATCTTAAAAGATTAATTGTAAATAGCCGCAGCACACCAAATTAATGAAATGATTCGTAAAACCTACGTCCTTAAACTTTATGTCGCGGGCAACACGCCAAACTCAGTAAGAGCCTTAAAGATGCTTAACGACATCCTAGAAAAAGAGTTCCAAGGAGTTTATACATTGAAAGTAATTGATGTATTAAAAAATCCCCAACTCGCCGAAGAGGACAAAATATTAGCGACTCCCACCCTAGCCAAGGTTTTACCCCCGCCTGTGCGAAAAATCATTGGCGATCTTTCTGATCGGGAAAAAGTGTTAATAGGACTAGATTTACTATATGAGGAACTAATTGGCAATGACTAGCTCATCCGAAAAAATAAATAAAGACAACGACCAAGACAACAAAAGCCAAGATAACAAAAGCCAAGATAACAAAAGCCAAGATAACAAACGACAAGAGCTAGGTGTCCAAAAGCTACTAACCATGATTGAGGGGTTAGATGACATCACTCATGGTGGATTACCTAAGGGGCGATCGACACTTGTAAGCGGGACTTCTGGGACAGGGAAAACGCTTTTAGCAATGCAATTTCTCTATAACGGCATTACAGGTTTAGACGAGCATGGGGTATTTGTTACTTTTGAGGAATCACCCTCTGACATTATTAAAAATGCCCATAGTTTTAACTGGGATCTTCAAGAGCTAATCGATCAGGGGAGATTATTTATTCTTGATGCATCGCCCGATCCTGAGGGGCAAGAGGTTGTTGGCGATTTTGATTTGTCAGCATTAATTGAGCGCATTCAATACGCCATTATCAAATACAAGGCGAAGCGGATCTCCATTGATTCGATGACGGCTATTTTTCAGCAATATGACTCATTGGGGCTTGTTCGCCGCGAAATTTTCAGAATTGTCGCCCGCCTAAAATCCTTGGGAGTCACTACAGTCATGACCACCGAGCGCGAGTTGGAATATGGTCCTGTCGCCAGATTTGGAGTGGAAGAATTTGTATCGGATAATGTGATTATTCTCAGAAATGTTCTCGATGGCGAGCGTCGTCATCGGACTGCTGAAATCCTGAAGTTACGGGGAACAACCCACATGAAGGGGGAATTTCCGTTTACGATGACCAGTAAGGGGATCAATATATTTCCCTTGGGAGCGATGCGTCTTACTCAAAAATCATCGAATACCAGAGTTTCTTCGGGTATTGCCACCCTTGATGAAATGTGCGGCGGCGGCTATTTCAAAGATTCGATTATTCTGACGACGGGAGCCACGGGTACGGGCAAAACCTTGATGGTCAGTAAGTTTATTGAAAATGGTTGCGAAAGTGGCGAAAGGGCGATCTTGTTTGCCTATGAAGAGTCCCGTCAACAACTTACCCGTAATGCTTCATCATGGGGTACGGATTTTGATAAGTGGGAAAGTTCTGGCTTATTAAAAATCATCTGTGTTTATCCCGAATCTTCTGGCTTAGAAGACCATTTACAGGTGATCAAGTCGGAGATCGAATCCTTTAAGCCATCACGCATTGCGATCGATTCTCTCTCAGCGTTAGCTCGCGGTGTTAGCAATAATACCTTCCGTCAGTTTGTGATTGGTTTGACGGGCTATGTGAAGCAAGAGGAAATTACAGGCTTATTCACGAATACTACCGATCAATTCATGGGATCGCATTCGATTACCGAGTCGCATATTTCGACAATTACCGACACGATTATTCTGTTGCAGTATGTCGAAATTCGTGGTCAGATGTCGCGGGCTGTGAATGTCTTCAAAATGCGGGGATCGCGCCATGACAGTCGTATCCGCGAATATATTATCACCGATCAAGGCGCACAGATTAAGGACTCGTTCCAAGGCTTTGAGCGCATTTTAAGTGGTTCCCCAACCAGAGTATCCGTCGATGAAAAATCAGAGTTATCACGAATTATTCGCGGTGTATCCGTAGAGCCTTTGGAATAAATTGAATGGGGGCGCTTTGCGCCCTTAATTTGGTGATTTGGTTAATTTGATTGATGGGACGATTCACTGTACTAATTCCTTAGGCTTAATACCTAGTTTTTGAAACATATCAGAGTCATCTTGCCAATTAGGATTTGCAGTTGTTAATAGCTTCTCGCTGGAGAATATAGAATTTGCGCCTGCAAGGAAACAGAGCGCTTGATCGGAGATACTCAGGCGATCGCGTCCTGCGGATAATCGCACAATTGCCTTGGGCATCAGAATTCTCGCTGTTGCTACCATCCGAACTAGCACCAAGGGATTGATCGGTTCGATATCACCCAATGGCGTTCCCTCAACAGGAGAAAGGGCGTTAATGGGAACTGACTCTGGCTGTGGAGAAAGATTGGCTAAGGTATGCAAAAGATCGATGCGATCGCGATCGGTTTCACCCATCCCAACAATGCCGCCACAACAAACTTGTATGCCAGCATCGGCAACATTCTGGATTGTTTCAAGGCGATCGCGATAGGTACGAGTGGTAATGATTTCAGGATAAAAACTTTCTGAAGTATCAAGATTGTGATTATAGGCAGTTAACCCAGCTTTAGCTAACTTTTGCGCTTGGTCGGGACGCAGCATTCCCATCGTTACACAGGCTTCCATCTCAAGGTTAGCCACGGCCTCTACCATCTGTAACACGCGATCGAAGTCTTCCCCATCAGGAGCATTGCGCCAAGCTGCCCCCATACAAAAGCGGGTTGCACCATGTTCTTTCGCGTCTTGGGCCTGTTTGATCACCTCATCAAGGGGGAGCAGGGGATAATTTTCGACTGCCGTAGGATAACGGGCGCTTTGTGGACAGTATTTACAATCTTCAGGGCAGCGTCCCGACTTGATATTCGCGAGGGTACACATCTGTACTGCGTCAGTCTGGTGATGTTGACGATGTATAGATTGCGCCTCAAATACTAGAGACAATAATGGCTGATGATAAGTCTGAGCAACGGCTTCAAGTGAAATCAAGACTGTATTAGTATTTACAATAATTATGATGATCGCGGTTCAAATTGTACTGTATTACTGCGCTTATTTAGTGCGCTTTGCGCTGAATTAAGCTGAATTAAAAATATAAGGGTTCAAGCCCTGACTCTGTGCAGGCGGTTTCTAGCAAATCGCTAAGTTCTAGTTCCAAAGCCCACTTTTGTAAATACTCAAAATCTAAGCGATCGCCTTGCAACTTCAACACGCCCAACACATCGCGCCATTGTCTCTGAGACTCATTTTTAGTCATGCGATACCATGTTAATTTTTGCAAGATAATATCTTCAGGAGTTGGCAATACCAACATTCGATCAGGATTTTGTCGAACAAGTTGCGATCGGCGGCGTTGAAATTCGATTTTAGGAAAGGCGTTATCTTTAAGAATAAAAATATCTACTTTTCCAAGAGATTCATTATCAATTAAATTAAATGAGCGTTTGTATCTAATTGCGTCTCGAACTGCATCTTCGGAAACATAAAATCTTGGTTGCAGAGATTGCAATAACAGAACTACTTTTTCTATCTTTAAATCAGCGACAATATCCACATCTTCGGTCGCTCGCATTTCTCCCATCAATGTACTTGCAACCGAACCACCAATCAGGTAGGGAATACCTAATGTATTTAGAATTTCGGCAACATCAAGGGCAAGAGATATTGGATCGGTAAGCATAAGTGTGTGATTAGATTGAGAAATAAGTTGATAAACAGAGTCAGGGAAGAGAGATTTTAGTGTGGCTCTAGCAAATTCGTATCTCAGTTTTGATGGACTTGCGTCTGGATACCTTTGTTTAAGACCAATTAAACTCAATTCCAAGCAGCCTTTTGTCCAGCTACTCAATTTATTAGCTTTTTGAATGAGTGTCAATGCTTTCCATAAGCCGAATAGATATATTTCAGCATCTATGCTGGTATCAATGGATTGGGTTTTATATCCCGCAAGTGCGCTTGGCATTTTACTTTACCTCTTAATTCACAAATCTTTAAATTCTAGTCATTTTATATCGCTCTTAGCCATCAAGTTTAGAAAGGAGATCTTCAAACTCCTTACGCAACTTCTGAAAAAATTCAATAGAGTATTTCTTCTTTAACTCACTAATCGAAGCCGCAGTGTAAGCTTCTTTTCCCTTAAAAATGTCAATAAAGTAGTCGCACTTTTTTATAATAGCTGCATAGGTTTCTTTGCGCGGTCTATCAGGATTAGGAATCTCCGCACAAGTAAGTCGAAGGTCTAATATTTTGGATGCGATGCGTTCTTGCTTATGTTTCCGTGATTCAATTATATGTTTTCGATTATTAAGATTAAAAAGCTTGATACACATCTCACCTCTACGGCTACCATTCACTGCATACATGATTCCAGTCTCAGTATCAACAGCTAGATGATTCTCTGGATCATCCTCTTCTAACTCACTGATTGGATTAATGAGTAATGGTTTTTCATTTACTTCTTCATTAGGTAGTTGTGCGTGTTTCCCAATCACTGGAAAAATTGTACTTTTATAGCGTCTGTTACATATTTCACACGCAGGGAGAAGATTTTGCCAATCATAAGCTAACCAGTAATAGCCAAAGTGATTTTTTCCCTTGTCTATTCCATTTTCATCCTTTAGGTTAACCACATTACCATGCTCATCTTTAATCCCGCCTTTCGGACGAAAGTGTTCAATGTCAACGTACTGGGTATCAGCAATTGGGGTTTCACAATAGGCACAACGTCCATAAAATGGTGGTGAGTCTGTACAAACAAAATAACTATCTTTAATATTTTTTTGTTTATATAGAGACTCGTTAATTATTGGTTTATCACCTTTAGCAACAGAATCTATTGCTTTTTTGGTTTCTTCTTGACAGTTCTGAATCCATTTTTTCCAAGTGTCACTATCTGGTTCTTGAACGAAGATCTTCCTCACCTCTAAACCTCCCGATTAGAAATCTGTCGTAGGTGTTTGGTGATCTCTAGCTCCAGTAATTCAGGCGTAATATCGTTTGAGGCTCTTTCAATAGCTGCGGTTACTTCTTTTCTGATTAACCTTTCAGTGGCATTCTCACCATCTTGTAGACTCTCGCGCAACTTGTCCCGTAACTTTTGTAATTCACTTTCTTCTTCTTGCGATCGCTTGGTACGACCAAGTAGTTCAGAGTAGCGATCTATATCTGTCAAGCTACCTAAATTACGACTGGTAACTAAACCAAAGGCTTCTGAAGTAAGTACTTGATCGGCACGTTTGCCATATAGTTCTTCTTTGTTGATCAGCTTCGCTTGAACTCCATTCTCAGGGCTACGATCTAGCTTCACTAGAAGACCACTCTCGATATCAGCAACTCCCGAAGCTGCTAAGGGTGTGTGAGTGGAGGCAATAATTTGAGTATTAGGAAACATTTCATGAAGACGCTGCACAAAGTAACGCTGCCAGAGAGGATGTAAATGTTGTTCAATTTCATCAATGAGTAGAATACCGCCAATACTACCGTTTTCTGTAAGTCGATTGGCATGAACAGCCCAACCAATAAAATCTAGCAACCATTGGCTAGTGCTGCGATAGCCATCACTGAGCGCGGCAAGGGGTTGTCTACCCCAAGGTCCATCGACTTCGATACCGCGATCGCTGTAATGAAACTGATAATCGGCATGGTCATCAAGCATCATTACTTTGAGTAATTGTTGTTCAATTTGCTTGCGAACTTTAATACTACGCCGCCGTAACACTACTTCTGGATCTTGGAAAGAGACTTGAGATGTAAACAAGGATTGTACAGCGTCAAGAGTGCGGTAGCCTTCAGGATTTATGCCAATTTGGTTGGGACGATTTACTCCGTAACCACATACAAAAATATCTGACCAGAGAAAATCAATTTCTGGCTCAATTTCCTGAGTAACAATCTCACTATCTTCAGATTGCCTAATGATTGTTGTTGTAATTGTATAAGTATCTGTGTGTTCCTCTTGATAAACATGTTTTAATGAATCGTTTTTAGGATTGATTCTCCGAGCGGCAGCAATTAATTCATCGTACTTAATTGCCTTTTCTGCCCACATAATTAATTCTTCAACTTGTTCATCCAGACCTTGATAAGGAGATATTGTAGCAAGATCTGTATTCAAAGAATTTCTAAGTTCTGAAAGCTTAAAAGTGGTAGGGAAAGCATTAAGCAAAGCTCTGTATAAACGTTGTGGCATTAGTAATGGAGTTTTTGTTTTTGAGACATCACGTAATACTATCTTGATAGATCCTTTATCAGTCCCCTGTCGAACGAAACCTCCAGATAAAGACTGAATGATAGCCGATGCATCACTTGGGTTACTGATTCCTAATGCTACACTTCTTAATAATGTTGTTTTTCCTGCTGCGTTATTCCCTAAAATCATTAGCCATTTTGATATACTGTCATCTTCAATGAGACTGATATTTAAGTGTTCAAAACAACGAATATTAATTAACTCTATTTCAGAAATCAATAAGTTACGCCAAACTTGACTCATTGGCTTATTATGCAAAAGTGACTTATTATTTGAAAGCCGCTTTTTTATCTTGCTTAACTTTGACTTCAGATTTTTAAGAGCGCGTTGAAAAGAATCTATTTGTATGACAGTTGGATGAGGATAGTACCAAAGTTTTTCTTCACTGTATTCTAAAACTGACAGATTGGCTATGAGTATTTGTCCAATATCATCTGTTGAAAATTTTTTGAATACATAAATATAAGCAAGTGTAGAATAATGTTGTTCAGAAATCACCCGTTCAAAAGTAACCTGATGTTGCTTAATGATATGCTTAACATCCTCCATTTGAATGCTTTCATGTCCTCGTCCCCTAGCTGTTACGCAAGCTTCACGAACCATTTGTATTAATTGACGAATGTGACCTCCACTAGCGCGAATTAGTTCAAGTAAAACCTCCTCAATCGCAAAGATTTTTTTAATATCCATACGCTTTGCAATTAAACTTACAAGTGTATTGATGCCCTGCAAATTGTGATTCAGTTGGCTTTGTCCAGTCTTAAATTCATAAATATTTACTGTCGGTAGAATTGATGGTTTATTAAAGCTATTAGCAATACCTTGTGATGAGTACACGGAAGCAATTGGCACAGTGTAAATAACAGTTGCTCGCAGGTCTTGCAATTGAGAGGCATGATCAATAAACAAGTTACTTGCTACGTAGGGAGAGCAGCGATCAAGGTTGTCGAAAATAAATAAAATCCCTTTGCATTCTGGTCGCTGCCGTCTTATTTTTTGTGTAGCATCATCAAGTAGAAGATTAATTATAAATTTTAATTTCGAGGTGTCTTTTTTAAGTACATTGCGAATATAGATTTTGCCGTGTGGACTACCTTTAATTTGCGAAGTCAGCTTGGCAAGCAATTTTGCTAAAAAAGGAATGAGCAATGGACTTTTATCGCCCAATGTCACTTCACTTTCTAGAGAAATTGAACTTTCAACACTCTTTTCAGTCTCTTGAGTAATATCGCGAAACCAGTCTTCAAAGTCTTTAAGAATGCTGCGATTTAATTGAATCCCTAATTTGCGTAACTCATACTCTACATACTGAGCAACCAACAGATACAGATCCGTATATTCTATATCGTTAATATCGATTAATTGATCAGTTTCAAGATAAATAACGTGATATTGCGATCTCCAATTTCTCTCTAATAGTCGTAACTCAGTACTTTTGCCACAACCGCGTTGCCCTGTAAATAAAATCGTACTAAATTCCTGCTCCTCTTGCAAATCAAGCATCGTGCTAATATTGATCGCAGCCTCACTTTTACGAGCCTCTCCTAACTCGACGTAATAGCGATCAAGATCATCACCTTCCAATGGTTTTACGTCACACACACGATAAGCCTCGCGCAAATCAGTTGCAGGTTGTGATGAAGAGGATGACATAGCTTTCTTTAGATTGGGAGCTAAATATTTTAAAAACCTAACCTATTATACATCTTGACTTTAGAAAGATCATGACGTAATCCGCAGTCAAAAAACTGAAAATTAATAAAAAAACGGGTTCGACAAGCTAAGCTCATTAAACCCGTTTTTGATTTAGAGAATTTTTTTATTCTTCAGTTTCTGTCTCTGTTACTTCGTCAGTCACTTCAGCAACTACTTCACTCATAACTTCAGAAGCAGCGATCGCCACATCACTATTTTGGATTTCGACTTCTTCAATCTCTTCTTCTAAAGCAGGAGGAACTAAAGTCGCACCCACGATTGCATCGGAAGTATCTAGTCTCTGGAGTCTAACACCGCGAGCCGTCCGTGATTGACGAGCGATCGCATCCGTGCTTTGACGCATGACGATACCGCGACTGGTGACGATCATTAACTCATTGCCCTCATCGACTAAACAGAGAGAAGCGAGTTGATCCTGTCCAGATTTGAACTTGGTGACGCGCAAGCCTTTACCCGCACGTTTTTGAATACGGAACTGATTGACAGGAACCCGCTTACCGTAGCCGCCTCTAGTTACTACTAAAACCCAAGGTCCTTGAACTTTCTCATTTTCGACTTCAGCAGACTCAGTTTCTAGATTTTCATCTTCATTGACAGTTACTGTCAAATCCAGATCTTCTTCAGAACCTTCAACTTCTTCAACTTCTGCAAGCCCTGCGGGAATAATATCCATACTAACGATCAAATCATCGCCAGTGAGACGCATCGATCGCACACCGCGAGTATCACGACCCATTGGGCGCAACTGCTCATGGTCAGTACGGAAGCGGATTGACATCCCTTGACGCGAACCGACAATAATCGTGTTATCGGCTTTGGCGCGGCGTACCCACCGCAATAAATCACCTTCTTCAAGGGCGATCGCAATCAGTCCATTAGAACGAATATTGGCAAAGGCGGGTAGCTTCGTTTTTTTGATGTAACCACCCGCCGTGAGCATCACCAGATACTCATCTTCACAGAACTCGCTGATCGGTAAAACTGTGGTGATTTTCTCGCCCGAAGCGATCGGTAATAGCTGAACGACGGCTGTACCACGCGCGGCTCGCCCCGATTCAGGAATCTCGTAACCCTTGACTCCATAGACCTTACCGCGATCGGTAAAGAACAGAACTTTATCGTGACTACGACAGGCAAAGAAATGGGCGATCGCATCATCATCCTTGACGTTAGCACTAGCCTTACCGCGTGTTGCTCGATGTTGGGCTGTGAAAGTATCCACAGGCATCCGCTTCACATAGCCTTGTTCTGTCACCATCACAATCGTTTCTCGATTGGCAATCAAATCGGCAGTATCGATATCGCCTTCATTGGGCAAAATCCTTGTGCGGCGTGGTGTGGCAAATTCCAATTTGATCGCTTCTAGTTCTTCACGGGTAATCGTGAGAATGCGATCGCGATTGGCAAGAATATGTTGTAAATCAGCAATCTTCTCAACTAACTGATTATGTTCATCATGGATCTTGTCAGCATCTTGAGCTGTCAATCGGCGTAATTGCATCGCCAAAATTGCATCGGCTTGCGCTTCTGAAAGTCCGTAATTCTCAATCAAGCCAGCCTTCGCCGCCGCACTATCATCGGCTCCGCGAATCAAGGCAATTACTGCATCGAGATGATTGAGGGCAATTAGCAAACCTTGCAATAGATGATCGCGTTCTTCGGCTTTTCGCAACTCGTACTGAGTACGACGGGTAATCACTTCATAACGGAAGTCTAGAAATACTTGCAAAGCATGGCGCAAAGTCAGAGTAATCGGTTCGCCATCGACTAGGGCAAGCATATTGCAACTAAAGTTCGATTGCAGTGGTGTCGATTTGTAAAGATTATTCAGTACCACCTTGGGATAAGCATCACGCTTGAGTTCGATTACCAAACGCATCCCATCGCGATCGCTTTCATCACGAATATCGGAAATACCGTCTAGTTTCTTCTCGTTGACCATCTCCGCCATTCTTTCGATCAGCGAAGCCTTATTGGTTTGATAAGGCATTTCGGTAATGATAATCGCCTCACGATCCTGCCGTCCTGGAGCCGTAATCGTCTCAAAACTTGCCACCGATCGCATCGTCACCGAGCCGCGCCCAGTCGTATAGGTTTCGCGAATACCCTCTGTACCCAGCACCAACGCCCCAGTCGGAAAATCAGGACCAGGAATATATTGCATTAAATCGATATCGCTCAAGCTCGGATTGGCAATCAGGGCAATTAAGCCATCGACCAACTCACCCAAGTTATGGGGCGGAATATTTGTCGCCATCCCCACGGCAATCCCAGATGAGCCATTCAGCAAAAGTTGGGGAATCCGCGCTGGCATCACCAAGGGTTCTTGTTGCGAACCGTCGTAGTTATCGCCAAAGTTGACCGTATCGCGCTCAATGTCCTGAATGATCCCTACCTGAGAAATGCGGGTCAAGCGACATTCGGTATATCGCATCGCGGCGGGAGGATCGTTATCGACTGAACCAAAGTTACCGTGACCATCGACCATGCGATCGCGCATCGAAAAGTCCTGCGCCATCCGTACCAGTGCCTCATACACCGCAGTATCGCCGTGGGGATGATATTTACCAATTACGTCACCAACTACACGGGCGCATTTCCGAAAGGGGCGCTCGGCACTCAAGCCCAATTCGTGCATGGCATAGAGAATCCGACGGTGTACGGGTTTGAGTCCATCACGGGCATCGGGAAGGGCGCGACCAACGATCACGCTCATGGCATATTCCAGATACGATCGCGACATTTCGCCGCGCAGGTCTGTGGGAATAATCCGATCTTCTAAGGTTTCAGTCATACGGCTAATCAAATTCTCCTTGCATGGCTTGGCATTGCTTGCCCCGCGTGAGATAGGCAATTATTGCTAAGTTGTCTTACTATTATAAGGCTTTGCGGGTTTGCTGAGGAAGGCAAGGCTTGATTTGTCGCGGTATGATATAGAGAAATGTGGATTAGCCCTGTTCTAAATTTTTATTACCTCTGCATATCCCAATTCGCCGCCATCTTGCAGAAATAACTGCTCATATTTGCGATCGCTGAAATATTGAGGTGTGGGTTAAATCTTGCTGGGGCAAAATAAACTTAAATTTTGGCAATCTTAATTTTGACCATGCCTCAAACCGCTATACACTACAAATATAAGAAATTAAAAAATCAGCAATAAATCGCGGTATCATTCGTCAAAATCGCTATATGAGAAAGCTACTTAAGGGTTTACACAAGTTTCAATCTTCCTATTTCCCTGCAAATCAAGAAATTTTCGAGCAACTTGCCGAAGGGCAGAAACCGCGAGTTTTGTTTATTACCTGCTCCGATTCGCGGATTGTCCCCCATTTGATTACCCAATCAGGTGTTGGTGAATTATTTGTGATCCGTAATGCAGGAAACTTAGTTCCTCCCTTTGGTGCGGCGAATGGCGGTGAAGGTGCAGCGATCGAATATGCCATTCATGCCCTTGGCATTGAGCAAGTGATTATTTGCGGTCATTCCAACTGTGGCGCAATGAAAGGCTTGCTGAAGCTGGAAAAGCTACGGACAGAGATGCCCCTTGTCTATGAATGGTTACAACATGCTGAATCAACTCGCCGCTTAATTCAAGAAAATTATGCCGATATGAAGGGTGAAGAACTGATGGCGATTACGATGGCGGAAAACGTTGTCACCCAAATCGAAAACTTGAAAACTTATCCCGTAATCCGCTCCAAGTTGCATCAAAACAAGATGTCGATCTATGGCTGGATCTATGATATCGAGACGGGTGAAGTCCTTGCCTATAACCCTGAGACTGATGATTTTGAAGTTCCTCAGACCTTGTTGGCAAATATCAACAGCCCAGCTAACGAGCAGTTTGTGCATACTGATGCCCCACCCGTTTCTTCGACATATCCGCAGGAGACACATCAGAGCAGGGCTAAAAATTCGGGTGATTTACCTTCATGGCTACCGCCCGAACAAGCCGATCGCATCTATCGCGGTTCTGCAAGATAAATATAAACTTTCTTAACCAAACTTCTTAACCGCAAATAAAAATCCTATGAGCGCTCCTCTTCTCTCGACAGTCAAGCTCGGTCGCTATACCTTGCCAAATCGAATTGTGATGGCTCCCTTAACTCGCAATCGTGCTGCTGCTGGCAATGTTCCCACTGCTTTAAATGCGCTGCATTATGAACAAAGAGCATCAGCAGGATTATTGATTACTGAAGCAACCCAGATTTGTCCAGAAGGCTTAGGATATCCCAATACCCCAGGCATTCATTCACCTGAGCAAATTGCAGGTTGGCGCTTGGTTACGGATACAGTCCATGCTAAGGGCGGCAAGATATTTTTGCAACTATGGCATGTGGGTCGGATTTCCCATCCAGATTTACAACCAAATGGCGCGATTCCTGTGGCTCCCTCAGCGATCGCCCCTGAAGGAGAAGTTGCCACATTCACAGGTATGAAGCCCTATGTTACACCGCGTGCATTGGAACTAGCCGAAATCCCCCAGATTGTGGAACAATATCGCCTTGGGGCAGAAAATGCGATCGCAGCAGGTTTTGATGGTGTGGAGATTCATGGCGCAAATGGATATCTATTGGATCAATTCTTGCAGGACAATACTAATCATCGCACCGATATTTATGGCGGGTCTGTGGAAAATCGCGCTCGACTTCTATTGGAAGTAACGGAAGCGGTGGTGGATGTCTGGGGTAGCGATCGCGTAGGTGTGAGACTATCGCCTAGTGGCACGTTTAACAGTATGTATGATTCCAATCGGGCGGCAATCTTTGGCTATGCTGTACAGGAATTGAATCGCTTTAATCTTGCCTATCTGCATTTAGTTGCGCCTAGAGTGGAAGGTTTTGGGACTGCCGAAGATCAACCCGATCTTGGTGCAGAGTTCTTCCGTCCAATTTTTAATGGAACAATTATTACGGCAGGTGGTTATAGTTTTGATACAGGTAATGAGGCGATCGCTTCAGGTGCAGTCGATTTAGTTGCCTTTGGTCGTCTCTATATCGCTAATCCTGATCTAGTAGAGCGTTTTGCGGCTAATGCACCTCTGAACAAACCCGATCGCAACACTTTCTATGGTGGCGATGAGAAAGGCTACACCGATTATCCCACTTTATAATTTACGGCTTAGAAACCATTTAAGAATTATCTAAGTAGGTAGGTTTAATTAATTGTTAGATAGTGGAACAGGCTTCTAGCCTGTTGACGGGCAAGATGCCCGTTCCACACACATTTTATATTTAATTGCAACTATCTACTGAGATCCTTGAGATCCTTTTTCTTTCTTACTAAAGGAAGGAGAATATGATATTGATCTTCTTCCCCCTTTTTAAGGGGGATTGAGGGGGATCTCTTAGAGTTTTTGGATTTCTAATAGTTCACCGATTCCTTTTTCAGCGACATCTAACATTTGATTGAGTTGCGATCGCGAAAATGTATCCGACTCACCAGTACCCTGTACCTCGATCAAGTTACCCGTGCTGTCCATCACCACATTGAGATCGACTGATACCGCTACATCCTCTTGGTAATTTAAGTCCAAAATTGGTTTGCCATCCAGTAAGCCCACAGAAACGGCGGCAACAGCATTACGAATTGGCGATCGCGAGATTTTCCCCTCAGCCAATAAACGATCGCAAGCTATTTGCAACGCCACAAAACCACCCGTAATGCCACCTGTTCTTGTACCGCCATCGGCTTGTAATACATCAACATCCACAGTAAAGGTGTAATTAGCGATCGCGGTCATATCTAGCGCTGCGCGTAAACTGCGTCCAATTAATCTTTGGATTTCTTGAGTGCGCCCTGATAATTTCATAAACTCGCGCTGCTGACGCGGGATTGTTGATGCAGGCATCATCCGATATTCGGCTGTTAACCAGCCTTGATTACTACCCGTGAGAAATTTCGGCACACCTTCCTCGATCGACACTGTACAGATCAACTGAGTATCACCAAATTTTGCCAACACCGATCCCGCAGGCGCTGTGGTGAAAGGATGCTGCAAATACATAGGGCGCAATTGATCCCATGCACGGCGATCGGGACGTTGGAGACTAGATAAATTGGTCATGGGTTCAGTCTATTTTTAGGTCTATTTTTTGGATTTGAGTTCGCGGAGTATTTGCAGCCGATTTAGTTTGGGAAATGATTTATTGGGGCTTAGTTTGCTAGCCATATCATAGGCGGCGATCGCCTCACCATCACGATCTAATTTCGCCAGTACAAGTGCTTTACCAAACCAAGCATCAGCATTCTTTGGCTCTAAACTAATAGCATCTTCTATTTTCTCCAAAGCTTCTTTATGCTGATTTTTTCGAGTTAGAAGTATAGATTGAACAAGAAGTTCTTCGGCAGCTTTAGCCACAATGGGTGGAGGAGTGGGACTTGGTAAGGGACTCATGGAGGAGTCTATAGCATCTGCTGGAGAAGTAGTGCTATTTGGTGATGGACTATTTTGCGGTGCTACAGGAGTAATTTGGTTGGGAATATTGGTAATTTCGGCTAAAGGTAAAGTTCTGTTGGCATGGGTAATGACAGCAATTATTGAGACAGTGGTGACGATTCCACCAATGAGCAGAACTTTTTTCCAAGGAAAACATTTTGGGTTTTGCCGATGCTCACGCGCATTTTTAACTATAAATTGTTGAAATCTGCTGATATTTGCAGGTAATTGCGGCTGGGTTGGGAAATCTATTAATGGTGCTGTTTCCTGTGGCGAAATAATCGTTTTTGCAGCCTCAACATCACCGCTATTCTCACTAATTTTGGCATTAGTTTTGGCATTGGTTCTGGCACTGATTACTGTTGGTAAGTCATGCTGAGGAATATTTGAGATATTTGCCATAGCCGCGATCGCATCTAACACTTCTTGCGCCGTCTGATAACGCTGCCGAAAATCATAGCGAATCATTTTGTCGAGAATATCCAGAAATTCTGAAGAGTAACTGTCCTGTAAGCGATCGCGCCAAATTAATTCGGCAGTATCAGGATGTTCTGTAAATGAGCGAGCCTCGGCTCCTGTAATCGATTGAATGACCATCATCCCTACCGCATAAATATCGCTACTCAAGCGCGGCTTGCCATTCATTTGCTCAATTGGCATATACCCAGGGGAACCGATCGCGATCGTTAAATTGGTATTGCCTTGTATGTCCGCCGCCATTCCCCCAATTTCTTTGACTGCGCCAAAATCAATTAAGACGATTTTGCGATCGCCACTGCGTCGAATTAAGTTAGCAGGCTTAATATCACGATGAACTACGCCCCGCCCATGCACAAACACTAATATTTCTAAAATTTCTTTGAGCAAAGCGATCGCCGCAGTTTGAGGCAAACTCTTCCCCTTGCCAATTTCCTGCGTGAGATCCAGACCATCAGCAAATTCTTGGACTAAATAAAATTGTTCACCTTCTTGAAAGTGGGCAAGTAAACGCGGAATGCGATTGTGTGAGCCTAACGAGTAGAGGATCTCAGCCTCTTTATCAAACAATCGCTTAGCAGTTTCCAGAACAAACGGCTCGTTAGATAACGGCTTGAGTTGCTTAACCACGCAAGTAGGATGGGTGGGCAGGTCAATATCTTCTGCTAGATATGTCTGCCCAAAACCACCACCACCAAGGTGACTAATAATTTTGTAATGTCCTCTAAGTATAGTGTTTAGCACGATTAATCCTGATTACTTTTAGAGCCAAAATAAAAACCGATCGCTGTAGCAACGATACTAATCTGAGCGGTAAATATAACCGTGATTGATTCTTTTACCAAGGCACTAGTTTTATCAAAGGAACTACTTTTCTTCTCGTCAATAAAAATCGACAAAATTACTAAACCAATAAACAAGCCAAAGCTTAAATTTATTGTCCAAGAAAGTATGCGAACTAGAAATATGGCTAATTCACCACGGGTTTTCTCCTGACTTTCTGGAATAGTTAGTTTGTCTGTATTAAGTTTAGGAAAGACAAATTCACCTTGTGTAGGCGAAAAATTTCTTGCATTAGCTAAACCAATATCTTTATTTTGTTGAGTATCACTTTCGCTTATCTTATTGGGTAAACTAATTTCTGAAGACAGATCAGGGAAAGATTCAGAAATAGAAGGCTTTTGCTCTTCGGGATGCATAATCAAAAATATTAGTAGATAGTTTTTGGATTTCAAGACTTGTTTTTTAAGAGAATCTCATGAATTGCTCCATCCTGAAGTAAGACCAACAACTTACCTCCTTTATTTTCGGTGAGATCGTGAATGTAAGCAGCAGTTCCCACGGCTCTTTTTAATGCGTATTCTGGAGGAATATTCTGCTCTTCAGCTAACCAATTAATCAACCTCACAGTTTCTTGATCAATTTTCTGGTCAGGAGTCATGGGTGACGTAATATTTACGCCCACCTTTCCAGATGAAACATCGTAGACAGTTTGATTAGATCTATCTGTATTGGATAGATCATCATTCATATGGGCAAAGTTTTTTCCAGTTCTGGAATTCATATTGTCTAAAATCATAACCAGTTTGCTATTTGTAGTATAGCGTTGGATAATTGCAGTTAATTGTGCATTGCAAGGTGAAATTTTAAAATAGTTAGCCATCACCCACAGCCCCAAAATTTAAATTGAGTTAAATTAAAATTTTTGTTATACATTTATGCAAACCTTTGCTAAAATATAAATCGCTCTAAAACACAATGAGCCAAAACAATCAAATTACGGGTGACTGGCGCAGTGGTAGCGCATCGGACTCTTAATCCGCTGGTCCTGGGTTCGAATCCCAGGTCACCCATTTTTTAGAAACTTGTTTAGCGGGGCTTAGCCCCCCTAACAAACTTGGATTTACACAATCATGATTAGTTTAGTGACGGGCGCAACTCGTTCAGGTAAAAGTGAATGGGCGGAACATCTCGCCTTGCGATCGCAAAAGTCGGTAATTTATATCGCCACGGCAACTCGTTATCCTGATGATGCTGAATGGGAAGATCGGTTACAAAAACATCGCGATCGCCGTTCTGATGATTGGCAAACCTTAGAAGTTCCCATTGAAATCGCTAAAAGTATTTTAGAGATTCAAGGTGGTACTTATATTCTTGTTGACTCGCTTGGTACTTGGCTAGCTAATTTTTTAGATTGCGATGAAGAAGCTTGGCTAGAAATTGAGCAGAAGTTACTAGCATCAATTCAAGCTTGCACTGTGGATATAACTTTTGTCTCCGAAGAAGTGGGCTGGGGACTCGTACCAGAATATAAATTGGGACGAATATTTCGCGATCGCCTTGGTGGTCTGAGTCGTAAAATTGGGGCGATCGCTGATGCGGTTTACTTGGTTACAGGTGGTTATGCGATCAACCTGACTCAAATAGGTGAAAAGCTTCCTTTACTTAGTTCTTAAAAGAATTTTACTTTGATTTTAAATGCCAACATTCCCGCGCAATTTCCCAATCCTCTTGAGTGTGAATGACGAGAACTCGTACCGAGGAATCAGGCGTAGCAATATCAACATCCATCAACCTTTGATTATTCTTCTCTAAATCTAATTTCAGTCCTAAAAACTTAAAGCCCTCACAAGCCGCCGCCCTGACTGCGGGGGCATTTTCGCCCACACCTGCGGTGAAGACTAACGCATCTAACCCACCTAAACTAGCCAACATTGCGCCAATATGCGATCGCAAACTATGCACATAGACATCAAAGGCTAATTGGGCTTGTTGATTACCATCAGCGATCGCCTGAAGTACGGGGCGCAAATCGGCAGATATGCCTGAAATACCCAATAAACCTGATTCTCGATTTAAGATGCGATCGAGTTTTTCCACATTCATATCTGGTTGTCGCAGTAAATGAATAAGAATTCCTGCATCAACGGAACCAGAACGGCTTCCCATCACTAAGCCTTCAAGGGGTGTAAATCCCATTGTTGTATCAATACTCTGTCCATTCTTAATTGCCGCTAATGAACATCCATTTCCTAAATGACAGGTAATCAAACGTAAATCTTCAACTTTGCGATTCAGGATTTTGGCGGCGCGATCGCGACAATATTGGTGACTGATGCCATGAAATCCATAACGACGAATTCCTTGTTCGGTATATTTTGTCGGTATTGCGTAAGTATGTGCCGCAGGAGCCAAATGAGCATGAAAAGCCGTGTCAAATACTGCAACTTGGGGCGTATTTCCAAATAGCTTTTCGGCGGCTTCAATGCCTTCTAAATTAGCAGGGTTGTGGACTGGGGCAAAGATAGATAGCTTTGCGATCGCGGCTTTGACTTCACTATTAATGATCGTACCTTGGCGATAGGCTTCACCACCATGCACGACCCGATGACCGATAATATCGACCTCAGAAGGACTTGTGAGAACGGGAGTTTCGCCATCCCACAAAGTTTCAAGCATATGCGCGATGATCTCAGGACGTGAAGTTGCTGAGATTTCTTCTTCTAGGATTTTGCCATGTTGAGGTTTTACCTTGATTTCAGCAAAGCCCTCATGATGTGTCCAGTCGATGCTTGCTTCCCAAATTGGTGTAGGTACTATGTCGGGCAGTACATGCCCCAAATCATATAAACAGCTTTTTTGACTGCTCGATCCTGCATTGAGAACTAGTATCTTCATTTTTTATGTCCTATGGCACTTTGCGCCCCACATCAATGTGACCTTAACCTAAAAACTGGATTACAGTCTCAAATATTAATTTGTTTTAAGTTATCTCACAATCTGAGCAATGAATGTAAACCACTACGATAAACTTGGGATTAAACATCCCGTGCCTATTTTTCTTTTTTAGGCACATATATTGATTGGAGCAATAGCAATATGTCGCATGCAGTCAAAATTTATGACACCTGTATCGGCTGCACACAATGCGTGCGAGCCTGTCCTTGTGATGTTTTGGAAATGGTTCCTTGGGATGGATGTAAAGCGGCTCAAATCGCTTCTTCTCCCCGTACTGAGGACTGCATTGGTTGCAAACGTTGTGAAACAGCTTGCCCCACTGACTTCCTAAGCGTCCGTGTCTATCTTGGTGCTGAAACTTCTCGCAGCATGGGTCTAACTTATTAATTACGAATTATTGAATTACGAATTTTAGATTTTTAATTCTTGATTTCTAATTTTTAATTAAGCTAGATTCTCGTTTACTTTTCATTAAGTGCAATTATTTTTTTATCCTGCATTTGGATTTAGGCGTACCGATTGGTGCGCCTAAATTGTTTTGTGGTTGTTTTTAATTTCAAAAGGCTTGCATAGGGGGCGCTTTTGTTTTAATAGAGACAGTGCGTAGTGCTGTTTGTGAATATAAATATTTTCATGTTAAATATTTTCGATCGCATTTTTGACGGCTTACTAGAGCTAGAGTCACACGAGCTTTGGCAATTACTCGATCGCCCCACCTTGATCCATCTCCAAGGCGATCGCCAACCTGCCCTATTTGTTTCGATTTTGTTACATGGCAACGAAACCACGAGTTGGTTAGCAATGCGGGAATTATTACGAAAATATCATGATCAGCATAGGAATCTACCGCGATCGCTATCGTTATTTATCGGCAATATTGAGGCGGCACGATATCGCCAGCGACATTTACCAGAGCAGCCTGACTATAATCGCATTTGGAATATGGGGGATGACTCTCAGTCTTTATTAAATGCTGCTCCAGAACAACTGATCGCCCAACAGGTAATTGCCGAAATGCGATCGCGTGGTGTGTTTGCCAGCATCGATATTCACAATAATACGGGACGAAATCCTCATTATGGCTGCATTACCCGTCTAGATAAACATTCCCTACATCTAGCGCGATTATTTAACAAAATCGTGGTGCATTACACCAGTCCAAAAACGGTGCAGTCCTATGCATTTAGTGAGTTTTGTCCTGCGATCGTGGTGGAATGTGGACAGCCCGATGTTGCTGATGGCACGGCTCACGCTTTGGAATATGTAGAAACTTGTTTGAATCTTGAGAGCTTTGATAATCTGCCCGACT
>JBILGV010000141.1:0-9898 GCA_044350865.1 Pseudanabaena sp. | reverse complement strand
TTCTCTTTGACGGTTGGCAACATCTAATCGAATTTATGCTTGGTGATGCTCCTGTGTTTCCAGATTCGTGTTAATTTTACACTAGTATTATGTATTGCTTGTTACCATTTTGAATTTGGAATTGCTGTAGCAAAGAAGAGTTTGCCCAACGTGGCGATCTAATTTATCAAACGCAAATCCGCCCACAGGTCGAAACAGGTAATCATGGCAAAATAGTTGCTATTGACATTGAAACTGGAGATTTTGAAGTAGCCAACTCAACAATTTTAGCAGTTGATAAACTTTATGAACGAAAGCCCGATGCCCAACCTTGGGTAATACGGATTGGACATAGAGCCGTCTTCCGTTTTGGCAGTCGCAGCCAGAGAAAGACCGTATGATGTGGCAGCTTCTGATGCCGATCCGTTAGTGGGAATGGGCTTGTTGTATGGCTTTAAACTTCAGATTGAGGCAGTTGAAGGTGGGCGCGTTACAATCGAAGCGCCATGACTCAGCCAAAGGTTATCGGTGAAGACCATCTAACACTGCGTTGGAGCTTTCAAGAACTTTCTGGTGTCTTTGTGGGCTTGGTTTCTTCTTGCGCCCTTAACAACGTTTCAATCTCGTCGGCGGGTAACGGTTTGTAGAAAAAGTAACCTTGAACTTGATTACAACCAAATGTTCTTAATAAATCAACCTGCTCCTTTGTTTCTGCACCTTCAGCAATGACAACTAGCTTGAGACTATGGGATAAGTTGATCAGAGAAGTAACGATCGCTTGATCTTGTTCGTTATGAGCAATATATTCAATGAAGGCGCGATCAATTTTGAGCGTGTCTACGGGCAGATTTTTAAGATAACTGAGTGATGAATAGCCAGTGCCAAAATCATCAATGGATAACTTGATCCCCATCTCCCGAAATTGATGGAGAATCTTGATTTTTTCCTGCACATTATCCATCATAATCCCCTCTGTAATTTCTAGCTCTAGATAATGGGGATCAAAATTTGTTTCTTCCAAAATTTGTTTTAAAGAAGCCAGAAAATCTTTTTGCTGTAGCTGCTTAATCGAAAGATTTACACCGATTTGAATCGGTGCTAAACCCATCTTTTGCCATGCGATCGCTTGTAAGCAGCTATGCCTCAATACCCAACTTCCCATCGAAATAATTAAGCCTGTCTCTTCAGCAAGGGGAATAAACTTCCCTGGCGAAATAGAACCTAAAGTAACATGTTTCCAACGCAGTAAAACTTCTAAGCCAACAATTTTATTGGTGAGCAGATCGACTTGGGGTTGATAATATGTTTCTAATTCCTCATTTTCTAATGCTCTTCGCAGATTATTTTCCATAATGAGCTTCTGAAAACTCTGCTCTTGCATATTCGGAATATAAAACTGGAAGATATTTTGTCCGTTCGCTTTAGCTCGATACATCGCCATATCAGCATTCCGAATCAATTCTTCCACATCAGTATTATGATCTGGATAAATACTTACGCCGATACATGTCGTGACATGTAACTCATGACCACCACAAACAAAAGGTAAAGTTAGGGTTTGGATGATGTTTTCAGCGACTTGAACAACTGAATCCGTAGATTCAATCTTCTTAGTCACGATCGCAAATTCATCAGAACCCCAACGAACGAGTAAATCGCCTTTTTTGATTGAGGCTTTGAGACGATCGCTAACAGCTTTCAGGAGTAAATCACCAATCCCATGACCGAGCGAATCATTAATTAATTTAAACCGATCAATATCCAGAAATAAAATTGCAAATCTTTGTTGTTTACCCTGTAGGTTTTCAGTGATTGCAAATAAATGATCGTGCAAATACTTACGGTTAGGTAAATCTGTAAGATTATCAAAATGGATTTGATAGGAAATAAGTTCTTCCGATTGTTTTTGTTTAGTAATATCGGAAATATGCACACGCACTACATCATTCCAAGATTTGAAATGAATAATTTCTTCAAATACCTTGTCATTAATTCGCACTTCGCGGATAAACAAATCGTTGCCAAGAGTAATGAAAGGACTCAATTGATTCAACAATTCTTGCAATAAAGGATGATTTACTTGCAGCACATCAAGATCGGGAAATTGATGTAGTGCCACAGGATTAAGATATAGAATTTTCCCCGCTAGCGTAAGGTCTATCACTGGCTGCGGGTTAAGCTGCGGAGATGCGCTAAACTGCTCAACCATCCCACGCATATTAACCGATAAATCTTGTTTCGCAATTACCTGTAACTTGGAAAAATGGATAGAGTGGACTTCGCTGATCCCCTGAGCGCTCGCTATCAGGTTCTTTCCATCATAAAGATTACCTTTAAGTTTATGCTCTAGCTTATTTTTTAGCTTATCTTTGTTAGCATTAGAGATCGCGCTGATTACCTGATACACGACTCGCGTATCTTTACTAAATAGAATTTCATCGCCTTGACAAAGTATGTGAGAGAGCCGCCTTTTGCCATTAATTAAAATACCATTGGTACTTCTCGTACCATTCAGATTACCGTCAATAACGCGAAAAAAATACGAAGAGTTTTTTGGAGTAGCGATCGTCAACAACATTGCATGTTGGCGCGATACAAGATTGGAGCGAAGAACAATCGAATTTTCTACTCCCCTTCCTAGAGAATAGGTCATGTTGTGCAGTAGGAAATTACGAAAGCCCTTGGGATCTTCAACCGTAAGGACGTGATGAAGTGGCTCTTTAGTGACTGGGATGGATGAATCTTCTAGGCTCACCTGCATAGTTTCCTTTTACAACGACCTGTAATCCGACTAATTATCTAATGTTTGTTTCGATTTTAGAGCTATTTATTTGACTCTTTAGATTTAATTATGCGACTATATTGAGACTATACATTGATCCGATGGGACTTACGCAAAAGAAGGAAATGTAAGGGCAATTCATGAATTACGCCTGCGATGAAATGTGGGTCTCAAGTCATTTTTGGGTAAGTCTTATCCTATACATACCTTATCTCAAGTTTCTACGATGTGGCAATAAGTAAGTCAGCATAATTAAAACCCAAAAGCAGAGTGTAGATCGAGCAAAAATTGAGCGACCCACACTTCTTAGTTTTAGGTTAGGCTTAGCTACTTACTCTAGACAATACTTTTAAATCAAATATGTCTGAGCAAATTTCTGGGAATATACCGAATCAATGGTCAGTAGTTCAACAAACATTTAAAAAGATTTGGGGATATGACGACTTACGCGAATCTCAAAGGGAAATTGTCACGAGTTTACTACAAGGGCAAGATAGTCTTGCAATTATGGCTACAGGTGGTGGAAAGTCAATTTGTTTTCAGTTACCAGCGATTCTCAAAGATGGGTTAACCTTGGTAATTTCGCCATTGTTAGCCCTGATGGAAGATCAAGTTAGGGATTTAAAATCTCGCAATTTACCCGCCGCTTGTTTGCATAGCAATTTATCGCAAATACAACGCCGTGAAGTATTACGCAATCTCGCAAATATTCGTCTGCTATACATTTCTCCAGAAACGCTTTTGAGTCCGCCTGTTTGGTCACAACTCGGCGATCGCCGTTTGAAAATTACGGGATTAATGCTCGATGAAGCCCATTGTCTGGTGCAGTGGGGAGATTCATTTCGTCCTAGCTATCGCCGTTTAGGAGCAGTCCGAAAGGCGCTGATGCAACAGAAACCTGATGATCATCCCCGAATTGCGATCGCGGCATTTACAGCTACGGCAGATTTAGAGGCAACCGCCGAATTACAAACTTGTTTACATCTCGAAAATCCGAGCATTGTGAGGACTAGTCCCTATCGCCCGCATTTAAGTCTCAAAGTGGAAATTGCTTGGACACCCGCAGGGCGCAAATCTCGCACCCTCAAATTTATTCGCGATCGCAAAGGGCAGTCAGGTTTAATCTATGTGCGAAGTCGCCGTGATGCGGAAATGCTCGCCACTTGGCTGCAAGAGAATTCCTTCGCAACTGCGGCTTATCATGCGGGATTACCACCTCAAGAACGTCATCACATAGAGAAACAATGGCTCACTAATCAATATCCATTTGTCATTTGCACTTCAGCGTTTGGCTTGGGAATTAACAAACCCGACACCCGTTGGGTTTTACATTTTCATCCGCCGTTGACTCTTTCGGAATACATTCAAGAAATTGGACGGGCGGGACGCGATGATCGACCTGCGGAAGCCTTAATGTTAGTTAGTGAACCAACAGGTTTGCTGGACAATAGCGATCGCCAGAAGGTCGATTTTTTCTTGCAACAGCAGCAAAAACTGCAACAGCAAGCCCTGTCAATATTGCCAAAATTACCGCGCAAAGGTAGCTTTGCCGAAGCGACCAAGTTACATCCTGATGCCGCGATCGCTCTAGGGTTATTACATCGCGCTGGTAATTTGATCTGGCATGATCCTTTTGAATATGAAATTCTGGATCGTTATCCAAGTACAAAACCATCTGGGGATCATACTGGGGATCATCGGGCGATCGCGCAAATGCAAGCTTATATCAGAGTAAGGGGAGATCGCTGGTCTTTTTTACTAAATGCTTTTGGTTTTGGACAGTAACATCTCATTTATGCGCTAACTCCCTGCTAAGATTTAACCATTGACTTAATTTTTCTTAACAACAGGGAAATATACGTGTCGTCTACGACTATTCATCGGATTAATCTCGAAAACCCGCTTACCGATACATCTTCGACCTCTCAAACCGAGCTTCCGTTTACTTTTCAAGATGTAAAAGCCGCAATCCCTGCGGAATGTTTTGCTCCTAATGTATGGCGATCGCTCGCCTATTTTTTTGCCGATACTGCGATTATCGTCGGACTATATGCCGCCGCCGTTTATATCGATGCATGGTGGTTTTATCCGATTTTCTGGGTTGCCACAGGCACAATGTTTTGGGCTTTCTTTGTGGTTGGACATGACTGCGGACATGGTTCTTTCTCACGTAGCAAATGGCTAAACAATCTGGTCGGACATCTCACCCATATTCCGATCCTTGTGCCATATAATGGTTGGCGGATCAGTCATCGCACCCATCACCAAAATACTGGCAATATTGATACCGATGAGAGTTGGTATCCAGTGACCGAAACTCAGTACAAAGAAATGGATTGGATTGGTAAATTCATTCGCTTTGATGCTCTATTGTTTGCCTATCCTCTTTATTTGTTTAAGCGATCACCAGCGCGGACGACTGCATCACATTTCGTACCAAACAACGATTTGTTCCGCGAATCAGAAACCGCCGACATCATTACTAGCACCACACTTTGGACGGCGATGGTAGGATTTTTAACTTGGTTGGGATTCACCTACGGATTTCTATTCCTATTTAAGTTTTATATTGTTCCTTACCTCATCTTTGTAGTATGGCTTGATCTTGTCACCTATCTCCACCATACTGAAGCAGATATCCCTTGGTTTCGAGGCAAGGATTGGTATTTCTTGAAAGGAGCGCTTTCAACGATTGATCGTGATTACGGTATTTTTAATGATATTCATCACAATATCGGTACTCATGTCGCCCATCACATCTTTATCGGTATCCCTCACTATCACCTCAAAACTGCGACTGAAGCCATCAAACCAGTTTTAGGCAAATATTATCGAGTTTCTAATGTACCGATTTGGAAAGCTTTCTTTACCTCTCAAAAAGAATGCATTTTTGTCCCAGATTCAGGTAGTGGCGTTTATTATCAGGTTCCAGAAACCAAATAGATACTAACATCCCTAAAAAATCGCTCGCTATGCGGGCGATTTTTCTTTTGTCTATATACTTCACATTTTTGGGATTCATACTTATAATGTAGTTAGGGTGCATTAGGTATGATTACTTTCTTACCTTGAAGAAACCTTTAAGAAAACATTTAAGAATTACTTTCTAAGGGTAAAAACTCAAAGAGATCTCCCACAAACCCTAATCGGTTATCGAAATCTATAAAAACATCCTTACTAGAGGCAATCTAAATACTATGGCTACTGAAACTATTACCCGTCCCACAACCATACGCAAAATCGCACCAAGATATCGAGTTCTATTACATAACGATGACTTTAACTCTATGGAATATGTAGTTCAAACCTTAATGGAGGTTGTTGGACTTACGCAACCTCAATCCGTAGATATCATGATGGCTGCACATGCCGATGGATGTGCGCTAGTGATTACTTGTGTACAAGAACATGCTGAGTTTTATTGTGAAGGACTGCAAAGTAAAGGTTTAAGTAGCACGATTGAGCCAGAAGATTAAATAGGACTTACGCAAAAGAAGGTAGGGGCAATTCATGAATTGCCCCGATATTAGAATCACGATTTCAAGTCCATTTGCGTAAATCCTATTAAACTCAAAAAAAGTCAAAAAAGATTAAGGCTATAGTTCATAAAACCTTAATACTTTAAAATTAAGAGCTTTTACTATGGATATTGATCGCCAGCCCAATCCCCAATTAAGCAATCCAGAAATATCTGAAGAAAAATATCAAGCCTTGATTGCTAACCTTTCAGGGATTGTCTATCGTTGCGATCGCGATCGCACTATGGAATTTTTAGGAGGATCTGTTCTGGAACTGACTGGGTTTCAGGCGCAAGAATTTATTGGCGATCAGCATCGTAGTTGGACAAGCATTATCTATCCTGAAGACCGCGAAATAGTGGAACGGGTTGTTACTGAAAGCTTAATTTGTAGACAGCCCTATAGTTTGGAATATCGGATTGTTGATGCTCAAGGAGTCATTCATTGGTTTTGTGACAAAGGAAGAGGTGTATTTACTGAAGATAATCAGTTACTGTGGTTAGATGGGGCGATTTTTGATATTAGCGATCGCAAACAGATTGAAATAGAACTTTTAGAACGGGTACATTTATCAATTCTCTTAGCTGAAATTGGTTCTGCTTCTATTTACACTAATACTTTAGAAGAATTAATCCAAGCTTCTGTCGAATCTCTATGGCGACATTTGTCTATAAATTTTGCTCATGTTTGGACAATTAATACTTTGGGGAATGGGCTGGATTCGCAAGCTTCGGCAGGGCAGTTTAATAGCGCTGATAGCGATCACCTGCGTAATTTAATTGGGAAAGAGAAAATTCTATTTATAGCCCAAGGAATGTTTCAATTCCTTGTAACTGATCAAATTCTAGCAAGTTTAACGCGATCTGAGCAATTGTGGTTAGAAAGTAAGGGGATTATGGCTATTGAAGGATATCCTCTGATGGTCAAAGAGCGCGTAATTGGCGTAATGTTCTTGGCTTCTCAGAAGCATTTAGATACTGATATTCAGCTAATAGAGAATATATGTAATGCGATCGCCCTCGCGATCGATCGTAAACAATCGGAAGAGAAGCTTAAACAATCAACCCAATCGGCTGAGTCGGCTAATAAAGCTAGAAGTTTATTTTTAGCAAATATGAGTCACGAACTCCGTACTCCTCTGAACTCTATTCTGGGATTTACCCAATTGATATTGCGAGATATCACACCTCAAGATATTCATCATGGCTATCTCAAAATCATCCATAATAGTGGTGAACATTTATTAGGATTAATTAATGATGTTTTAGATATGAGCAAAATTGAATCTGGGCGAATTTCTCTCAGCACCAACGATTTTGACCTGTATCAATTTCTCGACAACCTCCAAAAAATGTTCTATTTAAAAGCCAATACTCAAGCTTTGCAATTAATATTTAAGCGATCGCCTGAAGTACCACGATGGATTCATGCCGATGAACCAAAATTGCGCCAAATTTTAATTAATTTGTTAAGTAATGCGATTAAATTTACAAGTCGCGGTTCAGTAACTCTATCTGTAGAAGTAAATAACTTGCAACCAACAACATCTCCAAAGAACTTGATATTTCGGGTAGAAGATACTGGCGAAGGCATACCAGACACCGAATTGGAAAAGATTTTTGAAGCCTTTGCCCAAACCGAACTCGGACAAAAAGCCTCGGAAGGAACTGGGTTAGGTTTATCCATCAGTTCTAAATTTGCCCAATTAATGGGAGGAAAAATCACAGTTAGCAGCATCCTTGGCAAGGGAAGTTTTTTTGAGGTTAATCTTCCTGTAAATATACCAAATCAAAGACCAAATCAAAGACCAAATCAAACATTTACTAACTTATCTAGCAACCCACAAAACAAGCAAATTATCGGTTTAGCGCCAAATCAGCCAGAATTTCGGATTCTTGTTGTAGAAGATCGCTGGGAAAGTCGGCATTTGCTGGTCAAGTTATTGGAGTCGGTTGGGTTTCAAATTAGGGAAGCGGAAAATGGAGTAGAGGCGATCGCAATTTGGGAAGAGTGGCAGCCCCATTTAATCTGGATGGATATGCGAATGCCTGTAATGGATGGATATGAAGCAACTCGGCAAATCAAAACAACTTTAAAAGGACAAGCCACAGTAATTATCGCCTTGACAGCAAGTGCCTTAGAAGAAGAAAAGACGATTATCCTATCGGCGGGCTGTGATGATTTTGTGCGTAAGCCATTTCATGAAGCTCTTATATTTGATAAATTGGCTGAATATCTGGGGATTGTTTATCTGTATACCCCTAAAAATTTTAATGATG
This sequence comes from Pseudanabaena sp., assembly GCA_044350865.1. Lineage (GTDB taxonomy): Bacteria > Cyanobacteriota > Cyanobacteriia > Pseudanabaenales > Pseudanabaenaceae > Pseudanabaena. The sequence continues at coordinate 1,340 of JBILGV010000141.1, read as the reverse complement.
ATGATATTGATGAACAACATATCGATTTGAGTATTTTGGAAAGCAATTTTAAGGTATGTCTACCAGAAAGACCTTCTGACTGGATATCTCGACTGCATCAAGCCGCCATATTGGCAGACAATGACCTTATCCTTGATCTCATTAAAGATATTCCAGCCAGTAATATTGTTTTATCTCAGTCATTAATCAGTCTCATGGACAACTTTTGCTACAATCAAATCATGAATATTACCAAGCAAGCTCTTGAAAAAGACAGAAACATTAATGAGTAATAGCTATTCCATTCTTAGTCAATGTGTGCGGGGCTTCGCCCCGCACACATTGACAGATCTATTTTTTGCGTGGGAAGGAAGTACCTAATGGCTAGAGAACCAAACGGTGACATATTAATAGTTGATGATACGCCCAACAATTTGCGGTTTTTATCAACAACTTTGACAGAGCAAGGCTATAAGGTACGCAGTGTCACCGATGGTTTGATGGCGTTAACAGTGGCTCAAGCGGCGAAACCTGACCTCATCTTGTTAGATATCATGATGCCAAACCTTGATGGCTATGAAGTTTGTCAGCGATTGAAAGCCAATGAACAAACTCGTGATATTCCTGTAATTTTCTTAAGTGCCTTAGATGAGGTAATCGATAAGGTTAAATCTTTTACCGTTGGTGGCGTGGACTATATTACCAAGCCGTTTCAGTTAGACGAGGTTTTAGCCCGTATTCAAACTCACTTGAGTCTAAGAGCCGCTCAGAAAGAAATTCGTCAACTAAATGCAGAACTGGAACAGCGTGTGCGTCAGCGTACCGCCCAATTGGAGCAAGAAATTTCCGAACGTTTACAAGCTCAAGAACGCCTATTACATTTAGCCCTATACGATGTCTTGACTGGTTTACCAAATCGCTCTTGGTTTATGAAGCGCTTGGAGCAGTTACTCCCACAGGTTAATCAGCAGTCAAGTTATCAATTTGCTGTGCTGTTTTTAGACTGCGATCGCTTTCAATCGGTAAATGATTCTCTAGGACATTTAGTAGGCGATCAGTTATTAGTGTCTTTGGCTCGTAGAATTGAACTATGTTTACGACCTGGGACAACACTTTGCCGCCTTGGGGGAGATGAATTTGCCATCTTGCTACAGGATCTCGAACATCCCTCTGAGGCAATTAATATTGCCCATGATATAAATCTGGAATTATCTTTACCCTTCCAAATAGCTTCCTACCAAATATTTACAAATGTCAGTATCGGCATTGTGTTAGTGTCATGAATTATTCGCGGAAGATCTACGGTCGTGTTTAGCATGATCACGCTCAACAACAAGCCAAAAAACAGTTAAACAACTAGT
>JBILGV010000140.1:0-9916 GCA_044350865.1 Pseudanabaena sp. | reverse complement strand
GCGTTTTCATGCAGGTGAGTTTAAACCAATTCTCAAAGGAATTGATATATTATTAGGCAATTCTCATACTATTCCTAACTGGTTTTATCGGCAAATCTGGCAGCCCCAATCCCCGATTCTTAATAAGAATTATCTAAATTTAATTAATCCTAATTTAATATTTCTTGATTCTTGGGGATTGGGAGATTACATAAGTCGAATATTATCTCAATATAATCTTCCATACATAACTGTTTCATCTGGAGAAAATTTTCTGGAAATCAATAATTCCAGTTATCAAATTTCTTCAAAAGAAGCAGAACACTATCAGTTATTATTTAACTCTTTAGCAAACAAAAAGATTGTCGTCGGGCAAATTATTCACTTATGGACTTATGATGAATATACTGGGGATATCGAAAGTTTAGAAGCTCTTGAACAAGCGCAAGCACGAGGAATATATAGTTTATTATTCCTAGTCCAAGCTTTAGCTAAAGTTCAGGGTTTTGACCATTCATCAGTTAAATTACTCTTTATTTCTAACCACATCCAGTCTATTTTTTCAACTGACTTAATAGCTTATGAAAAATCTCCAGTTTTAGGATTACTAAAAACAATTCCACAAGAATTACCTTGGTTAAATTGTCGTCACATTGATTTAACTTTTGGAGAGGTTGAAAAAAATGGGGATTACATTCTCCAAGAACTACAAATTTCTTCAAAAGAACGAGAAATTGCTTACAGAAATGGTCAGCGTTTTGTGACTCGTTTGCAAAAAGTGGATTTATCAAAAGAACCTAAACACCCAATTCCCTTTCAGCAAGGTGGAACTTATTTGCTGAGCGGTGGACTGGGAGGTGTAGGCGTAGAAATTGCTAAATATTTATTGCAACATTACCAAGCTCGGCTCTTATTAATTGGTACAACTCCTTTACCAGAAAAAATTACATGGAATTTGCATTTAGAAGAAAAAGATGCTATTTCCCAACGTATTAAAGTTTATCAGGAATTAGAACAACTTGGGGGAGAGATAATTTATGAGGCTGTCGATATTTGTGATTTGAATAATTTGGAAAAAATAGTCGAAAAGGCTAAAAACATCTGGGGGAAAAATTTAGATGGAATAATCCATTTAGCTGGCAAATTCCATGAACAGTTTGTGTTAGAAGAAACTCAAGAAAACTTATCAGCAGTGCTACGTCCCAAGATGTTAGGAAGTTGGACGCTACACCAATTAATCAAAAAGCAGAAAGACAGTTTTTTTATCAACTTTTCTTCCACAAACAGTTTTTTTGGAGGTAGTGCTGTAAGTGCTTATGCTGCTGCCAATAGTTTTCTCGATCGCTTTTCCCATTACCAAAAACATCAAAGTGCATTGCAAAGCTATTGTTTTGCTTGGAGTATGTGGGATGAAACAGGAATGAGTAAGGGATATCAGATGAAGAACCTTAGCCGTGCCAAAGGTTTCTATACCATACCCCCTTCCCAAGGCATCTCTGCGATGCTGGCTAGTTTACACCATGGTCAAACACACCTATTCATAGGTTTGGATGGAAGCAACGCAAATATCCGCCGTTGGGAGGTGGAATCTGAGAGTTTGCAAAAGTTAACAGCTTATTTTACTGCGAGTTCACCTGTTGAAATTGACACAGATTTTCAGGTAAAAGACAATTTTGGAACTATTTGTTCCTGCAACTTAGTGCAACTTTCGGAAATACCTCTAACTGAAAATGGTGCAATTGATAGAGACAGATTAGTGCGAAGGTTTATCCGTCAGGAACCAGGCGTTTTAATAGCACCCCGCAACGAAACAGAAGAGAAAATTGCTCAAATTTGGAAACAAGTTTTAAACATACCGTTTTTGAGCATTGAGGATAACTTCTTTGAATTAGGCGGACATTCCCTTGTCGCAACTCAAGTAATTTCGAGGATACGAGAAACTTATGGTATCGAAACTTCTCTAAGAGATCTGTTTCAAGCCCCAACCATAGCCCAATTCAGTCAACTTATAGAAGTTAATAACAGTCAATTATCCTCCGCCTCTTCTCTGATACAACCGATAGAACGGACAGAAGACTTATCTCTATCCTTTGCTCAATCTCGATTATGGTTTATTGACCAATATGAAGGTGCTAACGCTATTTATAACATTTCCCAAGGTTTACGATTAGAAGGGAAACTCAACATTGAAGCCCTAGAAAAAGCGGTAAATGCCCTCATTGTTCGTCATGAAACCTTGCGTACCTGTTTTTCATCTTCTGAGGGGGAGTCGGTTCAAATCATCCTGCCCGAATTAACCTTAGCTATTGGGGTGACAGATTTAGGAGAACTGTCTTTAGAAGAACAAGATTTACAAGTTCAACACCTACTCACTCAAGAGAGTCATAAACCCTTTGATTTAAAAAATCCCCCTCTGCTGAGAGTGAGTTTGTTTCGTTTGGGGGAGACAACCCATATCCTAGTGCTGACAATTCATCATATTATCGCTGATGGTTGGTCAATGGGAGTCTTGAACCGTGAATTATCCCACCTTTACCAAGCAGCCTGTAAGAAAGAAATTCCCTCATTACCAGTATTACCGATTCAGTATGCAGATTTTGCCCAATGGCAACGCAATTGGTTACAAGGTGATGTTTTAGAATCTCAGCTATCCTATTGGAGAAAACAATTGGGCGGTAGTCTGCCCGTCTTAGAATTACCGACAGATCATCCGCGTCCAGCGATTCAAACCTATAATGGTGCAACTATATTTGTGGAACTTTCTCAAGACCTAACCAATGCCCTCAAAGCATTGAGTCAGCAGGAAGGAGTTACCCTATTTATGACTCTACTGGCGGCATTTCAGATATTACTTTATCGCTATTCAGGTCAGGATGATATTATTGTTGGTACACCCATTGCTAATCGTAATCGCCAAGAAATTGAACCCTTAATTGGATTTTTTGTCAACAGTTTGGTTCTTCGCAGTAATTTAGTCGGAAATCCTAGTTTTCGAGAATTATTAAAGCGAGTGCGGGAAGTAACATTAGGGGCTTATGCTCATCAAGATTTACCCTTCGAGAAATTAGTAGAAGAACTCCAACCCGAAAGAGATTTAAGTCGTAATCCTATCTTTCAGGTTTGGTTTAATATGATCAATTTTACAGAATCAACATTATTAGAACTGATGGATTTAAAGGCAGAAAACCTTTTAAGTCGGGAAATTGATTCCAAGTTTGATTTAACGCTGTATCTAGAAAACAAAGATAAAAATATTTATCTGCAATGGGTTTACAATAAGAGTCTTTTTAATGCTGATACCATTCAGCAAATGTCAAAGCATTTTCAGCAATTATTAGAAGTGATTGTCAGGAATCCCGAATATCCTATTGCCAATTTCTCTTTATTGACTGAAACAGAACGTTATCAATTATTGAGTGGACGTAATTTAATTCAACTGAGTAATCCCTTTAGCGAATTTCTCAAATCCGAAATCAAACAATCAATTCCATCGCGGTTTCAACAGCAAGTCGAAAAATATCCGCATCATTTTGCAATTAAGACCAGAAACCATGAGTGGACTTATCAAGAATTAAATTATCAAGCCAATCGTATCGCTCAAAAATTGCTGGAATACATTCCCCACGAACAGACAAGAATTGCTCTATTATTTGAGCATGATGCACCTATGGTCGCTGCAATTCTGGCTGTTCTTAAAGTAGGTCAAGTCTACGTGCCTTTAGATCCTAATTACCCTCAAGATAGAGTATCTTATATACTGGAAGATTCCCTTGCTAGTTTGATTATAACCAATGATAATAATTGCGGTAAAGCTCAAGAGTTGGGAGGAGAAAAGTTACTTGTTATCAATATTGATAAAATTGAAATAACAGATAGTTATGCAGAAATTAATCAAGAAATATCATCGGATACTATTGCTTACCTTCTATATACGTCTGGTTCAACTGGGAAGCCCAAAGGGGTTATCCAAAATCATGGCAATGTTCTCCACTTTATCAAAAACTACACGAACAATTTGCATATAGCTGTTGAGGATAAGCTAACATTATTTTCATCCTGTACTTCTGATGCTGGGGTTATTGATATTTTTGCAAGCTTGTTAAATGGAGCGACTTTATATCCTTTTGATATTAAACAAAAAGGATTAGCAAATTTATCCCAATGGTTAAGGGAAGAAGAGATTACAATTTATCACTCTACACCCACGGTCTATCGCTATTTTGCTGATTCGGTAACTTATAAAAAAGACTTGAATAAAATTCGATTAGTTGTGTTGGGTGGGGAACCTGTTGTTAAACAAGATGTTGAAATTTATCGAGAATATTTTGCTGATGACTGTATTTTTGTGAATGGTTTAGGCTGTACGGAATCTTCTTTTAATTTGCAATCTTTAATCAATAAAGGAACAGTAATTACTCGTAACTCTGTTGCGGTAGGTTATCCTTTCGACGATACAGAAATTCTGTTATTTGATCAAGCAGGAAATTCAACAGATATTATCGGAGAAATTGCTATTAGAAGCCCCCATATTGCTTTAGGCTATTGGCGTAAACCAGAACTTACTGCTGCGGTATTTCTTCCTGATCCCACAGGTGGCGATCGCCGCATTTATCGTACAGGAGATTGGGGGCGTTTTCGACTCGATGACAGCCTAGAATTTTTAGGGAGAAAAGATTTTCAAGTGAAAATTCGGGGATTTCGGATCGAATTAGGAGAAATTGAAGCCGTTATTAGTAAGCATCCCGATGTTTTAAACACAGTAGCAATTGTCCGTGAAGATATCCTAGGAGATAAACGAATCGTTGCTTATATTGTGCTGCAACCCCAAGCAACATTAACTCAAACCGAATTACGCCAATTGGTGAAACAGAAGTTATCCGATTACATGACTCCTTCCGCTTTTGTCTTCCTAGAAAAACTCCCTTTGACACCTAGCGGCAAAATCGATCGCCTCGCTCTCCCCGCACCTGACTCAACTGGACAAAATACGGATGAAGACTTCCTAGCTCCTCGCGATGAATTGGAACTTCAGCTAACGAAGATTTGGGAGAAAGTTCTTAAACATAAACCTATTGGAGTAAAAGATAACTTCTTCAATCTTGGCGGACACTCCTTGCTGGGGGTGAAGCTATTTGCCCAAATCGAAAAAAGTTTCCAGACCAATCTGCCTTTATCTGTTTTGTTCCAAAATCCAACTGTTGAAGAAATGGCGAAGGTTTTGCGAAAGGAAAAAGTGACACCATCTTGGTATTCCCTCGTTCCCATTCAGCCAGGTGGTTCTCGTCCTATTTTGTTTGCTATTCACCATATTCGCTATTGCAATGATTTAAGTCGCTATTTAGGACCAGAACAGCCGATTTATGCTCTCCATTATGCAATGGCAGAAACGACTGATAGAGCGCTTTCTTTACCCAAAATGGAAGATTTGGCAGCCCACTATATCGAAGAAATGCGAACTCTTCAACCAGAGGGGCCTTACTTTCTGATGGGGCTTAGTTTTGGCGGAGTGGTTGCCTACGAAATGGCGCAGCAGCTAGTCGCCCAAAAGCAGCAGGTGGGTTTACTGGCTTTATTTGATACGAACATAGAAATGGGCAGAAAATTATTGCCATTCCGCCAGCTAGTTGCTAATTTATTACGGCTGCCCCTTCCAGAATTGATGGAAAAGGTTAATGGCATCGTGGAAAGGAATCTGCGTGTTCTCAGATATGGGAATCATTATCAGCCGTACATCTATTGTCCAGAGGCACTGTTTGCGACTGCTAAGGCGTACACTCCCAAATCTTATTCAGGAAGAGTCAATCTGTTTAAAGCGATGGATGCGTTTTTTATCAGGTATCAAAATAATCCCCCCGAAATTGGCTGGAGGAAATTTGTGAACGGTGAGTTAGAAATTCATGAGGTTCCTGGTAGTCATCTGGGTATATTAGAAGAACCCAATGTCCAGATTTTGGCAGAAAAATTAAGAGTTTGTATGGATAAGGCTTTAGGCAATTTTGAGGTTTAATGCTAGATGTCAGGTATTGATTACGAATTACGAATTATTAATTACTAGAAAATCTGTGTTATCTAGGTTTTGATTCAGGAAAGCAAATCTTACCAACGGGCAAGATGCCCGTACCACATTGACTTTGTTTTTGTGGATCAGACATCTTGTCTGATATGGTTTTCAACGAAGAGGCTATTTTGATTAGTTGCGATCGCATACACTAGTAATAAATCTTTACGAATCGCGCTCAAATGCCAGACCATACCCATATTCACGTCAGAGGTGCGAGACAGCACAATCTCAAAAATGTTGATCTGACCATTCCCCGCGATCGCTTGATCGTGTTTACAGGTGTATCTGGTTCTGGCAAGTCATCCCTCGCCTTTGATACGATTTTTGCGGAGGGACAGCGCCGTTATGTGGAGTCACTGAGCGCCTATGCAAGGCAATTTTTGGGGCAGGTCGATAAGCCTGATGTGGATTATATTGAGGGCTTAAGTCCTGCGATTTCCATCGATCAAAAATCGACTTCGCACAACCCGCGCTCAACGGTCGGGACTGTCACCGAGATTTATGATTATTTGCGGTTACTATTTGGTCGGGCTGGTGCGCCCCATTGTCCGATCTGCGATCGCAATATTGCGCCCCAAACCATTGATCGGATGGTCGATGCGATTATGGAATTAAGCGATCGCACTCGTTTTCAATTACTGGCTCCTGTAATTCGTGGCAAAAAGGGAACTCATAAAAAATTATTGGCGGGGCTGGCGGCGGAAGGATTTGCGCGAGTGCGGATTGATGGGGAAGTGCGGGAACTAAGCGACAATATCGAACTGGAAAAGAACAAAGTCCATGATATTGAAATTGTGGTCGATCGCTTGATTCGTAAAAATGATATTCAAGAAAGATTAACAGATTCCTTAGCAACTTGTTTGAAACGTGCAGAAGGGATTGCGATGGTGGAGATTTTGCCCTCACCCCCAGCCCCTCTCCCAGAGGGAGAGGGGAGCAAGACTTCACAGGAAAATACTATTCTTACATTCTCGGAAAACTTTGCTTGTCCCGAACATGGGGCGGTGATGGAAGAACTATCACCGCGTATGTTCTCTTTTAATTCGCCATACGGTGCTTGTCCAGCCTGTCACGGATTGGGAAGTATTAAAACCTTTAATCCTGAATTGATCGTTCCCGATCCATCTTTGCCTGTGTATGCAGCGATCGCGCCTTGGGCGGATAAAACCCATACTTATTATATTTCGCTATTATCGAGTGTCGGTGAATATGCAGGTTTCGAGATTAATACGGCTTGGCAAGATCTCACTCAGGCTCAAATTGATATTATTTTGCATGGCACGACTGAGAAGATTTTAATTAAACCAGATTCGCTCTATCGCGATCGGGCTGAGGGCTATTACAAGCGCTATGAAGGGGCGATCGCCATGCTTGAGCAGCAATATGCCGAAGCAGGGGAATCGCAAAAACAGAAGTTAGAAAACTATCTAATCGAACAGCCCTGTTCTACTTGTGAAGGTAAACGCCTAAAGCCAGAATCGCTAGCGGTGAGGATTGGTGGTTATAACATTATTGATTTTGTTTCAGTTCCTCTTGGTACTTGCTTACAACGTCTGCAAAATCTCGAACTCGATCATCGCACCAGACAAATAGGCGATCGGGTTCTACAGGAAATCTTAGCGAGATTACAATTTCTTCTTGATGTGGGATTGGATTATCTCACTCTCGATCGCTCCACTATGTCTCTCTCAGGTGGTGAAGCGCAACGTATTCGCCTCGCAACTCAAATTGGCTCAGGTTTAACGGGAGTTCTCTATGTATTAGATGAACCAAGCATCGGGCTGCATCAACGGGATAATTCTCGACTGCTAGGGACTTTAACTAAACTTCGCGATCTTGGTAATACCTTGATTGTCGTGGAACATGATGAAGAAACCATTCGGGCTGCGGATTATCTGGTTGATATCGGACCGGGGGCGGGTGTACATGGCGGCAAGATTGTCGCCCAAGGCACTGTTGAGGATATTGAGAACCACCCTGAATCCCTCACAGGAGCCTATCTATCCAAACGCAAGCAGATTCTTACTCCTTCGGTCAGGCGTGAAGGGAATGGCAAACACTTAGAAATCTGTAACGCCTATCTCAATAACCTCAAACATATCAGCGTTAAACTTCCATTAGGACAACTGGTTTGCATCACAGGTGTTTCAGGTTCAGGCAAATCAACTTTAATCAATGATTTACTGCATAATTCTCTCGATCACCATTTCTCACGCAAAGTCCCTGCACCAAAAGGGATTGAGGAGATCAAGGGACTAGAGGCTCTCGACAAATTCATCGTCATTGATCAATCTCCAATCGGTCGCACTCCCCGTTCCAATCCTGCCACCTATACGGGGCTATTTGATGTAATTCGCGAAACCTTTACCCTGACTACCGCCGCGAAAACGCGAGGCTATAAAGCAGGACAGTTCTCTTTTAATGTTAAGGGTGGACGTTGTGAGGCATGTTCAGGACAGGGCGTGAATATCATCTCCATGAATTTCCTCCCTGATGTCTATGTCCAGTGCGATATCTGCAAAGGCGCAAGATATAACCGCGAGACGTTACAAGTCAAATACAAAGAGAAAACGATCGCTGATGTGTTAGATATGACCATCGAAGAAGCGATGCACTTTTTTGAAAATATTCCTTCCGCCCATGCCAAATTGGGAATGTTGGTAGATGTGGGATTAGGCTATGTACGTCTGGGGCAGTCCGCGCCTACGCTCTCTGGTGGTGAAGCACAGAGGGTGAAACTGGCGACAGAACTCGCTCGCCGTGCTACAGGAAAAACTCTCTATCTCATTGATGAACCGACTACAGGTTTAAGCTTCTATGATGTGCATAAATTACTAGATGTGATGCAGCGCCTTGTCGATAAGGGCAATAGCATCATCACCATTGAACATAATCTTGATGTGATTCGCTGTGCGGATTGGGTGATTGATTTGGGGCCAGAAGGAGGCGATCGCGGTGGTGAAGTTATCGCCGAAGGTACACCCGAACAGGTTGCGAAGGTCAAAAAATCCTACACAGGTAAATATCTCAAGCAAGTCTTAGCTCAATATCCACGCAGTATATGATTATCGCTTTTAGGTGAATACTAGCATTCCTATTTGGAGGCTTGCCTATTCTCAACATCAAACAGCGATCGCCCTTTCAGCAAACCAGAAACCCGATCGCCTATTTCCTTATCAAACAGAGATCGCCCCTCAAAATCCACCAAACCTGATCGCCTATTCCCTTAATACAAAACAGCGATCGCCTTTTTGCATTTCTTTGGGAATATTGAATAGTTTTTTGTGAATGGGTTTATTTGTTTCCCTCAAATATTCGTATGTTTGCAGAGTGTCTTCATGAAATACGACTGAGCGCATGATGCTTATGTTTGTGGGTTTCGATTAGTAATTGAATTTGTGTAATTAGTTCTTGATTTTTTAGGATGTAGTCGAAATCGAGAGATAGATTTGCTTGGCTAGGGTTCGATTTTTTAGAATTATGCTTGAACTGCCTAATCTGTTGCATTAAGCGTGGGTTACTTAGGACATATTCGGTTTCTTGGTGAGTATCCATAAGTCTTGATAAAATTTAGTCTATGATTACATTTTTAGCATACCTGATACGTTGTTGGATAGTGATCGCACCTCATCACCCAATACCCCGATCGCTTATTTCCTCAAATCAAACAGCGATCGCTTCTTCTATCTAATAAACTCCATTATCTAATTCTACTTTTGTCTCCATCAAATTAATAGATTTGGGAATAGATTGAGCGAGCTAACTGTAAAGCTAGTAAAGGAGGTACTGCATTGCCTACTTGTGTAAATTGTCGTGCAAGAGGACCAGAAAAAACGAAATTGTCAGTTTCGCCATACAGTATAACTTACTGGTGCG
>JBILGV010000139.1:0-10090 GCA_044350865.1 Pseudanabaena sp. | reverse complement strand
CGTGTTTCAGGAATGATGGTGCGATATTCAGGCTGATAATTTTTGAGATTAGCGCGAATGGTGCGATTCCAATCAATTTCATTATGACGGGGACGACGATTGCGGGTGGCGCGATTGAGACTGCCTAATACGGCTTGTCTTGTGGGATTTTCTAATTTGCGCTGAAGTTCCTCGACTACTCGCCGCACTACTATCCTTGCGGTTTCTTTGGTTTTGCTAGGCATGATGCCACTAAGGGATAAGAGATTAGATACGAGATGCACATCTGGCTCGATCGCTTCGAGCATTTCGGGTTCCAATAGCATTCTCTGTAGGTTTAATCTTTCTAGGGCATCCTGCTGCATAATCCTGACAACGGAAGTTGGGAAGAAGGTGCGAATATCCCCTAGCCATCGCGCCACTTTTGGTGATGAGCTGCCTAAGCCGCCTTTACGATCTTGAGAACCATCGGGACTATCATCATTGCCATATAAGGCTCCTAATGCGCCATCCATTGCTAAGTCGCGATCGCTAAGACAACCTCCACCAATGCCATCGGCTGCACCACCACCAAGGATTAATCGCCATCGGCGTAGGCGTTCGGCGGTGGTTTGTTGTTCTCTAGCTGTCATTTGCTTGTCCTACTAATTTCTAGCTTAATTAGCGATCGCGAAATAATTTCTAGCTTAATGTAACAAAATATGAGTCCCATCAACTTATGCTTTCAAGCGATCGTTAAAAGCTAGATCAATCTTGTTCTAACGAAGGTAATCGATGATGTGCTGAAGCGATCGCTTGTTGGAGTTTTGCTTGGAGTAATTCTTTGGGTGGCAATACGGTGAGGTATTCGGCGACATGGATACCGCTTTTGCCTAGTTCGAGTAGTTCAATCTGTTCTTGCTTTTTACCTGCACATAAAATGATTCCCAAAGGTGATTGTTCATCGCTCTCTTGGTCATATTTGGCAAGCCAACGTAAATAAAGTTCCATTTGGCTTTTGTATTCGTGGCGAAAGTTACCGAGTTTGAGATCAATCGCGACAAGGCGTTTGAGTTTGCGGTTATATACCCATAATTAGCTTGAGATGTGACCAACTCAATTTTGCACACAGTGTATGCAGAATTTCTCGATCTGGAAAAACTTCGGCGATCAGGATGCAATAGCGCAGTTGTCTTTCACTCCAGCCTTTACCGTAAGTTTGGGTGAGGTGTCGTGAAAGTTCTGTTATAACCTGTTTGCCATATTCGGCGCGTTGTCGTTGGAGTATTTCGGTTTGAATGCGATCGCCAACTTGCCAATAGAGCAGGGTGATTTCAGCATTGATGGCAACGGCGGCGCGTTGTTTGGCGGCATCAATAAGCTGACGAATTTCGCTAAAAAGTGTATGTGCTGTTTCTTGGATGTTTGGAGGAATCTGTGGTGGGTTGCGATCGGCTTCGTTCATAGTATTTCTCTAGTCAATACTTTCTTCGATAACGTTAAATTTAATTTCCGTTAATTTCTACTAATGATTCACCTGTAGCTAGAATTTCTAATGCTCTTGGTAAAGTAGCAGTCAGAATCTCTTTTAATTGGGCATTGGAAGTATTGCCAAATGTCAACCAAATAATTTGCGGTGGAGATCCGAGACGTTCAACTAGATCGACAAAATCACTATCTTTGGTCATAAAAATAATTTTTTGAGCTTTACCTGCTTCAAAGATTTCAGGATCTTCGGCATCTCTTAAACCTAGATCTCGTAAAGCGAAGGCACTTATGCCAAAGGTTCTAGAGATCCAAGGGGCGATCGCTGGTGATAAATGGGCATCAATCCAGATGGTCATGCGACTAATACGGGATGGTTGAGTTTACGCGATGCATAGGCTAATGCTGCTTTTAGGTCATCTCTTTCTAGATCGGGCATTTCTTCCAAAATCTCTTCGGCACTGAGTCCTGCTACAAATAAGTCGAGAACGTCTGAGACGCGGATTCTCATGCCGCGAATGCAGGGACGACCGCCGCATTGTCTGGGGTTGATGGTGATTCTTCTAAGTAGTTCTGGCATTTGAATAGCGATCTAATACTTTTTTCTATTATAAGTGAGTTGTATAGTGATCGCTAGGCGTTGATACAATGCTTCTGGTATTTGCAAAACAACTGTTTCAGCCATATTTTTTCTCAATTTATAAACATCCCTCAATGTAAAATTCGCTTATACTTGCTTATCTCCGTAAAATTGAGATTACTGCCACAATCAATGCTATCATCCCTGCTCCACTTGCAAAAGCGATCGCCCACCATAATTTTCTTTCTAGTTTCTGTTGAGCCAATCTAGTTTGAGTAATCATTGCATCACGGTTTTGACGAACTAATTCACGCAAAGAAGAATCTACTGACATTAAAGATTGATCCAATCTCTCTAGCTCTTTTTGTTTCATATCTTCAGGCAGCATATTAGAAGCTAGTTTCTGCTCTAACTGGTTTTGCAAATCATAAATCTGTTGCTGTATCTCAGACAGGAAGGTATTTAATTTCTCGTTTTCTTTTTGGATATTACGCTGGGTAATCTCCAATTTTTTGATATAAGTTTGTAAAGCTTCTAGAGAAATAGAATCAGGAATAATATCTTTAATTTCCGCCAATGGATAATAAGCACTGATAAAAGTAAATTTCACTACTGAACGGGGAATTAATCCATCAGTGCCACTTAACAAATTTTGCTTCAGAATTAAAGGCAAAGATATTGTTAATCTTATTTCATGTTGATTGTTGGCTTCAAAAAACTTTAGATCAGATAAATCTTGCAGATTTTGTTCGATTTTTGGTTTTATTCTTTTTACTGCTGGATGACCAAATAAATCTGCAATGATTAGTCTACTTCCTTGATTTATATTTTTAGCTAAATATTTAATATTTTTAATCGCTATATTTTCATCATTAAGCTCATTCAAGCAATTTTGAAATATAAATAAGTTAGAGTTTTTAATTTGTGTTGAAATTCTTTCAAAAACACCATGTTCACATAAATCCAGATTTAAACTTGTAAGCTGAAACTTTCGTGATTGCCAGAAATGAGGAACAATAAATTTTCTTGCTAAATCAAGGCTAAAATTCCAAGTTGAGGCAAAAATGTCATAGGCATAGATATTAACTTCATCAATATCTAGACTATTTTGGTTAATGAAATTTAGTAAAGCGATCGCTTCAGGGGATGCACCCGCACCAAATAGACATACATTTAGGATTCTATTTTTAGATGGTAAAACTTTTATCCCATGACGATTTAAAACCTCATAAGTCATTTCTACATACGAAGGATAGTAAGCAATTAAATAAGCAGCTTGTACATTTTTATCTCTATAGTCAACCTTTATTTGCTTATTTTTGAAGTTTGTTCTTAATTCAGTAACGTATGGCTTTAAGCTATCCAAAAAAGCTTTTTTAGCGTCTTCAGATTTGATTTGATAGGATGAATATAAACCTTCTAAAATCAGATCGTAAAGTTTATTTAGATTATTCATAATAATTATATTGAATCTACTTTTTCTGTAGATGAATAAATATTTCGGAAAGTAAGGTTGATCCTTGTTTCCTTAACTTTACGCATTTTGGGTATTTGGTGTTGCCAGTTTTGCTGAGTCCCCTCTCCCATAATTAATAAATCCCCACTATTTAGCAATATTTCTATCTTATCTAAGTTTGGCTGTGATCGCGATCTTAATTCAAATTTTCTGGATGCACCTAAACTGAGAGAGGCAATAATTGGGTCTTGCCCTAACTCTGGCTCATCATCACTATGCCACGCAACGCTATCATTACCATTTCTATATTGATTTAGTAAAACACTATTAAATTTATGTTGTGCTTTATTTTCAATCCAGCCCTTAACCTGTAATAAGCTGTGAGTCCAAGAATGAGAGTACATTAAGATACCCGAATAGGTATAGGAAACCCCATCATCTCCATACCACGCTGTTAGCCTTGGAAGAGGAATCTTGCGTCCATAAAACTTAATCAAATCCTGTTGCCATGCAATATCTTCGATTAAGTCTTTGTACAATATTTTATCTTGTTCATCATATAAGAAATTTCTATATAAATAAATTTTGGCATCAGGAACTTGTACCAATTCAGGAAAGCTATTGGGGTTCATTAGCTTGACAAGGTTTCAATGATAGACAACAACAAACATAATGCAGCTAAGCGGATGTGTAAAGTGGATAGTCTTAATACCTGCGCGACCTGTCACCGATGCCTACCTCTCTTCCTTAACTTCAGACTTTTACCACAATTATTTTTGTCTACAATGTTCTGCTAGCGATCGCGCTTGATGACGACAAAAGGCGATCATCAGCTAAACTAACACATGAGATCAATCTGAGAGCATAGATTTCAAACTATGAATACACAATTAGTAGAATCCTTAGCCCAAGTCATCGAATCCCTTGCAGCAGATGAATATGCCCTATTGCAAGAAAAACTAAAATCTCGCGCAATCCAGAAAACCATCGGCGTATGTGGAGGTCATGCAAGAATCCGCAATACCCGCATCCCCGTTTGGACAATCGTCTCACTCCAACAACAAGGAGCCAATACTCTAGAGCTTTTACGCAACTTCCCCTCATTGACAACAGATGACTTGAGCAACGCCCGATTCTATTACACTACACATCAAGAAGAAATTGATCGCGCAATCGCCTCTCACCAATACGAACAAGAGGAAGCGATCATTGGCTAGATTTTATTCCAACGAAAACTTTGCGATTGACATTGTGCAAATCCTTCGCGATTACGGTCACGATGTACTCACCTCCTACGAAGCAGGACAAGCAAATCAAGGTATTCCCGATCTTGAAGTTCTAAAATTTGCCACAAATCAAAATCGAATTCTAATAACTTTTAACCGTGATGATTTTATCGACTTACATCGTAGCGGCATAAATCATAGTGGCATCATTATTTGCAAAGACGATCGCGACTATCAGGGACAAGCCAACTTTATCAATGACTTTTTGCTATCTCAGGAAACCGAACTTAGCGATCGCCTAATTCGCATCCAAAAGCAAAACCAACCCAAGTCCAGCACACCAGCATTTGTCATTCGTGAATACTAAGGCATATTTTGCGATCGCGCTTAATGATGACAAAAGGCGATCGCCCCAAATGAGTAAAACTTATACGCTGGGATCGTAATCAACACAAATAACTAAACCAGCAAGCAACTCTTGTAAAACCTCATCAGACACTCGACCCAACTGCTTTACAAATCGCTCTGTTGAAATACTACGAACTTGCAAAACATTTCCCGCCGAATCTCGGCTGAGTTGATTTTCTGGGCTAGCCTCAATTTTCACCATAAAAAGGCGATCGCCAAATTTTTCTTGCCAACTTGTAATCGGAATCACAATCCTTAAAGGAATAGGATTAAATATTTCAGCGCTGATAATTACAACAGGACGAGTCTTCTGGATTTCTTGCCCTCTTGTAGGATTGAGATCGACTAACCAAATTTCACCACGTTTAGGACTAATCATCTTCAGATTCCCAATTTTCCGTATCTAAAACAGAAAACTCTGTAAGCTCAGGTTCATTTAGAAAATCATTAGCAGTTTTCCCAATGAATGGTGAAATATACTGATGTCTCTCAGTTACAGGCATTGCTGCAATTTCGCGAAGCGATCGCTTAGATGTTGAGAATTCTGTCGTAAAGTTTTGTCGAAGCCGCTCTGTAAATTCAAGAACTTCTTGCAGTTGGTCGATTGGAAGCAATCGCAAATTTTTTAAGATGATTTGCTCAATGTTGGCTGTACTTTGCATAGTTTTTATTTTGCGGATACATACTATATATAGATTACTCTATGAGATCGCCTATTCCTACCTTATTTAAATTCTGGCTTTTGATGAGATCGCGCTTAATGATGTGAAAAGGCGATCGCCTAAGAACTTCTGAGCTATAGTTATGGACTGGTGCAAAATTGGCTAATCAAAGCTCAACACGACCTACTCGCATTATTAATACCCAGTAATTGCGCGATCGCAGGTAAAATTGCCTCGGCTCTTGCGATATCGAGATTAGAGAAATTAGAATCACTACTTACAGTGATTTGATTTGATTGATTGCGTTTGACACGTTCTCCCATTTGGCGGCGTTCGGGGGCGGGGAATGTGGCGAAAGTGCGGCGGAGTAAGGGTAAGATTAAATCAAAGGTATCCGTTGAGAGTTTTGTCACCCAATTATCGAGAACTTGCCAGAGGCGATCGTCATGGAGCAGAACTAAACCACTTCCCTTGAGTAAACCTTCCACCCATGCAGCAACTTGGCTCGGTTCATTGGCTAGGGAGAGAAATAGACCCATGCGCGTTTCCACATCGTTGACTGTAAATACACCTGCATCGAGAAGTAAGCGACAACAGCAACCTGCTAACAGTCCATGCAGTCCCGATTGATCGGCAAGTTGAGAAAGTACCCCATGCCATGCTTCCGCATATTCAGAATTTTGTAAGAGCAGGATCGCCCGATTGACAGTGATCGCTAATTCGTACATCGCCCCTGCCGCTTCATCGTTGAGAGAGGCGCAAGCAACGGGCAGACCCACACAAATGCGGGTAATTAAGCCATCCATCACTTGAGCAACAATATTGGTATCGATTTGGCGGACATTGCCATAGCGGAGAAGGTTGGCGAGGGGTGGGACGGCTTGCATCAGGTGAGAGATATCGGCAGCGATCGCCGCTTCTGCTTGGAGACGTACCATCAAGTAACTAGCTGCATCACCAAGATTCGCTAGTAGAACTTTATCCACTAAGTTAGTGAGAGTCGGTAAATCCTTGGCTTCGTTGGCTTGATGACGAGTGAAAGCCGTCGCCGCTTCGATGATCGTTTGTCCCCATACGCCCGACTCGATTAATCTGACCGCAAATTCTGGTTCCCATTGCAATTGCCAAGGCTCTTTAAAGGTTCCTTTGCTAGTACTGTAATGGGTTCGGCCCCAAGGAATATTGAGCAAGGCTAAGCGATAGAGTAAATGCGATCGCTGTAAATCATTTGCCTTACGCAGATCTAGTTCTAGGGTTTTGGTGTCAGGTTTGAGGCGGAGGCGTTTTTGCTGATGGATTAAGTCCTGTTGCAACGGAACCATCGGCGTATCGTCAGGGACTCTGCCCATGCGATCGCCGACAATTAGTTCCTGATGAATGAATTGCATCGGTAAGGGATCGCCAAAACACAGCACCGATTGAATTGCTTCATTGAGTTCGGGTAAACCTGCTAAGGGGCGATCGCGCATAGCTGACAACGCTTCTGCGAGGCGCACTGCTTCGATTACGCTTGCGGAAGAAGCATCAATATCTTTGGTGCGTAAGAGTCTTGCCACGCGAGTAATCCAGCGAATGGCGACTTGACTGGAACTGTATTGGAAGTTATGCCAGAGATGGTCATACCAGCCTGGGGAAACTACGCCCGCTCCATAACCACTAGCGATCGCTAATCTTCCATAAGTCCAAGGAATCCAAGTTGCTTCGACTTTGACTTTGGGTAATCCTTTGAGAAGGTTAGCATCGTTTTTGGCAGGAGGTAAATTTACGAGGGCGGGAGCGTGCCAAGCACCGCAAACAACAGCGATGCGTTCTTTGCCTTCATTGAGGGTAGTACGGATGGTTTGCCGCATATATGCTTCACGCATTTCTTCGATTAGGCTATCGACTATACTTTCTGCCAAATCTTCAGAAGCATCTAATTCTTCTCTTAGAGCCGTCATCGCTTCTAAAATTGCCGCAAACAATTCATGACTATCACGCCGATGTTCCACCATATATTCCCACCAGCGTTCACCATCACTAAAACCTGCCGCTTCCGCTAGCCAACCCAGAGGATCTTGGCGATATCGTCTTAAATCAGATTCGGAAATTACAGGGGGATCTGTTTCAGGAGATAGCTCAGAATTTGATTCAGAATTTGGCTCAATGTCTTCTGAAGAACTTGTTTCTGATTCTGGATTAACCTCAGTTTCTTCTTTCTCTTTCATTGCCAAACGATGGGCTTGCGGCAAATCCATAAACTTAATGGGAATACCTCGCTCTAACCCATAGCGAATTGCTTGCCATTCGGGAGAAAAGATCGCAAAGGGGTAATAAACGGAATTTTCAGGCGATCGCTCTTCGTAGATAAGGATGGCAACAGGCGGCTGCATTTCCTCACGCAGCACAAAGGGCAACAGGGCTTGAGCTTCGGGCGGTGCTTCAATCAGAATGGCATCAGGTTGCAATTGTTCAAGGGCTTGGCATAAACTTCGCGCTGAACCCGATCCATGATGACGAATACCGAAAATATGGACTTTTTCTCTATAACTAGAGGCTTGGCGATCGCTCTTCAAGTTTAATCAGCCTCCCGACAAGCGCGATATAAATCTTTCCAGTTGTCCCGTTCCTTCACCACTGTTTCCAAATATTCTTTCCAAACAAGCTGATCTTGTACGGGATCTTTGATCACTGCACCGATCAGGCTAGAGGCAACATCCCCAGCGCGTAAATAGCCATCGCCAAAGTGAGCCGCCAACGCTAAACCACTATTCACCACTGAAATTGCTTCGGCGGTACTGAGTGTGCCACTGGGAGATTTGAGCTTAGTTTTGCCATCGCTAGTAACGCCATTTCGCAATTCGCGGAAAATTGTGACAATGCGGCGCACCTCTTCAAGGGCGGGAGGCTCGGCGGGTAATTCGAGGGCGCGACCAAGACTTTCTACACGACGCTGGACAATATCCACTTCCTCATCGGCACTATCGGGTACTGGCAGAATCACAGTATTAAAGCGCCGCTTTAGCGCACTGGATAGCTCATTCACGCCGCGATCGCGATTATTCGCTGTGGCAATTACATTAAATCCCCTTGTGGACTGCACTTCCGAATTCAGTTCGGGAATCGGTAAAGTCTTTTCTGAAAGAATCGTAATCAGAGTATCTTGGACATCGGAAGGAATGCGGGTTAATTCTTCTACTCTGGCGATTTTGCCATCTGCCATTGCTCGCATCATCGGACTCGCCACTAGCGCCGCCATCGAGGGACCATCGGCTAGCAATCTGGCATAGTTCCAGCCATAGCGAATTGCTTCTTCACTAGTTCCTGCTGTGCCTTGAATCAACAATGTGGAATCCCCAGAAATGGCGGCGGCTAAATGTTCCGACACCCAAGATTTGGCTGTCCCTGGAACTCCAAAGAGGAGCAGAGCGCGATCGGTGGTGAGAGTAGCGATCGCAATTTCAATAATACGTTTGTTACCAATATATTTCGGAGAAACCTTAAAGCCGTTATCTAGCTTGCCACCAAGGAGATAGGTAGACACTGCCCAAGGTGACATTTTCCAATTGGGAGGACGTTGTTTCGTGTCAATCTTGGCTAGTTCTGCTAACTCTTCCGCAAATTGATTTTCGGCATGTTCGCGTAGTAGGGGTGATACTGAGGTAGTTACTGTCGTAGCTACTTCGGTATTGTCTACTTTTGCCTTGGCGGTTTTAGAGGTTTTGGCTGGTTTTTCCGTATTCATATAAATATACGATCAAGGGAGTAATTTCCCTTTAGTCTTTTGATAGTCTTTTGATCTGATTCATTTTAACAGAATGTTTAGAATGATGAGCAATGCTTCCAGTTCTTTATAGAATTTCATATCTATGGTGGTGCGTTGTAATAGCATATTCAGATATTTTTTATTTGCATGAGATGATTCGTAAGTTCTGGATATTTGGAAAATAAACCGTCAATACTGGCGAGTTTTGCATCATATTCTAATGCAGTGGCAATGATTAGGCGATCAAAGGGATCTTTGTGAATGGGAGATAGGTTTACGGCTCTGACTGTGATCGGAGGGGTTAGTGGAAATAACTCGATTTTGGCAGGAGCTAATGCTCTGCTAAACCACTCTTCGGTTGAACAGGTTAGATCTAATCTGCCTCGACTTTGGGCTAAGGTAATCTCATAGCAAGATAGAGGAGATACTGCTAGTATATCGGCTAACCTGTATTATGCACGAGAGGGAGAACAAGCAAAAGATTCAAATGAAAATGGGTCGCTAATTTGAGAATGGAGCATTTTCTATCAATTAGAAGTAGAAAAAGCTTCAGAAACGAGAATTAGTAAC
>JBILGV010000138.1:0-10108 GCA_044350865.1 Pseudanabaena sp. | reverse complement strand
TTATATTGCAATTCTAGCCTACATTCAAATCAGCTTCTTTAATCAAAAGCAAATAGATATTTCTCAACGTCTACTAAAAGCATATCTCGATAGTTCCTATATATTTCATCTCCAACGTAACTCCGCAGATTTAATCAGTAATATTACTTCCGAAGTTAGCCAGATATTTGCAGGGGTAATTTCTCCATTTTTGATTTTGCTAACAGAAATGATCGTGATGACATTTGTCACCATACTTTTAATTACCGTTGAACCAGTTTCGTCAGCGATCGCGGCGATTAGTCTATTGCTGTCAATACTAATATTCAATCAAATTTTGCGGAAACAGGTTAGTAAACAAGGCTTGTTGCGTCAACAATACACAGTTAAATTAATTCAGTCCGTCAATCAGTCATTAGGTGGTATCAAAGAAACAAAAGTTTTAGGGAGAGAAAAATTTTTTATTGAAGCTTATATTCAAAACAATCAAATATTAAACCGAGCAAATTTATTTGTCACCCTTGCCAACCAACTGCCACCGCTATTCATTGAAGCAATTGTGATGACAGTATTGTTATTAATTATTGTTTTTTCTATTTTACAAGGCAAAGAAATTTCAGCCGTACTACAAACAATATCCCTATTTGCGATCGCTGCTTTACGTTTAATGCCATCAATTAAGAGGATATTAGCAACCCTTACGACAATTCGTTATTTCCAAGCTTCTGTTGATACTGTTTATCAAGATTTAGTCGCGCTAAAAGTGGTGCAACATCAATCTAAATCCATTTCTAATCAACCATTACCATTAATTAGTTTTGAACGAGAAATTCAACTGCAAAATATCGATTATGAATATCCCAACAGCAAAGGGCGATCGTTAAAAAATATTTCTCTTGTAATTCCTAAGGGAGCTACCGTCGGATTTGTGGGCAGTTCAGGTGCAGGCAAAACGACAATCGTTGATATTATTCTTGGATTGTTGACTCCTTCTAAGGGACAGGTAATCGTTGATGGACAAGATATCCAAACCAATCTAACTAGTTGGCATCAACATCTTGGCTATATTCCCCAATCTATTTATCTATCCGACGACACGATTCGCAATAATATTGCCTTTGGCATT
This sequence comes from Pseudanabaena sp., assembly GCA_044350865.1. GTDB lineage: Bacteria > Cyanobacteriota > Cyanobacteriia > Pseudanabaenales > Pseudanabaenaceae > Pseudanabaena. The sequence continues at coordinate 9,003 of JBILGV010000138.1, read as the reverse complement.
CCTGAATCACAAATTGTGGAAGCTCAAATTTGGGAAGCCTTAGAAGCGGCTCAGTTAAAGGAAATGGTATGCGATTTACCAGAGCAATTAGATACATTTGTAGGAGAGAGAGGCATCAGGCTTTCGGGTGGGCAGAGGCAACGGGTGGGCATTGCTAGGGCTTTATATCACAATCCTGATGTTCTCATTATGGACGAAGCAACGGCTGCGCTAGACAATGCTACGGAACGCGAATTCATTGAGGCTTTGGAAGCAATGAGTGGCAAAAAAACAATCATAATGATTGCTCATCGTTTAAGTACTGTTAAAAACTGCGATCGCTTGTATTTAATGCAGCAAGGACAAATAATTAGTTCAGGTTCATATAATGAGTTACTATCTCAAAGTCCTGAATTCAAAGTTTTAGCTCAATTAGAGCCTAGTTCAACTAAATTATAAAAAATCATGAAAAAGATTTTATTTTATTCTCCTTATACGATCTACACATACCACTTTGAAACAGAACTAGAACTCGCTGAAAAATATTTAAAAGAAGGACATAGTGTAACTTTTTTAACATGTAACGGCAATTTGTCTTCATGCGATCCCAATCCCACTCACAAATATAGTATTTGTGTTCGATGCATATCCCATAGATTTTCTGGAATAAAATGGCTAGGGAAAGAACGTATTCGAGTTGAAAATTTCTACTGTTTGACGAAAGAACAAAAGAAAATTGTACAAGCCTTTAATTCTATAGAGATTTCATCACCTGAAGATCTCAAAAATATATGTATCGAAGGTTCTGATATTGGCATGGCTGCTTTTGGTTCGGTGGTTTGTAATTCACGAGAGCCACAGCTAGATATTAAAACCAATTTAAATCTAATTAGAAAGAATTTAGTTGCTGCGGTAACTGTACATTTTTCTCTTAAGAATATTTTGCTTAGAGATAGGCCTGATGAAGTAATTGTTTTTAACGGTAGAATGGCTCCACTAAGACCAGTCTTAAGATTAACTCAATCTTTAGGAATTCAAACATATATACATGAAAGATCGGGAGTATTAAATCAATATTGTTTAACTCCAAATATATATCCTCATGATTTAAATTTCATGAAACAAGAGATTGAATTAACTTATACTAATTCATCATTGTCGGATAATAAAAAGCTAGAAACTGCGAAGGAATGGTTTGAAGAACGTTCTAATAATCATCCTCAAGCTTGGATTTCTTTTACAGATAAACAAAACAAAGATTTACTTCCTCAAAGTTTTAATAATCAAAATATCAACATAGCTATTTTCAATTCTTCAGAAGATGAAATGATTTCTATTCAGGGATGGGAAAATCCTTTTTATCAAAATCAAAATGACGGAATTCTTCAAATAATAAATGAATTTAAAGATATTAGTAGTCTTAGATTCTTTCTTAGGATGCACCCAAATCTAGCTATAATGAATAATTCCCAAACTCAGTTTATTCAAAATAACTTATCTCAGTTGTCTAACCTTGAAATCATTAAGCCAGATTCTCCAGTAAGTACCTATAATTTAGTTAGTAATTGTGACATGGTAATTACATTTGGATCCACGGTTGGAATTGAAGCTGTTTATCAAGGGAAACCTTCGATTTTAATGGGAAGAGCTTTGTACGAAGATTTGGGAGGACTAATCTTACCTAAAAGCCATGCCGAGCTAATAAATATACTTCATAACTATATTTTAACAAGGAGATTACCTGAACCAAGTAATTCCCAGTTAGCCTTTATTAAGTATGGATTTTTTCAGAAAATATATGGTTATCCCTTTGAATATGTAAAACCATATAACGCCTTTGAAGTCTCATTACAAAGACATAATGAAGATGAATATTTTGTGCATCCTAGCTGGTTAGCAAAAAAATTGATTAAAGTTCTCAATAAATTCAACCTTTAAATTCTTTATATCTTCATCATTCAAACGGAAATATATCTATGCCTTGCGAATCCCCTGTTGTTTTCTTGATTTTTCGCCGCCCTGATTTGACCGCAAAAGTTTTTGAAAGAATTCGACAGGCTCAACCCAAACAACTTTTGATAATAGCTGATGGTCCGCGAAACGATACGGAATCCTTATTATGTAATCAGGCTCGCGCCATAACTGAAGTTATTGATTGGGATTGTAAAGTGTTCAGACATTACTCGGATATAAATCTAGGTTGTCGTAAACGAGTAAGCAGTGGATTAAACTGGGCTTTTGAACAAGTTGAAGAGGCAATTATTTTAGAAGATGATTGTTTGCCACATCCTTCATTTTTTAAGTATTGTCAAGATTTACTAGAGTATTACCGTGAAGATGAACGAATTTGGTGTATTAGTGGGGATAATTTTCAAGATGGGCAATGGCGCGGTGATGGGAGCTATTATTTCTCTAATTATAACCATTGTTGGGGTTGGGCAAGTTGGCGACGTGCTTGGGAGAAGTATGACTATAGTCTATCTAACTGGCAAAAAATCAAAGATGGTAAGTATTTAAGCAATATTTTAGATAGTAAATTGGAGGTAAAATATTGGCATGATATATTTGAGGAGTTGTATGCAAATGGTATCCCTAATACTTGGGACTATGCTTGGACTTTGACCTGTTGGCAAAATAGTGGGTTAACAATATTACCAAATGTTAATTTAGTGTCAAATATTGGCTTTCGTGGAGATGGAACGCATATTATGGAAGACTCACAATTTGCTAACTTAACGACCCAAGATATTGATGAAATCCTTCATCCTTGTTTTTTAATTCGCGATCGTAATGCTGATGAATATACCTTCGATTATGTCTTTGGTGGCAAAAAAATAAGAGCCTCAAATTCTGCTGTAGCAAGGTTAAGATCCAAGATTTTGCAATTAAAACAAAGTTTAAAAAATATGGTTGTCAAGTTAATTTGTGACAACTTTAAAAACAAGTAATAACATTATGAAAAAGATGCTTAAGAAGTTCCTTAGAAATCTAAATATTGATATTGTCAGACTAGATAAATCACAACATACAGAATTAAATTTTCCAGAGGATATAGACGAAGAAGCTAGAGAAATAATTATTAGGGTAAAGAATTACACTATGACTAGTGTAGAAAGATTGATCGCTCTAATTAATGCAACTCGTTATATTAGTCGAAATCAAATCGAAGGAGATTTTGTGGAATGTGGTGTTTGGAGAGGTGGCAGTATGATGGCTGTTGCTTATAGCTTAGAAAAATTAGCTGAACGAGACAGAGATTTATATCTCTTCGATACTTTTGAGGGAATGCCGCCACCAACAAATCAAGATGTAACTTATTCCAATATTGAAGCTCTAACTCTTCTTAATGAGAGTCGTAAAGATGATTCTAAATCTATATGGTGCTATTCTTCATTAGATGAAGTCAAAACTAATATTGAATCAACAAAATATAATCCTCAGAAAATACATTTAATTAAAGGGAAAGTTGAGGAAACAATTCCTAATTGTATTCCCGAAAAAATTGCTTTACTTCGACTAGATACGGATTGGTATGAGTCAACTCGCCATGAGCTAGAATATTTATTTCCTCGTTTAGTGAGTGGAGGAGTGCTAATTATTGATGATTATGGACATTGGAAGGGATGTCAAAAGGCAACTGACGAATATATTGAGAAAAACAATATTCCTATTTTACTTAACAGAATTGATTACACTGGGAGAATTGCAATTAAGCTTTGAAGTTTTGGCAAATATTTTAAACTTTGATGTAAATTTTTATGAAATATCTTAATCTTGGTTGTGGCGATCGCTTTCATCCCTCTTGGACAAATATAAATTTTACATCTACGGGAGCAGGAGTTATAGCGCATGACTTAAATCAGGGTATTCCCTATCCTGATAATTACTTTGATGTAGTCTATCATTCTCATGTATTAGAACATTTCCCAAAAGATGCCGCAGAGACATTTATTAGGGAATGCGATCGCGTGCTGCGTCCTCAAGGGATTTTGCGAATTGCAGTACCAGACCTTGAGCAAATAGCTAAAATGTATCTATATTCGTTGGAAAAAGCTATTAATGGTTCTGAAGAATGGGGACAAAATTATGAATGGATGCTTTTGGAAATGTATGATCAAACAGTGAGAGAGAAAAGTGGAGGAGAAATGCTCAAGTTTCTATCTCAGCCAAATATTTCTAACCAAGAATTTGTGGTTAAACGCTGTGGAGTTGAGGTTCAAAATTTAATTGCGGTTTCACAAAATATAACTCCTGCCCCTGACTCTCAAAAATTTATTATAAAACTTGTAAAAATTCTTTATATGATATTTCGATATCATGATTATCGTCGTCAAGCAATTCTCAGGTTTATCCTTAGCCCCCAAGAATTAAATTCTCTAAAAATAGGACAATTTAGACAAAGTGGCGAGATCCACCAATGGATGTATGATCGTTACTCATTATCTATATTATTGGAAAAAATAGGATTAGTAAAAATTACTCAAAGAACTGCCTATGACAGTTTTATTCCTAATTGGATTAGCTTTAATTTAGATACTGAAACTAATGGTGATATCTACAAACCTGACTCTCTGTACATAGAATCTATCAAACCAGATTTACCAAATCATGGATGATTTAGTTTCATCGGAAAATTAAAACCAATTTTTATTTTTATAAAATCAATAAAATAATGATTAAAAAGATTCTTAAATTCATTCTCAAAAGCGTGGGACTTCAAAAAATCCCTACATTACCTTCTTTATCTCTACAATCTGCTCTAGAAAGAATCATGGTCAAAGATATTAAAATAGAAACAGTAATTGATGTGGGTGCTTCTAATGGCTCTTGGTCTAAAATTGTCCAACAATATTTTCCAAAAGCTTTCTACTATTTAATAGAAGCTAACCCGTATCACCTAAATTCACTGGAAAAATTTAAATTATCTTCAGAGAACATTGACTTTGTACTTGCGGCAGCAGGAGACATCAATGGTGAAATATATTTCGATGCATCTGATCCTTTTGGAGGTCTTGCTTCTCATACGTCATCTCAAGAAGCCAATATTAAGGTTCCAATTGTAACTATTGATTCAGTCTGCAAGCTTTATGACTTGCAACCACCTTTCTTAATCAAATTAGATACTCATGGGTTTGAAATACCTATTTTTGAAGGTGCTTCTGAAATTTTAAATAAAACTAATTTAGTTATTGTCGAAACATATAACTTCAATATTGCAGAGAATAGTTTACGCTTTCATAAAATATGTGAATATTTAGAAAATAAGGGATTTCGATGTATAGATATTTGTGATCCTTTGTTTAGAGAAAAGGATTTAGCCCTATGGCAATTTGATCTATTTTTTATTAGATCGGATCATCCTATTTTTCTATGTAATTCTTGGAAATAAATAAATATATTACGAGTAATCATGAAAGAAAAACCATTAATTTCTATTGTTACGCCATCTTTCAATCAAGCTCAATTTATAGAGGCAACTATTGAAAGTATTTTGTCTCAAAATTATCCTAATCTTGAATACATTATTATTGATGGTGGTTCCACAGATGGCAGTATAGATATTATTAAAAAATATGAAAAGCACCTTTCATTTTGGTGTAGTGAGCCTGATGCTGGTCAATATGATGCTATCAATAAAGGATTTAGTCATTCGACAGGGGAAATAATGGCTTGGTTAAATAGCGATGATATGTACTTACCTTGGACGTTTAAAACAGTATCCGACATCATGACTAATTTGCCACAAATTGATTGGATGACTACACTTAACCCAGGGAATTGGGATTATCACGATTTTTGTACAGGTTTTATTTCTGCAATTGGTTTTTCATTAGAAGCTTTTTTGGATGGTTGTTATATTCCATTGAAACCTCATGGATTTTTTGGAATTCAACAGGAATCAACTTTTTGGAAAAGATCGCTATGGGAACTATCTGGAGGCTATATCAGTACTGACTTTAAACTTGCTAGTGATTTTGATCTATGGGCGCGTTTTTATATTCACTCAAATTTATATGGTACTATTTCGCCTTTAGGTGGGTTTCGTAGCCAATGTAATCAGAGAAGTTTAAATATTGAAGAATATATTAAGGAAGCAAAGTTATCACTGATTAATATGCGGCAAGAATTAAATTGGAAGCCAAGTATTTTTAGGGATTTATTGTTATTTAGTAGGTTTCGCAAAATCCCAAAGCTAAACGAACTAATTGCATCCATATACGGATACGATGGAAAAAAAGTTATTAGAAAAAATGGAAGTATGTCAGACGGATTTTGGAGTATTGAAGATTATAAGTTTTAATTTGATTATTGTTTAATTGCTATAAAATAAATGCTATGAAAATCTTGCAAGTTAACTCTAGTGATTTTGCTAATGGTGGTGGTGGTGCGATCGCTATGTATAGGCTTTACCTTGGATTAAAAAAAGCTAACATTGATTGTAAAATTCTTAGCGGTGTTAAAACTTTAGAAATATTAGATTCTCAAAGTATATCTCGCTCGTCAAAACTAGAATATCTTATTAAGTTATTTACATCTCGATTGGGATTGAATGATATTCATTGTGTTAGTTCATTTGGAATTTCTGAAAATGATTTGTATATAAATTCTGATATTCTGAATTTTCATGTTATCCATAGCGGCTTTTTCAGCTATTTAGCTATACCGAAACTGACTAAAGAAAAACCTGCTATTTTTACACTGCATGATATGTGGAGTTTTACGGGACATTGTGCCTATAGCTATGACTGCGATCGTTGGCAATATGGTTGTGGAAATTGTCCTTATCCTGATATCTATCCCCCAATCAAGCTAGATAATACATATTTAGAATGGAAATTAAAAGATTGGGTTTATAGCAACTCTAATATAACCATTGTGAGTCCCAGTAAATGGTTAACAGAGAAAGCACGGCAAAGCATACTCAATCGATTTCCTATTTATCATATACCTTATGGTATTGATATCGAGGCATATCAGCCTTTAAATAAAGAAGAATGTCGTCATATATTAGGTATTAGTCGGAATCAAAAAGTTTTAATGTTTGGTGCAGCGAGCCTTAAAGATGAACGTAAAGGTCGTGATTTATTGATAAAGTTACTTCAACAATTACCAAGTTCTTTAAAATCGGATATATTATTATTAACTTTGGGGGAAGGTGGTGAAAAAATTGCCGAAATGGTGGGAATAAAAACCTTAAGTTTAGGATATGTGAGTAGCGATCGCCTTAAATCTATTGCTTTCTCAGCATCGGATTTATTTGTGTTCCCAACTCGTGCCGATAATTTGCCCCTAGTATTACAAGAAAGTATGGCTTGTGGAACCCCTATGGTATCTTTTAATGTTGGGGGAGTTCCTGATTTAGTGCGTCCAGATGTTACGGGTTATTTAGCCGAACCTGAAAACACACAGGAGTTTTCTGATGGAATTGTTCAGTTGCTTGAAGACAATGAACTACGAGAGAATATGTCTAAAAACTGTCGTGCGATCGCTATCTCTGAATATTCTTTAGATCTGCAAGCAAAACGATATATTGAACTATACGAACAAGTATTAAAACGGCATCGAATTTAAGAATTACTGGCAATTTTATAGACTTTGATTGTTTCTTCAGCACACTTTGACCAGCTAAATTGTTTGGCTCTTGTCAGCCCTTTTAGTGATAGTTGATCTCGGCGTTCTTTGTCATAAATTAAGCTAAGCATGGCTTGACAAAGATCATCGGAAACTGTGGGGTTAATCATTATTCCCGCATCACCAACAACTTCAGGGAGAGAACTGGTGTTAGAGGTGATGACTGGAGTTCCACATTGCATTGCTTCTAAGGGTGGTAAGCCAAAACCCTCATAGAGAGAAGGATAGACAAAAGCTAAGGCTCCGCTATAAATAGCGCTAAGATCGCGATCGGGGATGTATCCAGTAAAAACAACGTGAGATTTTAGAATGGGGTTGTTTTGAACTGTTTGGAAGATATCGTTATTTTTCCAGCCACTAACACCAACTAAAACCAGATTTAGATCTAGGCTAGGATCTTGAGCAAGAATCTGGGCAAAGCAGCATAGGAGAAAGATTAGATTTTTGCGGGGTTCTAGGGTACAAAGACTTAAAAAATATAGTTTGGAAGATATTTTATAATGTTCTAGCGTTTGAGTAATAACTATTTGATCTGCGATGGGATAGAAATTATTACTGGCGGCTAAAGGTGTAACAAAAACCCGCTCTGGATTCATATCTGTATGGTTACAGAAATCTTGTTTAGTATGTTCTGATATACAAATAACCCAGTCTTGTTTGACATCTATACTATTTAAGATTCGAGTTCCTCTTTGCAGTACCTTTGATGTAACAAAATTTGGAAAAAGCTGAGGAATTAGATCATAAATTGTCAAAATTTTTTGGATTTTTTGCGGCAGAACAGGTAAAGGAAAGTAAGTAGAATGATAGAGTTCCAATTCAGTAAGGGAAAGATCTGGCTTTAGAACTGCTTTAGCTAAAATTTCGCTTAATAGTTTAATTCCTTGTGCTATTTTGTAATTAAAATCAGCCTTGGCTGTATTACTTTGTAAAATATAATGATGTACATTGATTAATCCCTGATATAAAACTTTATAAGGGAAATAAGAAGCATAAGCCGAAATATAGGATATAGGTATATTGAGGCTTTCTAAATAGTATTCAGTAGCTTGCTGATCCCAATAGCAGCTATCTTTATTTAGAGCAATAACATTTAAACTTATTTGATTGTTTTGGATTAGTTCTAGCAATAAGTATTCTACCATTCGGTAAATACCTGTTCGAGCTTTAGGATTGGAGTATCCCTGCCCTAGAATAGATATATCGTAAGCAATTTTCATTATTTTTTGATTCGTTTTAAAGATTGCCGCCAAGAAGATGGCGTAATTTTGATAAAGATAAAAAACAGCCAAAATCTAATAATTTTTTGGTATATATACAGTCCAACACCTCTAAGTCCAAATATTTGTCGGTAATAGTTTAACTCTGCTTTCCAGTAAGATGGCGAACTTA
>JBILGV010000185.1:0-3379 GCA_044350865.1 Pseudanabaena sp. | reverse complement strand
GATTATTGAGTGTCTATTGTTTAGTCAAGGAAAAACAAATTTATGAAAATTTAAACTCAAGCCAATTTTTTCCTGATTTGAGTTTAAGTACTTTCGCCAAGTATATTACTTACTACGATCAGTATGAGGCGATCTCTGAATTTATCAAAGAGCTTCAGTAAGTAAAATTAATATTTGATAGAGAGTTCGCGGCTATGTTAATTCAAGAAAAATCTTTAACTAAAAACTTATACGACACAGACTACAATCTTTGGGTATTTTTGAAGAATCACACTCCTTTGAAGTGTAGTGCCTCAAAATCCCAAATGATTTAGGATCGCTACATGATAACCTAGTTCTAAATCTAAATGGAGAGAAAATGAAATGACAATGAATTACAAACAGGTTAAAAACCATTGGGATAATTGGGCAGAAGAGTTTGGTACTTCTCTGAGGGCAACTACAAAAAGCATGACAATCAAACAACTTGAAATTTTTGCCCTCATGAAACATTTAGTTTCGGGAAAAAGGATTCTTGATGTCGGGTGTGGCAATGGATATAATGGTATCGCTTTTATTGAGAACATTCCTAACATAACTGTCGTAGGAGTGGATTACTCGAAAGGAATGATTGATAATGCTGTTCTCAATGCAAAAAAGCTTAGTCTCGAACTCCAGCAAAAGCTGAGTTTTGAAGTTGCTGACGCTCTTGAGTTGCCATACAATGATGAGTTTGACATCGTAACAACAGACAGATGTATTATTAACATTACAGATATTGAAATACAGAAAAAGGCTATTGATAACTGTGCTAAGGCTCTGAAGCAAGGTGGAACTTTTCTTATGCTTGAGAATAGCCAGCAGAGCTACAAAAATCAAAATCATGCTCGTGAGTCTGCTGGTTTACCACAAAGACATCCCCCATCTTTCAACTTGTTTCTTGATGAGGAAGTTATACTTCCTCATTGCAACAGTATAGGATTAGAACTTTTGCAGATAGATGACTTCGGTAGCCTACATGATTTGATGCTATATGTCATACTGACTGCATCTGACCCTAGCAAAGATCACTACGACGAGCCAGCGATTGTCAAGGCGGCAGAGGTCACTATGAACCTTGCGGCAAAAGGATATGAGTATCCATTTGGTAGTTTTGGGCAGAATAGGCTTTACGTTTTTCGTAAGTTGATATCAGACAGTAGTTTGTGATTACATCCTTCGCAACCGTTTTAGATTAAAGAATGGAATCAATTATTCCCTTTATTAATTCTAAACTTGATCAAATTCTTGCCGATCACGTTTTGCAAATCACTAACACAGCCTCAATAATTTCATCAAAATAAAGTTATTAGTACAACTACGCGCTCAAGGTATCAACCCCATTGAGTGATTTAACACGGAGAGCGATCTTGAAAATAATTGAAATCCAAGGGCGAAAAATTGGGGCGGGCTATGCACCATTTGCGATCGCAGAAATGTCGGGCAATCATAATCAATCTCTAGAGAGAGCCTTAGAAATTGTCGAAGCGGCGGCGCGATCGGGAGCGCATGGTTTAAAAATTCAGACCTATACAGCCGATACGATGACGCTGAATATTAGCGAAGGAGAATTTTTTATTAATGATCCGACCAGCCTTTGGGAAGGAAATTCTCTCTATAGCCTCTATCAACAAGCTTATACACCTTGGGAATGGCATGAGCCAATTTTTGAGCGTTGTAGAGAATTAGGAATTATCGGTTTTAGTACACCCTTTGATGTGACAGCCGTTGATTTTCTAGAATCCTTAGATGTACCTTGTTATAAAATCGCATCTTTTGAGAATACTGACTTACCTCTGATCCGCAAAGTGGCAAGTACTGGTAAACCGATAATTATTTCTACAGGTATGGCGACTGTTGCTGAATTAGATGAAACAGTCAGAACTGCAAGAGAATCAGGTTGTGAAGATCTTATTTTGCTCAAATGTACTAGTACTTATCCTGCGACACCTGAAAACACTAATATTTTGACGATTCCTCACTTGCGAGACTTGTTTGGTGTGCAAGTTGGGCTATCAGATCACACTATGGGCATTGGTGTGGCGGTGGCAAGTGTGGCACTTGGGGCAACTGTGATTGAGAAGCATTTCACCCTTAGTCGTGCCGATGGTGGTGTCGATGCTGCTTTTTCGATGGAGCTAGAGGAGATGCGGCAGTTGGTAATTGAATCGGAAAGAGCATCGCAAGCCTTGGGTAAGATTAGTTATGGCGTGACCGAATCGGAAAAAAAATCGTTAATGTTTAGGCGATCGCTTTATATTTCACAAGACATGAATAAAGGCGACATCTTAACACCAGAAAATCTGAGGGCAATTCGCCCAGGACTGGGAATTTCACCAAAGTATTACGATATTTTAATCGGTAAAGCGGTAAATCGCGATGTGAAGAGAGGATCGCCGATGAATTGGGAACTATTAGCCTAACTATGTATAGCTCATTCAAGAAAATTCTTTATTTATTCAGCGATCGCGAAAAAGTGCAGATTGGGCTGATTTTTTTGTTGATTCTAGTCGGAGCCGCCATAGAAACATCGGCTGTAGGTTTAATTGCGCCATTTATCGCTATTCTGAATAATCCTGAAATAATATTTAAACAAACAACTTTACAGAGTATATATAATTTTATTGGGGCAAGTTCTCCTAGTCAATTTTTGTTATGGTCTACCTACGGATTAATTGGCTTTTACTGCGCTAAAGGAATTTATATTGCAATTCTAGCCTACATTCAAATCAGCTTCTTTAATCAAAAGCAAATAGATATTTCTCAACGTCTACTAAAAGCATATCTCGATAGTCCCTATATATTTCATCTCCAACGTAACTCCGCAGATTTAATCAGTAATATTACTTCCGAAGTCAGCCAAATATTTGCAGGTATAATCTCTCCATTTTTGATTTTGCTAACAGAAATGATCGTGATGACATTTGTCACCATACTTTTAATTACCTTTGAACCAGTTTCATCAGCGATCGCTGCAATTAGTTTGTTTCTGTCAATAATGATATTCAATCAACTTTTGCGAAAACAAGTTAGCAAACAAGGATTATTGCGTCAACAATATACGGCTAAATTAATTCAGTCGGTCAATCAATCATTAGGTGGTATAAAAGAAACAAAGGTTTTAGGGAGAGAGAGTTTTTTTATTGAAGCCTATATTAAAAACAATCAAATATTAAATCGAGCAAATTTATTCGTCACCCTTGCGAACCAACTGCCACCGCTATTCATTGAAGCAATTGTGATGACAGTATTGTTATTAATCATTGTTTTTACTATTTTACAAGGCAAAGAAATTTCAGCCGTACTACAAACAATATCCCTATTTGCGATCGCTGCTTTACGTTTAATGCCATCAATTAAG
>JBILGV010000055.1:0-31234 GCA_044350865.1 Pseudanabaena sp. | reverse complement strand
TAGAAAAGTAGCGGCGACACTAGGCTTAGACCTAGATGGAGTCAGTAGAGGCGCTTTGACTATGCCTCTGAAGTTCAATCTTTGGACTATTCAGGAATCTCAGTCGCTTCAGCGCTGAGAGTGTCAAGATTGTTACAACATTTGCTAAATAGCTGATTCACGAGAAGTACAAATCATGCGCCACAATCTCCTTGTTTTGTGCGATCGAGCCCAAAGGTAATGGTTTCCTTAGCTACGAGTGCTGTAATGTTATACTGACTTCACATTTACGGGTGTCACCATGATCCAAACACCAATTCGCCCGATTATCTCTAGCGAAAACCTATCAGATCAAGATCAACATCTCATTTGTTCTGGCATTAGTTGGGAACAATTTAATCTAATCCGAACAGGTTTCGCTGATTCTAAGGGAGTGCGATTTTTTTATCATGAAGAAACCATTGAAATAATTATGCCAAGTCACGCCCATGAATTCAATAAGACAATTATTGGATTTTTGATAGAATTATTTTGCCTAGAAAGCAACATTGAATTTGAGCCAAGAGGCTCTATGACTCAACAACGGGAAGGGGAAGTATCGATTGAACCAGATGAATCTTACTGTTTTGGAACATCAAAACCGATACCTGATTTAGCGATCGAAGTTATTTTTACCAGTGGAAGTCCCAAAAAATTACAGCGATATCAAGCTTTAGAAATTCCTGAAGTATGGTTTTGGCAAGATGGCATATTTAGTCTTTACCATTTACGCGAAGATAATTATGAAGCGATCGCATTTAGTAAAATTGACCAGAGTGAAATTCCCCAACTAAAAGATTTAGATATTGATTTACTGACTCGTTGTGTATTAATCGCCCAAACTTCACGACTAGAAGCCGCGAACACGTTTCGGAATGCGCTGAAAAAATAGATCTTAAATAAATATCAAAAAAAGTAGATACCCATTACTATGAAACGATCGCTACTTACCATTACCAGCATCTTCTTGCTAGCAACATCAACGGCGATCGCACCGATCGCTTTAGCTGCCAATACTCCCAACCAATCACCAACTATCAGCAAGCCCGAAAAGCTCTATCAAGCAGGACAAAACGCCTTTACTCAGGGAAAATTTGCAGAAGCGGTCAGTCAATGGCAAGCGGCGGTGGTCATCTGTCAACAACAGGGCGATCGCCTCCGCGAATCGGTGATTTTAGCAAATCTTGCTCTAGCTCATCGCGAATTAGGGCAGTGGAAAGAAGCAACCACTACAGTTACTAAGAGCTTAGAGTTAGCACGATCTTTAGAGGCTATCAGAGATGATAAGTTCCAGATTGATGTACAGAAAGCGATCGCTCAAGCCTTGGATACAAAAGGTAGTTTGGAATTTACACGCGGTCAAATTCAAGCTGCATTGCATTCATGGCAAGAGGCTCAGCCAATTCACCAAAAACTTAATGATCAAATAGCCCTCATTCGCAATGAGATAAATCAATCGCGAGCCTATCAGCGCTTAGGGTTATTCCTACAGGCGACTCAAATACTAGAGTTGACAAATCAATCAATCCTACAACAGCCAGATTCTTTGCTAAAAGTTGATCTGCTGCATCATGTCGGCAATATCTTCCTATCCCTAAATGATCCCACCAACGCAACTCCTTATCTAAAACAGAGCTTAGATTTATTAGCCAAATTGGGAGATAGTCCCGCCACAAGTACTAAAAAAAGCGGTATTTTGCTTGACTTAGGACATCTCAGTCGTACTCAACTCACCGATAACCCAGTAGAAAATAACCCAGTAACAGATAACCAAGTATTACTCACAACCCACGATCTTTACACTCAAGCGATCGCCACCGCCTTTTATCCGCTTGATCGGGTTAATGCTCAACTAAGCCTTGCAGAACTATTACTCACGAGTAAAAAACTAAAAGAACTAGCTCTTCTACTTACGCAAATAGAACCGAATATTGCACTTCTCCCCCTCAGTCGTAATGGTCTCGAAAACCGTATCCGCTATGCTGAGATCTTAGGTAAAGTCTCTAAACGGGAAGCAGCCGCTTTATTATTAGCCAAAGCGATCGCTCAAGCTAAAGATATTGGCGATAATCGCACCTATATTTATGCTCTGGGAGCGCTCGGTCATCTATACGAACAAAGTAAACAATTTGATGATGCAATCCAAGTCACCCGTCAGGCGATCGCTTTAGCGGAAGTCAATAATGCGGAAGATCTCACCTATCAATTGCATTGGCAATTGGCGAAAGTACTCGTGGCGACTGGGAAGAATGAGGCGGCTCTAATTTCCTATGGACAGGCGGTAGAAGTTCTCAAACCAATTCAAGGGGACTTAGCATCGGCGGCGGCCAATGCCCAGTTTTCTTTTCAAGATAGTATTGAGCCTTTATATCGAGAATATGTGAGCTTATTGCTTGACACAAGCGGCTCGGATAATCCTAATCTTAAAAGTACTCATCCTCCCCATAATCACAAGAGCAATCACAAAAATAATCAACCACTTAATCAACCACTTAATCAACAATATAATCAACAAAAGCTAAGGCAAGCTCAATCTGTAATTGAATCTTTAAAAGTGGCGGAATTAGTTAACTTTTTCCGCAGTGATTGTCTCAAAACCCAATCCAATGATATTACCCAGATTGACTCAAGCGCTGCCGTAGTCTATGTGATCACCCTAAACAATAGCCTTGAGGTATTGCTAAATTTACCCGATGGCAACATCAAGCTTTATACCATTCCAATCACATCTTCAGAGGTAGAATCAACAGTTGTAGAGTTCCGAAGAAACCTGCGTTATCCCATCACCCAAGAATATTTAGAACAATCACAAAAAATATATGACTGGACAATCCGCCCCCTTGAAGAGGATCTCATCAGGAACAATGTAAAAACGCTGGTGATTGTGTCCGATCAAGCGCTTCGCAATATGCCCTTTGCCGCACTGCATGATGGCAAACAATTTTTGATCGAAAAATACGCACTAGCCGCTTCCCCAGGGTTACAACTATTAGACTCTAAACCGATTGCGAAAAAGCAAATTAATGCCCTATTGGTCGGGCTAACTCAATCACGGTTTTCTTTCTCAGCACTTCCTGCGGTACAACAAGAACTAGAGTCGATCCAAAAGCAAGTTGGGAAGGCAAGTTCCAATCTTCTGCTCAATGAAACTTTTACCAGTCAAAATCTCCAACGTTCTATTCAATCATTATCATTCCCCGTGGTGCATATTGCCACCCACGGACAATTCAGCTCTAACGCCACTGAAACATATATTGTCGCTTGGGATCAAAAAGTAAATATTGAATCGTTAAATGGAATTCTGCGATCGCGGGAACGTAGCGATGCTGATCCCTTAGAATTGCTGATTTTGAGTGCTTGTCAAACTGCTAATGGTGATAAGCGATCGGCTCTAGGGTTAGCAGGGATTGCGGTTAGAGCAGGAGCAAGAAGTACAATCGGTTCTCTATGGCAAATCAGCGATGAGGCAACATCGATACTGATGTCAGAGTTATATAAGCAACTCACCGATCGCAATCTCAGTCGTGCTGAATCACTGCGTTCCGCACAATTAACTCTACTCAAGGAAGGAAAATTTAAGCATCCTTACTATTGGTCAGCATTTATTTTGCTAGGCAATTGGCAGTAACGAACCTAAAAGCCTAAATCAGCCTTCGCCGCCTCTGCAACTCGCAATACTTCTGGAGTAGAAATTTCTTCCCAAGGAACCTCGCCGATCTCCCGATAGAAAGTCTCATCATAGGGACGAGTTTGGACTACCACAGGCATCGGCACGGCATGACCGAGAACTAAAGCTTGTTGTTTAGAATCTAGCTTGGATAAAATTGTGCGTAAATTGCCGCTACCCGCCACACCCGTAAAAATCGCATCGATATCCTTCTCATCATTTAATAGAGCCGTAATTCTCGTACCAATTTGTGACATCACCTCATTATCAATTCCCGAAGGGCGTTGATCGACAATTAACAGAGTCACAAAATATTTCCGCATTTCACGAGCGATCGTCCCGAAAATTGTTTGTCTCGCGGTATTTGGAGCCAGAAACCGATGCGCCTCTTCAATGGTGATCGTCAATTGCTGCGGGCGATCTCTAATGTTTTTAGTTTGCAAGAATTTCTCAGCCTGCTGTACATAGGAATGATGAATCCGCCGCGTAATAATATTTGTCGCCAACATATAGGAGAGCAAATTTGATTGCGAACCAAACTCAATCACAATATGCTTACCCGCCGCGATCGCATCAAGAATACGCTTAATGTAATTTTCAGGGCAAGTTGGACGGAGATATTTAAGATCATCAAGGCGCGTGAGTTTACGCTGGAGCGCCATAATCGAAGATTTGCTCCCCATCTTCTGTTCGCAAAATTCTTGAATCTCGGAATTAGTCATTGCTAATAATCGCGAAATCCAAGCTTTGCCAAATTCATTACGGAGAATAATTGCATTCTCTAAACTAGCTTCCGACAGATTCAATTCTTCACGAATGAGCATCAAATCTTCCACATCAATTTGATCGTAGCTAATATAAAGCTCTTGAGCATCGCGCACTCCCCGCCGCCTAGTCGAGTCGGGATCGAGAGTATAAATCTGCACCTGTGCAGGAAATAACTGACGCAATCCTTTAACGGTACTAAATCGCTTACCCTCAGTCGCTGCTTCCCATCCATATTCAGAATGCATATCAAAAATTAAATTTACTGCCGCCTGTTTCTTAATGATCCCCGATAATAATAGCCTTGTTAAAAAAGATTTTCCCGTTCCCGATTTTCCAAATACACCGTTACTACGCTCCACAAAGCGATCCAAGTCTAAACAAATCGGAACTGGCATATCAATCGGTTGCCCGATCGCAAAGTTACGTTTATGGGGATCATCTTCCCAACCAAATACAATGCGAAAATCGCGTTCCGTCGCATCAAATACTTGCGAGAAATGACTGGGGATCGTCTTCACTGGCAAAAGTTGAAAATCGCTAATTTCTTCTACTGTTTCATAAACTGGTGATTTTTTGCGTTTAGTCTTTTTGACGCTGGTTTGATTGGTTGCGCGTTGAGTTAATAAGTCAAAGGGATTAGAAGGCACAAACATTAACATTGGCGTTAAAGCGATCGTGCCGAAGGTTCCTGTTCCCGCCAGAATTTCTGTTAAAAAAGTATTCTCAGGATCGGGGGGATTGACGAGAATGCGTGGGCTAGATGTGCCGAGGGTGACATCAGTGAGAATACAAAAGAAGCGAGTATGTCGACCATGCACCACCAAAAATTTGCCCACACGCATGTCTTCGACTGATACTTCACCGTTTAGTCGAACTTCTAAACCATCACTCAAAGAACCTTGGACAACAATTCCTAATGGCTGCAATAAATTCATGCAAAGTCCCCAAATTGCCAACTTGCCAGTAATTTTATCAAAAAAAGGTAGGGGCAGTTCATGAACTGCCCCTACCCTCATTAAATGTGTGCAGCGAAGCCTCACACACCTAAATTGTTTGGAAATTTAGTAACGACCGCCGCCGCCACCAGACTTGAAGCCGCCGCCGCTACGACCACCGCCGTTGCGACCACCGCCGCCACCGCCAAAGGAATCATTGTTTTCGCGAGGCTTAGCCTTGTTCACTTTAAGAACACGACCCATCCATTCAGCGCCATCCAACGCTGTGATAGCAGCATCTTCTTCTTCGTCTTTGCTCATTTCAACGAAAGCAAAACCACGAGCGCGACCAGTTTCGCGATCGGTAGGAAAATGAACGCGAGTGACCTTGCCGTAGTCTTCAAAAACTGGCTTCAAATGGTCTTGAGTAACTTCATAGGACAAGTTACCAACGTAAATAGACATTATGCTTTCTCCAAGAATTCAATAAGTATGTAGAGATAGAGATGTCGGAGAGAAGCTTGTCACGATGAAACAGAAAAAAACTGTCAGTACAGAAAACAATTACTACAACCGATGAATACTTTTACCTTACGAGACATAGTTTAACGCATATAAACTATGTTTGGGTACAATGTAACGTTTTATTTCTTTTGAGAGCGATCGCAGAGTGAGTATTTCGTTAAAGCCAAAAGAGAGTTGTAGCGCGAAGCACTGCAACTAAGTAAGAAGGCTTAATTAAATGTAGGATGCGTTACGCTATCGCTAACACATCCTACATTTAATTCCAACCTTTAACCTTTTCTTTGAGTTTCATGTTTTAGAACAAATCCAAATCAGTCACAGCACCCTTACTACTAGTCGAAACCAGCTTGGCATATTTTGCCAAAACCCCTTTGGTATAACGAGGCGCTGGAGCCTGCCAATTGGCGCGACGGGCTGCGAGTTCATCATCGCTGACATTGAGTTGAATCAAGCGTTGATGTGCATCAATCGTGATTGAGTCACCCTCATTAACCAAGGCAATATTGCCGCCCACAAAAGCTTCAGGCGCAACGTGACCAACTACCATGCCATAGGTTCCACCAGAGAAACGTCCATCGGTAATCAGTGCGACTGAATCGCCTAAACCTGCACCGATAATTGCACTAGTAGGAGCAAGCATTTCGCGCATACCAGGACCGCCCTTTGGTCCTTCATAGCGAATTACCAATACATCCCCTGCATTAATCTTATTGGCAAGAATTGCGCTTAGACAATCTTCTTCCGATTCAAAGACACGGGCGGGACCAGTGATGATCGGATTTTTGACTCCAGAGATTTTCGCCACAGCGCCTTCTTCAGCAAGATTGCCTCTGAGGATCGAGAGATGTCCTTGCTTATACATCGGGCGATCCCAAGGACGAATCACATCCTGATCGGCGCGGGGTTCAGAGGGAATATCTTTGAGAAGTTCTTCGATGGTTTGTCCTGTGATCGTGATGCAGTCGCCATGCAATAACCCATGCGCTAAGAGCATCTTCATTACTTGGGGAATGCCGCCAGATTTATGTAAATCGGTCGCCACATAGCGTCCCGATGGCTTAAGGTCACAAATAACAGGCACACGCTCACGGATGCGCTCAAAATCATCAAGATGCCATTCCACGCCTGCGGAATAGGCGATCGCTAAAAAGTGCAGCACCGCATTAGTCGATCCGCCGACAGCCATGACGACCGAAATCGCATTTTCGATCGATTTGCGGGTGATGATGTCACGAGGTAATAAATTATTGCGAATGGCGTTAACTAAAACCGTGCCAGCTAGTTCCGTATTCACAGCTTTTTCGGGGGCAACTGCCGACATCGTGGAGGAGTACATCAAACTCATGCCCATCGCTTCAAATGCAGAAGACATGGTGTTAGCCGTATACATACCACCGCAGGAGCCAGCCCCAGGACAAGCATTGCGCTCAACCGAGTTAAGGCGCACTTCATCAATACGACCTGCGCTATATTGCCCAACGGCTTCAAACGAACTAACTACGGTGAGGTCTTCGCCGTCAAGATGCCCTGGTTCGATCGTACCGCCATACACAAATAATGCAGGAATGTTCATTCTTGCCATTGCGATCATCGCCCCTGGCATATTCTTGTCACAACCACCGATCGCTAATACGCCATCCATGCTCTGCCCAGTACAGGCGGTTTCGATGGAGTCGGCAATGACATCACGCGATACCAGCGAATATTTCATCCCCTCAGTTCCCATCGAAATACCATCACTGATGGTAATTGTCCCAAAAACTTGAGGCATCCCATTAGCGGCGCGAATTCCTGCTTCAGCGCGGATCGCTAGGGGCGCAATCCCCATATTACAAGGGGTGATCGTACTATGGGCGCTGGCGACACCAACAATTGGTTTCGTAAAATCTGCGTCTTGGAAACCAACGGCGCGTAACATAGCGCGATTAGGCGATCGCTGCACACCTTCGGTAATGGCTCGACTTCTACGATTATCAGGTTGATCGCTGGTGAGATTGTCAGACATATTTAAAATCTCTTAATTTTTGCAAACTTAATTAACTAAAACATTTTAGAATTTTTAGACACGAGAACACCAAGTTTGGACTATCAGCACTTAACATAATGCAATCTCAAAAGTACGTCTCCAATTCTTTCCCTAATCCTCGCAATCGTTATGTGGCTCTTAGTGTCACGGCTCTAGCTTTTGGAGTGTTACTTTATGGTTGTGGTGAAAACCGAGTTTCTCAATGTAACAAGTTTGTTACTATCGCTAATAAAAGTAAAGCTCTGGCAATACCTAAGGATATTGCGGGGCTTGTCCCACTCGCACAAAATATTGATCAAATTCGCACCGAAGCACAGGCGATCGCTGTCCAAGACTCGAAACTCAAGGAATTACAAGCTGAATTATTGGGTATGTATGGTGATGTATCTCAAGCTCTAAAGTCTCAAGCTAAGGCATCCGAATCTAAAGATAAAAATGCCGTAGATAAAGCCAAGCTTGAATTGACTACTGCGGCTGGGAAAGAAAGCGAAATCGTTGATCGCTTTAATGATTTATGCGCTAAGTAAACCGAATTAGCTTCTTTAAAAAGAATCGAGAATAATAGGTGAGAAAAAAATAGCTTTGAGGGCGAAGCCAATTATCAAGCTAAGTCCTGAAAGGATTCCCATTATCACGAAATTTGTTCTTAGCGGTAATTCCAGATACTTGATTTGCTTGCCAATCAAGGTAATAGCCGCAGCGAACACACCGATCGCTAAACTTGCTAACCATTGAATCGGGATCTGAAACAGGGAAACCGAGACTGCTGCACTCAAGGCGATCGTAACTACTGTGGCAAAAATCTCAATGATCGATAGCTTTTTATCGGGTGCAGCATTGTAGCGAACATCTTGAAACCCTAGCCAATAGAGAAATAAACAAACCCCGAACGTAATCAAACCACTAGTAAGACTAGCTTGCCAACAAACAATAGCGATCGCCGCGATCGCCGCTAATAGTCCGCCCACGCTTTGGGGTATGGCAAACACACCAGCGATCGCCAGAATTATACATAAACTGGCGATCGGATAATTATCCGCCTTAAACAATATGCTGAGGTAACTGCCAAGGTATCCATAGGCGATCGCGATCGCTGTAAAAGATAGTAGCAAGCGTAGACCAATTTCAATCCTACCGATTTTGAGAGCCATAAAATGTGATCAGCTAATGTCATCAGTTTCTGAGTCCATACCTACAGCATTAAGCGCAATGCGCTCATCGCCACATAACCCACATAACAGAGTATAACAATCGACTGTCCCTGTAGAGGCAATTCATGAATTGCCTCTACAGGGATTTCTGCGATTTCTGGACATTCATCTTATGATCACTTAAGTTTGAGGACAGAGGAAAGCGTTCTCAAACCACACCGACTCTTCCAGATTCCAAAAGCCCATAAGCCCAATGGGGACGCATCAGCATTACGGTGTCGATGACATGAATAACTCCATTGTCAGCCTCGATATCAGCAGCGATCACTGTGGCATTATTAGCCTCAAAGCTATCATCAGAGATATCTAAATCAATTTGAGAACCTTCCAAAGAAATAAGCGATTTCACACCGATGAGATCTTCTCTTTTATATTTTCCTGCAACCACATGATAGGTCAAAATTCTCGCAAGTTGGGGAATGTTTTGAACTAGGGTAGTGATTGTCCCATCAGGAAGTTTCGCGAAGGCAGCGTCATTGGGTGCAAAGACGGTAAATGGTCCGGGGCTTTGTAATGCTTCTACTAAACTGGCGACCGTTACGGCAGTGACAAGTGTAGAAAATCCTTCATTATTAACAGCGATATCAACAATTGTGGTCATAATATTGAGCTTGCTAAAAGAGCTTGAAAACAGTAATTTTTGATAATAATTTTTAACAGTAGGGGCAATTCATGAATTGCCCCTACTATTGTTTTTCTGCCGTCATATAAAAAATTTAACGGTAATTTTGATCTTGTACCATACCAATTCTTGCCGCCTTATCCATGCCATATTTAGGATTACAGAATCGATTCAGTTGCCCCTCAAAATAATGACGATTGGTCAAAAGATGTTTAGGGTTAGGATCATCTAAGGGATAGAGCAAAGCGGCTCTACCTGCTTGGATGACAGCCGAAGTCACGTTATACATCGATCGCTGAAAACTAACGGCTAATTGAATCAGCATATCGTCTTCGCCACGACAAAATTGTTTGTAATAGTCCACTAGATATTGGGGTAGGAAGTGGTACATATCCTGATGCAAGAGCGTGGGTGGAATTCCTGCGGAGCCGACAGGAAACTTGTCCGCATATAAAATCCCAAAGTGGAAATCACTCTGATCGCTAGGAATCTCGTGAGCTTGAGCGTTGTAGGACTTCGTACCACGGAATGGCGAAGTGCGATAAAACACTGCTTCGACATAGGGGAAAGCTGCTTCGTAAAGCCAAGTAAACCCTTTAGATTTTGGGACAATATCAAGCCATTCGCCGCCGATGTTAACACGGTGATAGATGGGACGACCCGCGATCGCAAAGATACCATTGACCAGAAAATCCATCGCATCGGGAACGCCTTTAAATCCGCCTTCATCATAAATATCCGACATCTCGAAAAAGACGGGAGCCATGATTTCCCAGAACAGTCCTAATACCGAAGTCATCGTTGACTGGCGGCACTGCTCCATAAACATGTCAGGGAAAAGTTTATATAGTCCCAACATGATCGGATTATTTTTGAAAAATGCACGAATGGCGCGATCGCAGTTTTGACGATATTCCTCAGAATCCATATAAGGCTCTAACTCGCCTCCCATGCCACGATGCCAAAGCATAGCTCGCATACATTCTTCCGCGAATTCCATGTTGATGCGATCGTGATAGAGGTGATGGAAGATTTTTGGGAGTTTGCTTTTTAGCTCGCCTTTTTCCATAAATTCCAATAACTCTGGATGCGCCGTAGCTTGACCACGCCAAAAACGCAGATCGGCATCATCACCAGCATAGTGGTTAGGCAAATCGAGATATTCTTGGGGAATGAAGTACTTAAACGCAGGGAGCGGATCGAGAAAGACCTGTTCAGCAATGTATAGTAAATCCCGCCAGTAGAAATCCATCGGCACGGCATAAGCCTTATACAGTCCGATTATTTGCATGAGATTTTCTGGGGTATCAGGCAACATCGAACCGCCAGCTTCTAGACGATGAATGATATCGGCATAGGGATGAGTGGAAGGTGGTAATTTGGTGGTTGGTTCAGTGAGAGCAGCAGTCATGGTTTATACCTCATCTTCAGATTTAATATCAAATTCAATATCTTCGTAAATAGAGCTAATGGGAATAGTAAGATCAATCGTTTTTAGTTCAACATCTTCTCCTGTGGTATAGGTTTGTAATATCCAAAATTTGCGATCGCTACGGCGAAAAACTTCTATCCTTTGTTCCTGTTGATTGATCAGTACATATTCTTGTAAAGATTCGATGGTTTGATAATCGGCAAATTTCACACCACGATCTTTGGCTTCGGTAGAATTAGATAACACCTCAATGATTAGACAGGGATAGGATTTGTGGGTTTTGGTGAGGCGATCGCGATCATCACAGGTCACGAGAAGATCAGGATAGTAGTAGATCTTCTTAGCGGGAATGTTTACTCGCATATCTGAAGGAAACACTTTGCATTTACGACCTCGAAGATGAGACCAAATGATTGTCGTGCAATTAGTAGTAATCGAAACATGATTTTCAGTGGCTCCCGCCATCGCATAGATCGTCCCATCTACATATTCATGCTTTTCTTCCTGTTGCTCTTCCCATTGCAAATAATCTTCAAGGTCAAGGTAATCGGTAGTGAGGGCTATCATTTAACATCTTTAGTAAACGCTAAAGATATTTTCTCATAGGTTAGAGATTTTAGTGGTTGGTCTGTAATAGCAACCACAGGAACGCGATCGCCGATTAACACTGCACTTGCCTCACTCCATCGCACTAACCAAGATGGTTGCACACCGAGAATGACGATTAATGCAGTCAGAATTAGTGCTGGTAGTTGCTCTAGTCCAGAGACTTTAGGATAGTAAGCAGTCGCATTATCCAATTTCCCAAAACAAGTACGATTGAGTAGAATTACGAAATAAACGGCGGTTAAACCCGTACCAATAATCGAGAGAATTGTGGGAATTGGGAACTTGGCAAAACAACCTTGGAAAATCAGGAACTCAGAAATGAACCCGATCAATCCAGGGATACCAGCGCTAGCCATACCGCCTAAAATTAGTAAGGCACTGGTAGATGGCAAACCGCGCAAAGGATTAAGCAATCCATTTAGAACATCCAAATCTCTTGTACCAACTTTTTCTTCGATTACGCCAACTAAATAGAACAATAGGGCAAGGATAATGCTATGGCTAACCATTTGAATGATGCCACCCACCATGCTCAGAGGAGTTGCTGCCGCCGCCGCTAAGAGAATATAGCTCATGTGACCGATGGAACTATAAGCCACCATGCGTTTGATATCCCTTTGTGCGATCGCCACTAACGCTCCGTAGAGAATGCCTAAACCTGCCCAAGCCGCAATATAAGGCGAAAGCAAACTCCAAGCATCAGGGAACAAACCCACACAAAAGCGAAATAGACCATAAGTTCCTAACTTAGCGACAATCCCACCCAACATCATCACTGTAGGCGTAGTGGATTCCACATAGGTATCAGGTAGCCAAGTATGAAATGGCACAAAGGGAGACTTGATTGCAAATCCTAATAGTAAGACGATCAAAAGTGTAACTTGGACTTCTATCGGTAATGAGATAGTTTGCAAGGTCGCATAGTCAAAGATCGGCGTAGGGTTTGCTGACAGCCAACCGAGAGCAAGAAACCCAGCTAAAATCAGAATTCCCGAAATCGCGGTAAAGATCAAAAATTTTGTCGCTGCATAACCGCGTTGCACTCCACCCCAAACTGCTATGACAAGATAGAGGGGAATTAGTTCGATTTCATAAAATAGGACAAATAACAGAGTGTTAGTCGAGAGGATTGCACCGCTTACACCTGCATGAATTAGCAACATCAATATATAGAAGAGTTGATGGCGTTCTTTGATTTGGCGATCGCAAAAACACACAACCAACCAAGTTAGGAAGCCATTCAGCACAACTAGAGGCAATGACAATCCATCAACTCCAAGGCTGTAGTTTAATCCTAGATTTTCTAGCCAAGGTAAATTTTCAGCTAGCTGGAAAGTAGGAACCGCGATGTCAACTTGTTTCAGAAGTAAGAAATCTAACAGTAAGACTGCACTAGCTACGATCGCTGCGCCTTTTTTCGATTGAGTTTGTGGTAAGAGCGCGATCGCTAAAGCACCGATTACGGGCAGCCAAATTAAGGCACTGAGTATATTAGGCATAATTTTTGTTCCAATTAAATTTTCTTCTTCCCCCTTTGCAAGGGGGATTGAGGGGATCTCTTTTTAAATTACGACTCGATTGAATAGCAGTAAAAGTAGAATGCCGATGCCAACCATAATTGTCAGCGCATAAAGTTGGAACTGCCCAAAGGTGCTGTAGCGTAGGTTTTGACCGCTAAAGAGAGTCGCTAGCCCAAATAGATTACCAACACCATCAACAAAGAAGCGATCGAACCAAGATAGCGCGTGAGACACCAAATCCACTAAACCGACAACCGTTAGTTTGTAGAGTTTTGGAGTATAAAAGTCATTGGCAAAGAAGTTTTGCAAGTTGACCGAAGGAAGCTGAATCGGTTTAGCCACCTGTTGATTGAGATAAAGATATCCGCCAATAACTAGCCCCGTCAGACTAGAACCTGACAAAAGCAGGGCATCCGAGCTATATACCAATGACCAATCCGTAATCACGCCCCATGCTGTGAGCATCTGGGGAACATGGAGGACAACACCCGCAAGAATAGTCATTGGTAGGACAATTAGCCACAGTGGTTCTACCGATCGCTCAGTCATCTGCTTAGGTTTACCGCCCCAAATCAAACCAAACACTCTGATTAAACTAAATGCCATCAATCCATTAATCAGCAGCAATAACTCGGCTAAAGCGGGATTCTTTGTCCAAAGATGGGAAATCAGATCCACCATCGCCCAAAATCCGCCAAAGGGTGGGAACGCCATCAAGCCGATCGCTCCAATTAAAAAACACAGTCCCGAAATCGGACGACGGCTCCATAGACCACCCAGTTGGGTTAGATCTTGAGAAATATTGTTGGAAATAATGCTGCCTATGGACATCAGCAACAACGCGATCGCTAAAGCGTGAGACAGCATCAAAATATAAGTACTATGGGTTTCATTAACACCAACAGAGATAAAGATGATGCCCATAAACGCACTGGTCAGATAAGACAGCGATCGCTTGACATCAATTTGACCGATGGAAATTAAGACTGCGCCCAGGGCTGTTGCCGAACCAACGGCGATCATAGTCTGTTCGGTAAATGGTGATAAAGCTAAAAGCGGCTGCAATTTCACCAAGACCCATGCTCCTGTCGCCACAACCACAGAATTCCGCAGCACTGTACTAGGGAGAGGTCCTTCCATCGCTTCGTCTAACCAAAGATGGAGGGGAAACTGAGCGCATTTACCCATCGGACCGACCATCAAAGCCAAGGTGACGAGGGTAATTACAGTGGGATTTACGTCCGTTGTTTCCGCCCATGCAGCTATTTCGGTAAAGTTCCAAGTCCCAGCTAGAGGCAATAAGCCGACCACGCCAACTAGTAAAAACAAGTCACCAACCCGCTTAGTTAAAAAAGCATCTCGCGCTCCTGTTACTACCAGCGATTGGTTATACCAGATACCAACTAATAAATAAGTTCCTAAAGTTAGAACTTCCAGAATTACATAGCTAAAAAATAGAGAGTCACAGAGAACTAAAGAACACATCCCCGCTTCAAAAAGTGCGAGTAATGCGTAAAAACGTCCCCAGCCCCAGTCCATTTCCATGTAACCAACAGCATAGATCTGTGCAAGGAGATTAATGCCAACTATTAGGACGATCGCCCCAATTGTCACATCGGAAATTTGTAGGTCGAGGGAAAATTCCAGCCCACCTACGGTTAACCAAGGAAAAGACAAAAATTTTGCTGGCTGGCCCCAAGCCACAGTCAAAGCGCTGATCGCATGTACCAACGAGCAGAAGGTCATGAAGATATTGACGTAGCCTGCTGGTCTTGGTCCCGTTTTGCGGGTGACTGCGGGGAACCAAGCGATCGATAGCATTGCGCCTATCAGTGAATAGCAGGGAATCAGCCAGATCTGGTCCAGCCAGTTATTTATCATATAAACTCTATTTATTTGTAAAAGATCATAGTTAAATTTCTATGATTATTGCAAAGAACCGTCTAAATGAAAATAGTCTCAACCATCAGTATTTATCTATGGATACTATAATAGGGGGGTTACTATGAAAATTTGTCAAGGTGATCGCTATCAAATGCTATAGTTATTGACCAGATCTGTGATTTTTTCACAATTTGAGCCTTTAATTTGCAAATATCATGCTTATTGAGTTCACTATTGGCAACTACAAATCTTTTAAAGATAAAGTCACTTTCAGTATGGTGGCGGCAAATCTTAGTGCTAAAGATAAGGAACTTGATGAGAATAATGTCTTTGCTGTAGATGGTGACTTAACTTTGCTCAAAAGTGCAGCCATCTATGGCGCAAATGCCAGTGGGAAAAGTAATATTGCTAAAGCGTTAACTTTCATAAAAGACTTCATAATTAACTCATCTAAAGAGACTCAAAGTACTGATGAGATAAATGCAGATAATTTTAGACTTAGTACAGAAACAGAAAATCAGCCTTCTTTTTTTGAGCTAATATTTCTATTGAATAGACAAAAATATAGATACGGATTTGAAGTAAATCAGAGTAGGGTTATTTCTGAATGGTTATTTTACATGCCTTTATCTAGAGAAAAAAGATTGTTTGAACGCAATACTGACAACTTTAAGATTTCTCGAATCTATAAGGCTAATAGAATTCAGGAACTAACTAGGAATAATGCACTTTTTCTATCTGTTTCTGCCCAGTTCAACGTTGAAATTGCCAAGCAAATTTTAGCATGTTTATCGAAACAATTAAACATTATTTCTGGTTTAGAGGATGATACTTATTTGGGATATACTCTCAACTATTTATCGGAAGAAGAAAATAAAAATGATGTTATTCAGCTAATTAAGAAACTAGATATAGGTATTAGCGGCATAGAAGTTGGACATATAGACATCACCTCTGATTCACTTCCAGATGCGATGTCTGACGAGGTTAAGAAATTAATTGTTGAGAGTGGAACTAAGGGGGTATTAGTTAGTACCATACATAAAAAATTTGACGATAATGGGCAGCATTTATCAAATGAAAAGTTTTATTTAATTGAGGATGAATCTGAGGGAACCCAGAAAGTGTTTGCTTTGGCGGGAATATTAATTGATACACTCAAAAATGGTAGTGTGCTTATTTTTGATGAACTAGATGCGAGACTTCATCCATTGCTCAGTATGGCAATTGTTCAATTATTCAACTCAAATGAGACAAATCCTAATAATGCCCAATTGATATTTATGACCCACGATACTAATTTACTTAGCAATAAGATTTTTCGTAGAGATCAGATATGGTTCACTGAAAAAAATAAATATGGCGCAACAGACTTATACTCTTTAGCTGAATATAAAGTTCGCAATGATGCCTCATTTGAGACTGATTATATAAAGGGTAAATATGGCGCAATACCATACATTGGCAACTTGAATACTTTAATAAGTACTCATGAATAAAAAGAAAGGTAATTCTCGTGGTTATTCATCAAGAAAGATTGATATGCGAGAAGTCAAACAGAGATTTTTAATTGTCTGTGAGGGAGAAAAAACGGAACCTAATTACTTTAGAAGTTTTCGTGTCCCCAAAAATGTCATAGATGTACATGGAGTTGGGGAAAATCCGAGTAGATTAGTCCAAAGTGCCATAGAGCTAAAAAATCAAGATGAATATGATCAAATTTGGTGTGTGTTCGATCGCGATGATTGGTCTATAGCTGATTTTAATAACGCCATTAAAAGTGCCAAAAAGGAAGGCTTCGGAGTCGCATATTCTAATGAAGCATTTGAATTATGGTATCTTCTCCATTTTGAATTTCTAAGCACAGGAATCCCTCGGAGTGACTACATCCTGAAGTTAACCTCCTTACTAGGACATAAATACAAGAAAAATAGCGAGACTATCTATGATGAATTATTGGAGAAACAATCTACTGCGATTAAAAATGCTGAAAATCTTGTTAAAGAATATATTCCTCATGTTCCATCTAGAGATAATCCATCTACAGCAGTACATTTGTTAATCAAAGAACTCAATAAATTTATTTAGCGATCGCCGTCACCTAGATCCACTAACTAAGTTTGGACTTTTTGCAAAGACTGCTGCCATTCGCGATCGCTTTTTGATGGGTTGTGTTTTGAGCGATCGCTGCTTAGTTTGAGTGTGGGGCGATCGCTTTGACTAATAAACCAATCGTGACACAATCAAAAATGATATTATCCACAATAAAAACCTAACAACAGCTAAATCCTCATCAAATAATCCATCTTTTGACAGGAATTAACGCAACCTTAACCTTGCAAGTACGAAGCCGTGAACGAATAGTTTAGAATTGTGTAGGAATGTTAAATAACGGTTGATCAAGTTCAATCCATAGGGAGAAGCAGCAACTTCCACGGATGGGCGAATATGAGACAATATATTAAATTTTATAGTTTGAATGACTAACTAGATGCCTTTATATGCTGGCAACCCAGATTAGGCTCAAACGAAATTTTTAGATGTTTAATAATTTCTCGATACTTTTTTTGGCTTCCTTCTTTTTAATTTAAACCACTGGATATTTAGTAAGTATCACACCATGACGATCAGCATCTCTCGCCCCGCTATTAGCCACCCTGAAACCGATTCCAAGCCCGTCAAAGTTCTCGAATCTTTACCTACCCGCAAGGCAATTTCGCAAATTATTCGCGATCGCGTCATTGCGGCTGGCGATCCTTTTTTTGCTAATGACACAATCGCCCATCACATTAGTGATATTGAGAGGGAGGAGCTAAAGAAAGAAATCGAAGGCAAAATGCAAAGTGTATTTGACTCTTTGATTATTGATACCGCCAACGATCACAACACCAAAGAAACTGCCAAGCGTGTAGCCAAAATGTATGTTGATGAGGTATTTAAAGGGCGTTATCATCCCATGCCCAAGGTCACAGACTTTCCCAATGCCAAAGAACTGGACGAAATCTATACCCTTGGACCTATCACAGTGCGATCGGCTTGCTCCCACCACTTTGTCCCGATTGTTGGTCAAGCATGGATTGGGATTGTCCCTAGCGATCGCGTGATTGGCATCTCCAAATTTAATCGCATTGTCGATTGGGTGATGAGTCGTCCCCATATCCAAGAGGAAGCAGCGATCATGGTTGCTGACACAATCGAAGAATTGATCAAGCCCAAGGGACTTGCTTTTGTGATCAAGGCGCAGCATATGTGCATGACTTGGCGCGGAGTCAAAGAACCTGAAACTAAAATGGTCAACTCGATTGTGCGTGGCATATTCAGACAAGATCCATACATGAAAAAAGAATTCTTCGACCTGATTCGCGCCCACGGCTTTGGTGATTAATTAGGCGATCGCTTGGAGCAGTCATTAACCCAGAAGACTAGTAGCAATTCATGGATTGTCAGTAATTCTGGGTTTTAATTCGTTTGGTGCGTCTTGGTTGTAGATATAGTATTTGATAGCAAAATTTGCATTAGTATGTTTAACAATGATCAATAATCGGCTCAAAAAATCCTTCGACTCCATTCTTTGCATAGCGATCGCCAGTTGTATCAGCCTAAGCCTATTACTCGGAATTGTATTCAGCAACCCTCAACCCGCCCAAGCCAAACTCACCGACGATGCTTATGATGGCAATATATTTGCCCTATACGGTGGCAACGGCTCCATCGTGCCGCCTCGGATTAGCTTAGCCCAATCACTACAAATAGGGCGAGCCGCCATGTTGGTTTTCTATGTCGATGACAGCGCCGACTGCAAAAGATTTTCCCCCATTCTTAACCTCGCCCAAGGTTCCTATAGCAAAACCGTAAGTCTAATTGCCGTTCCCATCGATAGCTTAGATCCAGAAAAGAAAGATTACGCCCCAACCGAAGAAGGCTATTACTACAAAGGGACAGTTCCTCAAACAGTCCTAATTGCGGGTGATGGCAAAATTAGTTTAGACTATGAAGGATTTTTGGGATTTGCCGAACTAGACTCCGCCATTCGCAAATTACTAAATCTGCCCGAAGCCCCCCCTGAACTTACATTTCGTAAAACCGATAAAGTCATCAACGAGCTAAATCCTTAAATCTACAACTGCCTTTGGTTTTCATTTTACAAACATTAATCTGAAAACCTTGGCGGAAATATTAAACATTCATTTAACGAGTTGCACCATGAGTCCAATCCAATTTGATCCAAGCCCTGAAATATCCATTGTTCTTTGTACTTATGACCGTGAAAAATATTTAGATAAATGTATTAACAGTGTAATTAATCAAACCTTTACAGATTGGGAACTACTAGTAGTCGATGATGGCAGCCAAGACAACACCTTTGAGGTGGTTAATCTCTACGTCCAAAAATTCAAAAATATTCGCTATCTCAAACATCAGAACAAGAAACAATGTTATGCCAAAAATGCTGGGATTCAAGCATCATTTGGCAAAATTATTACCTTTATTGATAGCGATGATACATACAAACCCAATCATCTCGAACCTCGCCTTGAATATCTGAAATCCAACCCAGAAATAGATCTACTTGAGGGTGGAGTTTCGATAGAAGAGGAGATTTTTGTCGCTGATTATTTCCAACCAGGTAAAACCATTAATTTGCGAGAATGTGTTATGGGAGCGACATTTTTTGGTAAGAGAAAAGTTTTCTTTGAGTTGCAAGGATTTCGGCATATCTCCTATGGAGAAGATACGGATTTTTGGGAGCGAGCTAACAAAGTATTTAAAACTGAAAAAATCACTCAACCCGAAACCTATGTTTATACAAGGGCGGAAACGAGTATTACTAAGCGTGCTATGGATGGTTATTAATTACGAGTTATTAATTACGAATTACGAATTATTAATTACGAACAGTTTATTTAACAGGAGATGAGTGAAGATATGGGAAGTCCAAATCATCCTAAGATCACAGTTGTGATGCCAGTATATAACGGCTCAAGGTATCTTGATGTAGCCATAAATAGTGTTTTAAATCAAACTTTTTCAGATTTTGAACTCATCATGATCGATGATGGTTCAAAGGATAACAGCGTAGAAATCATCAATTCCTATCAAGATCAACGCATTAAATTAATTCAAAATAAAGTCAATCTAGGAACACCGACAAGCAGAAATAAATGTTTACAAGCATCGTTAGGTGAATATATTGCCTTTTTAGATTGCGATGACTATGCCTATCCGTCAAGGTTAGCCGACCAACTGGAGTTTATGGAAAACAATCTAGACTTTGGCATGATCGGAGCTTGGGTTGAAATAATGGATGAAAATGGGGATTTAACGGGTACGGTATGGAAATATTTGGAATCCCAAGAAAAAATCCCATCTAGACTATTGTTCCAAAACCATTTTGCTAATTCATCGGTTTTTGTTAGAAAAAGTGCTTTGGATGCAGTTGAGGTGAATGGCGAATTTTTTAGACAGGAATATCCGAATGCTCAAGACTACGATTTGTGGGTAAGAATATCCAGAAAGTTCAAGATTTGGAATCTCCAGAAAGTCTTGATTAAATACCGTGTACATTCTAACTGCACAAGTATCAAGGCTGGAGATTTGCTTGAACGCTTGGTACGCAAAATAGTTACCTATCAAATTAATGATTTGGGTATCCAACCGACAGCTGAAGAATTAGCATTGCATAGAGAAATAGGAGCATACGATCCAATAAATGTTAATACTTCTGTGGATTACATTAAAGATGTCGCAAATTGGTTATCAATTCTTAGAGATGCTAATTACAAAGTAGGTTTATACGATCGCCATATCTTCAATCAAGTTCTCGCTGATGTGCAGCTATTTGTATTTTGTACTTGTTTAGAACAACGCGACTTAGAAATACAAAAACATAAAAAAATGTAGGGGCACCTAATGAATTACCCATACATTTTTGGTGTCGTATTCATTAGGTGCGACTCTCGCAACTCTTTTAAATATCCGCTTGACGGCGAGGACGCTTGCCGAAAAGCCCCATCATAAACATTCCCGTAACCAGCAAACCCACTAATCCTAGTCCGTCCAGCAAAACATAGTAGGGACGAAGCTGTTCGCCCAAAAAGCCGCCTTGATGAATGGTTAACAAGGTTTCGGCTAACGAACCTTCACCTTTGGGAATCTTAAACCAACTTCTTCCCAATCGATAGGCTACTCCTGTAACCGTAGTTAATAAAATTGGCAGAAATAAAATCGGAGCAATGAAGCGGTGAATTTTGCGCCAGTTGAGTTTTTTCATAATTGGTTGTGTGAGTTGATTGTCTTGAATGAGTTGATTATGTCAAGCAAAAGTAAAGAACTCGGAAAGACAACGCTAATTGCAGGGAAATTTCACGCTAAAACAACTACCCAAGCCGATCGCACTGCGGACATTAATTACAGCACCATGTCTATGGGCGATCGCCTGAGCAATTGACAGTCCCAAACCTGAGCCACCAGACCTACGATTACGAGCGCGATCGGCTCGCCAAAACCGTTCAAATATGTGAGCTAAATCTTCAGCAGCAATGCCGATACCTGTATCAGTGATATTTATTTCTAGAAAATCTTCATGTTTTGCGAAGTTAACTTGGATCTCCCCTGATTGTGGCGTGTAGGCGATCGCATTTTCCAGTAAATTCACAAACAGACGGCGAATTTGCTGCGGATCGCCATAAATATTGGCTTGGGTTAGCTTTGGAGCATGGAAATTAGTGCGTAATGTGATTTGCTTTTCCTGAATTTGCGGCTCTAAAATCTCTAATAAATCTTCTAGTAACTCGCTAGGTGAGAATAAAAGGTCTTGCCGATCGCGATCGCCCCCATTGTCAAACCTTGCCATGAACAGTAAATCTTCGACTAGATCTGTCATCTGTTCCGAAGCCTGTGCGATCGCCGCTATTTTCTGGACATCAGCATTATGAATACGCTCTGGATGACTGCGAATCACATCCACCGAAGTTTTAATCGCCGTTAAAGGGCTACGTAACTCATGGGAAGCATCAGCCGTGAACTGGCGCATCTGCTCATAGTTTTGTTCAATTGGTTGCAAGGTTTGCCTAACAAACCACGAGCCGCCCACACTACTCAGTGCGATCGCCAATAATCCACCCCAACCAAAAGCCAATAATAATTTTTCTAATTCTTCTTCTATTTCTTCGCTAGACTCAGTAACTCTTACATATCCCATTAATACTTTTTGAGAAGGTTCTTGATTACCAATAGACTCATTACTAGGATTAACTTTATAGACAGATATAGTTACAAATCTTAAATCTTCATACTCATCATTACTGCCTCCCTGTAAATCATGTTCCAGTTGCTGTACTTTCGACATTTGTACTGAACTCACTAGAGGAAAGTTAGGGAGCTTTTTTCCTGTTTGGGCTAGTAATTTACCATCAATATCAAACCATTCCACCGTTTGCTGAGGTTGATGTATATCTTGCCAAGGAATATCTAAGTCCCCATCGCCATCAAATATGCGATCGCGCTGTTCTAAACTGTTAGCTAAATTGGGATTGGCTTTCAGCTTTGGTAAACTATGAGATGCAGCGTCAGCAAGTGTGGCTATTTGGTTGTCAAATTTGTTATAGAGATTATTAGCAAAGTATTGATAAACAAAAATTATCATAATTACTAAAACTGTAGACATTACACTGAGGTAACTCAATAACAAGCGCAAATGTAATGTATTAAATGGTTGTTCTAACCAGCCTTTAATAATTTTTTGAAACCTGTTGATAGTTTTGCCGCTCTTCTCCATATTCCCAAAATTTACAGAGTGCCAAAATAAAACTTGTCTTGAGTTGGCTCGATCGCAAAACGGATTCTTTCTAGAAAACCTGCTTGACCAAGAAATGAAGGAAAGTTATTCCATAGGTCGGCGCTATCTGGGACGAAAACTGTAGCTTCGATATCCATATCATCTCCTTCAACGGCTCTAAGCGAAAATCCTAAACGGGCGATCTTTCCTGGTAGACGTAAGCCTCTAATCCGCATAATTTCTTCGGATAGGACTAATTCTGGAGCAAAGCCAGCCAGAGGTGCAAGGTTGGGATCGAGAATGACGTATGGTGCGCCTGTATCAAGGACTGCTTCTGTTTGAATGCCGTTGCCGATTTCTATGGGGATGATGATGCGGTTTGTGGTTTCATGCTCGTTAATGGGACGGTAGGCATAAGTTAATACGCCTGAGGCAAAGGAATTACCGTCTTGAAATTGCAGTAACCCCATTAATAAATTGCTGTTATAAATTTTACTTTGCCATCTTTAAGATCAATGCGCTTTAACAGATCTGCGGATGAGCTTGCAGATGCTAGGAGCTGATCACCTTGTAATACAACCCATCGACCGCGATATTCTTGGCGATTTGCTATGATCCATTTTTGGCTTAGTGCTGTGTTGGGATCGGGCGATCGCTTGACAAGATTAATTTTAGGTTCGGGTAAAGTTTTTTCTGTCATGTTTTTGCCCAGCTAAACGTCTGAATTTATTATACTTCAGATAAATCATCATAAATATCGTTATCCATTTTTTTTCCTTTTTCATAAATGTTTGAGTTTATATCCCAATCCATAGATTGTTTCAATTAAATCCGTTGCTGCCCCAGCCTGTTTTAGTTTTTGGCGTAAACTCCGAATATGTACCTTCACGGTTTCCTCATTCGGCGGCTCGGCAAATGACCATAGATGCTCGATAATTTCTGCCTTGCTAAATGTGCGATCGCGATGGCGCAAGAGCAACTCTAAAATCCGATATTCCTTGGGCGTTAAATGTAATAACTCACCAGCATAGGTGACTTCATAAGTATTGGGATTAAGTTGTAAGTGTCCGCATTCCAAAAACATGCTCAGATCCGTAGAACCTCTTCGCAAGAGCGCCCGAATCCTCGCCAATAATTCATGTAAATTAAAGGGCTTAACCACATAATCATCCGCCCCTACATCTAGCCCCGTCACCTTATCCGCGTAAGTATCCCTTGCCGTCAGCATCAAAACTGGCATTTTGTAACCATAGCGGCGAACTTTTTGACATAGTTCCAACCCATTCAGTTTAGGTAACATGACATCTAAAATCAACAACTCATAGGGGAAAGTCTGCACAAATTCAAAACCCTGTTCCCCATCCGATGTGACATCTACCACATAATGATGATCGGTTAAAGCCTCGATTAGCGCTGAGGCAATGCGATCGTCATCTTCAACCAATAAAATTTTCATTTGGATTTTTTATACTCTGCGACCTTTGGGTTTAAAACTTGAGGTGCGATGTTTTTGAAATGCAATCTTAATTCTCTTACAAATATTCAAGATGATTCATCATTTCATCTACTTCAAGCACCTGCCAAATCAAAACTAAACCCTGCACAATCTCCCCAATAGACTTACTCTTTTGTTGACAGTAAGCAATACCATAATGAGAAATACCCTGCTGCTGAAGTCTCAGAAAATCAGTATCTTGAGTAAAAATTACTCGTTTTTGGGATATAGCAAAAGCCAACTGTTCCTCATCCAATTTACCAATCAGATTTTCCTCTGGAGTCGTTGTTACATCAATTCCTCTTCTTCTCAAACCATTAGCGATCGCCTGACTAATATTCTCATCCAAATGAAACCGAATTCTATCTTTCATGCTGATTTCTCAACTTTTGCTGCACAAGAGAAACCGTATTTTTCTTCATTGCCAAAGCAAACAATTCATCATCTTCAATTTGCTTTCTAATTTCTTCTCTATGATCGTAATAATATGCTAAAGCTGCGTAAATATCTGACAAATTGATACTAGGATAATGCAGCAAAATTTCATCAGGAGACATCCCGATCTGCTCGTGCCACACCGCGATATTTTGTACCGTAATCCGATGTCCAGCAATACGCGGTTTCCCACCACATACTCCCAGCGTCATCTCAATGTGTTCCTTAATCACTGCAACAGTTGACATTGTAATTTCTCTTACACAACATAATCTGTCAATTATAGCCATTTTCACTCACAGGCGATCCTATGCAGATCAATGGTTTAGAGGGGTAATGAATGCGATCGCCATTATCTCGAATCAGGAAAAAATGATAAAGTCCAAAGAGTCAAAGTGCCAACCTGAATATGGCTATAACTTTAAATCCCAGAAAATATACCAAACTTCTATGGAAATAATTCCTGAAATAACTAATCTAGATGCAGAGATCGTCCTAGATCTAGATTTAGTACGTCAACAGTTAGCCGTACGGGCTGCGAACTTATCGATTCCCCAGATTGAAAAGCATTTATTTCTTTGTGCTGATCAGACTAAGCCACTGTGCTGTGAAAAAGCGATCGGCTTGCAAGCATGGGACTATCTCAAACGTCGTATCAAAGAGCTTGACCTCGAAACTAAAATTTTTCGGACGAAAACTAATTGTTTGCGTGTATGCGATCGCGGTCCGATTTTGTTAGTCTATCCCGATGGCGTTTGGTATCATTCGGCTACCGCAGAGGTATTAGAGATGATTCTGCAAGAGCATATTATTGGTGGCAAAGTGGTGGCTGACTATGCATTCGTTGACCCAGAAAGTGTTTAGGATTTGTATCACTATTGTTAAGTATTTGATCTAAAGATTAAGCTTCGTATCTTCGTAAACTTTATCAGTCTCCCTGTATGATAGATTCTATGTCGGAAGTCATAGGTAAAGGCTGCTTAATTAGTTTGCTGAGTTTAAGGTGAACTAAGAGCAGGGCTTAAAATTTTACGTTTAGTTTACATATCAAATGAGAGGTAACGCGGTGACTATCAATAAATCTTTGCCACTCCCAGAAGGTTATATCCAAGGTGATCTGAGTGATTATGTAACCCATTTGCAGTTGCATATGGCATTGCAAGCTCGTAATCTCGTTCCAAATTTGAGCAGCGATCGCAATCCAGATAGCCGTAGCAGAATGCTTTCTAGCACTCAAGCAGATTTTGAGAGACTAGCCTCTCGCTTATAACTGAATATATAGAAGAGGGTTCGGACTCCGAACCCTTTTTTGTGCTTATTTATTTTGTGCTTATTTTTAAGGGGAACGTGAAGATTTGATTTGTAATGTGAATTTATATCTTGCCTATACCAATCTATAAGGTAAAACAACCGTAGCTTCGTTTGTTAAACTAAAAACTGATCAATCGACTCATCAACCAAGCGTATGAATTCGGCTCAATCCGTAGTAACCAATCAACCATTAGATGTCCTTGTCGTTGGGGCAGGGATTTCGGGATTGACGATCGCCCATGAACTGGCGATTTTTAAGAATTACCGCGTCTTGGTTGCCGAAGCACAGGATCGAGTCGGTGGAGCAATCACCACAGCCAAAAATGACGAGGGCTATCTCTGGGAAGAAGGACCAAATAGCTTCCAACCTGCTCCCGAATTATTGCGTCTTGCTGTTCAGGTGGGACTCAAAGATGAGTTAGTCCTCGCCGATGGTAAGTTACCGCGCTTTGTGTTTCTCGATGGCAAGTTAAATGCATTGCCGATGAGTCCACCGAGCGCGATCGCTACGAAAATTTTAACTTTGGGCGGCAAAATTCGTTTAGCTCTGGGGGCTTTTGGCTTTGCGCGTCCTGCGATGGCGGGAGAAGAATCTGTCGATCAATTCTTTTCGAGATTGTTAGGTAAACAAGCAGTAGCAAACTTGGTTGCACCGTTTATTTCTGGGGTCTATGCAGGAGATCCCAAAGGATTGAGTGCCAGTGCTGCTTTTGCTAAAATTTATCGACTCGAAGCTAATCACGGCGGTTTAATTGCTGGAGCCGTCAAATCGTTGAAAGAGCGTAAAGCTCAAAAAGTGGATAATGCTGATCTACCTAAAATCAAATCGGGTGAACTCGGTTCATTTCGCCAAGGTATCAAAATGCTGCCCGAAGCGATCGCCACTAAGCTCAGAGAGCAAGGCACAGCCGTAAAACAACAATGGACTTTGCGATCGCTTTCCAAACAGGACGATATCTATACCGCTAAGTTTGATACACCAACAGGGGAAGAAATTGTCACAGCGCGATCAGTGGTATTAACTACACCCGCCTATGTCACCGCCAAATTATTGCAAGATTATTTGCCAGTCGCCAGTCAAGCATTAAGCAAAATTTTCTATCCGACTGTCGCTTGTGTCGTGCTTGCCTATCCGAAGAGCGAGTTTGCCTATGATATGAAGGGTTTTGGTAATCTCATTCCCCGTACTCAAGGTGTGCGGACTTTGGGAACGATTTGGTCATCCAGTTTATTTGCAGGTCGGGCTCCTGAAGGTTGGCAATTACTGCTCAATTTCATCGGTGGAACTCTCGATCCTGCTCTAGCGAAACTTTCGGAATCTGAAATCGTCCAAGCCGTTCATCAAGATCTCAAACAAACGATTCTCCGTCCAGATACTAAGGCTGAACCAAAGGCGATCGCTGTGCATGTGTGGGATAAGGCAATTCCCCAATATGAAATCGGACATTTACAGCGTCTTGCGACAGTGGAAACAGAATTGCAGAAGTCCCAAGGTTTATACATCAGTGCCAATTTTATCGGCGGTGTGGCGCTGGGTGACTGTATTAAGCGGAGCTTGCAAGAAGCAAGTAAGATTGAGGCTTTTTTAAACTAAATCACAACTAATTATCCCCGAATCACAATAATAGACCTACCATCAGGACTTTGAGCAATTTCGGTCGTGGTGCGATCGCTAATTGGTGGTAAACCCTCACGGCGATCGAAAATCACTAACCAGCCTGTATCTAGCTTCAATCCTGATAGATACTTATCCAATTGCTTTAAGCCTTCTGATAAAGGATCGCGTCTACCTTCGCGCCATACCTTTAATTCCATTCCCAAGATTATTTTGCCATAGCGCAGACAAATATCCATACGACCAGAACCGATCGCATATTCCCTTTCCAATGTGCCACCACCATTAACCACGCGATGCAAAAAAGCCATCAATACTAAATGGGGCGCAATTTCTGGATAGGGAGTGCTTTTGAATAGAGGTTCGCCATGTTGCCGCCAAAAGTCGAGAAATGTATCTAGTAAAACGTAAGGATTGAGGCTACCATCAGCATTTAACCAGCTAGGCTGAATCATTGGCAGGCTGTCCTGTGTTCCTTGAGATAACACTCTGGGAATTACTTCTTGATAAATAGGATTGGCAATTTTTAATCCTCCCTCCAAACTACGCACCACTAAACCTAAATCCAACAAATAGCGGCGATCGTCTTCTGGTGTATCCCCTAGTTCTAAGCCAGATAAAATTGGTTGAATGATCGCTTTGACTCTACTTTCCCTCAGTCTTTCCGCAAGACTATCTAAATGAGTATCCTGTCTCTTGATCAAAATTTCCTTAGCTTGATTAATTAATTCAACTGTAATCGGAATCGCGGGATCGGGAGCCATATATTCAGTAATTTCTTTGGCGATCGCATTGACTAGCCAAGGTTGTCCCTGCGTCAAATGAAATGCTAAATTAACTGCTTCTTCGGTAAATATTTGTCCCGTCGCTTCGGTATGTTGGGCATAAAGTCTTTTGACTTCGCCTAAATTAAAATTGCGTAAGGTGAAGGATTTTACTTTGATATTAAATGGACTTGAAGTATTTAGTCTTTCACTGCCTCCTGCGGCATACTTATAATCTCTGACATCACGCATTCCCACTAGCCCCAATGATTGCGGAAAGCCTTGGGGACGATTTGGAAAACCATCACGCAATTGACGCAATACACTAATCAGGGTTTGATTTTGCAGAGAATCAATTTCATCGATGAATAACACAAAGGGACGGGGTGAGACTTCCGCCCATAGATTCAAGGTGGCATTAATGCGTTGCCCTGATTCTGCCTCGGGGATTGCTGGCGGATGAAGTTCTTTTGGTAGCCAAAATCGCGCATTTTTTGCCCATGCACCTAAGATTGCTTTTTCAGCGATTTCGGGTTGATCGGGGAAAGCGGAACCGACTTCAACGGATACCATTAGGGCGGTATATTCGCCACTGGCGGTTAGTTCTTGGGCGAGGGTGAGCATAGCGGTGGTTTTGCCCACTTGACGCGGCGCGTGGATCACGAAGTAATTTTGTTGATCGATGAGTGATTTAATATGGGGCATACGCTCTACGGATGAGAGCATATAGTGAATGTCTGGTTTGCAGGGTCCTGCGGTGTTGAAGTATTTTCTCATTGTTTTATGAAGAAGTTGTTTCTTATTGTAATGTTCTTGAAATCTATACTGCCCAAAATTTTTCGCCTTGACTATTAATAAATTTTTGAATAAATTCTGGTAATAGGTATGGTAGGTAGTCCCAGTCTGAGCGATGGTCAATCGGGAGAGAGATGATTACTTTGCCAAAGTCACTAAAATTTTGATCGCATCTTACAACTAACAAATCGGAGTCGCCAAGAAACTCACCAATAATGAGATCGCCATCTTGAAATTCATCAGAGTTTCGTCTTAAAGTTTTTTGTTTTTCAACAACTTTTTGCGGCGACCAAATAATTAATCCTGATTGTCCATAGGTTTTGTCTTCAAATAGGCGTAACCCATTGCATTTTTGCCATAGCTCTTGGAGATCATCTGGCAAAGAGATATGTAGTCTGGTTTCTAGATCTTGTACGGCTTTTGTTATCGGGGGTAAAATTTTTGAATCTAGGGGCATGGTGATCGCTATATTATCTAACTCAATTCTGCCTAGCTGTTCGATGTTTTTTAAGATTGCGTCAATCTTAGATTTAGCTTGTGTCTGCATAATAAAATCCTACCAATTACGCCAAAATTCGTTAAATTCGCTTTGATGAACTTCACGCAACACAGGCACAAGGTTATCAAAGTCGTTATCGCCGCCCAATTCTCTAGGGTGAATATGGTGAATATCATAGCTTGCCCAACCCTCTTCGGGGACGGGATATCCTCTAGCTATCCATTCAGCAATATATTGACCACGTTCTTGTCTACCCCACGCTACTCTTTGTTCTTTAGGTGTCTTGGTCAGATTGCCTTTAGGGAAATGAATCGGCTTGCCACTTCGAGGATCGTTAACTATAGTTTTGCCTCCAAAATCAAACTCCTGTTTGAGCTTTTTTCAAGGCAACGGATAGCTGACGTAAACGCTCGCTGACTTCTAAATTTGATTCCTGTGATTTGAGATTGTTTGGTAACTCAGATACCAAAGATGGATTGCCTTGGAGCCATTCGTTAATAGCGACACCTGCCCAAGCACCATCTTGAGTGGCTTGATAGCTATTGACCCGATAACCTACCGCAATAACTACGTCAAGGTTATAAAAATCGATTTCTCGCGTAACATCACGGTTGCCCTCACGTTGAACTATTCGGAAATTCCTAATAGTTGAAACCTGCTCTAGCTCTCCTGTTTGAAAAATATTTTGCAAATGCTCATTGATTGTGGGGACACTGACATTAAAAAGTTGAGCGATTTTCTTTTGACTTAGCCAAAAAGTTTCACCTTCGTAAATCACCTCGATTTTTACTGCACCATTGGGAGAGGTATAAAGCAAAATATCGTTAAATTGAGGATTATTGTCTGCATCTTGATTTAATTTGTTACTCATGATCAACATCAACTCCCATCGCTTTCAGCATTTCCGCAAGACGTTGAGCTTTCTGCTCAGCCTGTTGTTTAGCCAGCCGCTCTTGATTGGCGAT
The DNA here is from genome assembly GCA_044350865.1 of Pseudanabaena sp. GTDB lineage: Bacteria > Cyanobacteriota > Cyanobacteriia > Pseudanabaenales > Pseudanabaenaceae > Pseudanabaena. The sequence goes on along the minus strand of JBILGV010000055.1, from coordinate 361 downwards.
CATGCGCTCCTGTCTAGCAATCGTGCGCTCCTGCTCAACGCTTTCCTCAGCCGTGGGATATCGCACATTATCCAAATCGTACCAATAGAGCCACTCCCGCTCCCAATTACCACATATACGCCGCTCGCAGCCGATTCCTAAGCCAATCTCTGGCATCCATACGACTTTGCCAGACTCCGACAACAGCGCCACGGATGGCAATAATTCATACTTTCCATCAATTAATTTATAGAGTTCCAAAGACTCATGCCTTTTGTAACGTCCCCTGCGACCGCTTAAGGAATTGTAAACCACATAATACAGAATCCCTAGCTTTTGATATTGTCTTAACTTCTCTTCGTATTCGCCATTATATTCCTTA
>JBILGV010000184.1:0-3422 GCA_044350865.1 Pseudanabaena sp. | reverse complement strand
AATATTTACCACAATCAACCGTAGTAAAAGAATCTGAAGTCGTAATCATTTCTTCATGAACTTTTTCCCCTGCCCGAATCCCCACGATACGCTGCTCACATTCAGGAGCGATCGCCGTAGCAACATCAGTAATGTGATAAGACGGAATTCGCGGCACAAAAATTTCACCGCCTAAACCATTCTCGATCGCCCAGATGACCATTTTTACACCTTCTTCTAAGGTGATATTAAAACGAGTCATTTGTGGATCAGTAATTGGTAAAATCCCTTCATGACGTTTCTGTAAAAAGAAAGGAATTACCGATCCTCGCGAACCCATGACATTACCGTAACGTACAACGCTAAACAGGAGATCTCTAGAGCCTTTGATATTATTAGCCGCCACAAATAACTTGTCAGCACAGAGCTTAGTCGCGCCATACAAATTAATTGGAGCCGCCGCCTTATCAGTAGACAGAGCGACAACCCTCTTTACGCCACTGTCTAAAGCCGCTTCAATGACATTTTCCGAACCTAAAACATTAGTACGAATAAACTCGATCGGATTGTACTCAGCAGCAGGAACTTGTTTCAGTGCTGCGGCATGAACTACGATATCAATGCCTTCACAGGCACGGGTTAAGCGTCGCACATCACGAATATCACCAATGAAATAGCGCAATCCTAAGTGTTTTGACTCAGAAAATTGCTGCGACATCTCAAACTGTTTTAATTCATCGCGTGAATAAATTACTAATCTCTGAATATTAGGAAATTTTTTAAGGATTAGCTCCACGAACTTTTTACCAAAAGAACCAGTACCACCTGTAACTAGGATTGAGCTTTTTTCATTAATTTGCATTAATATCTCGCTCCAACACATTACGAATAACATAGGGACAATCAACAGGCATATCTAAACCTGTTTCCCCGATCGCATCTAAACGAGCAGTTTCATAAACTTGACACACATATTCATCAGTTAAATAACGCTTCAGGCTTGGACTATCTTGCAAATATTTTTTAATATTTAGTCGTTCTCTTTGGATTGTAGTTTGCCAACTCCTCGACCTGCGTTTTGGTTGATAGTCCCACTTGAGTAAATGATGTGTAATCAATCTCAAACTACTCAGTAGGCGATCGCGCTCCCGTTTAGACAAATCCCGTACCTCTTCGACTAAATTCTCAATGTCTAACTCAGAAAAGCGACCCGCCGCTAACAAATCTGCCATCTGCTCAGCCCATAGTCCATAATCCTGCTCGTATAACAGTTGCATAGATTTATTCTCCTGATGCACTCACGAATAATTATACCCGTTCTCAACGAAGCCGCGCACCGTTATTTCTTAGCTGGGAAGGGAGTAATATCTTGCATAGCCTGTTCGAGAATCTCAGATCGATTAACCATTTTACCAAGAGCGATCGCATCATAAGCACCACCAAAAGCTTCCAGTCGAGCATTGTCCAAAGCGCGATCATATGCCTCATCAAGAATTTCCCTAAGTTCGCGATCGCTTAGATAATTACCACCAGCTTTACGACGTTTGTTAGTACGTTGGATCGAAGTTGCCGAATTGTGAATTGAAACTTCCCAAGAACTAGTAGAGCGTTTTTCCGCAGATTGCTTAATTAAATGTAATAAAAGAATCACAGCATAACTGTAGATTTTATTAACCTTATCGTCTTTGCTCATCTCTTCTAGTTCATCGATCAAGGTGAGTGCGGATTGTAAATCTCCTCTCTGCACTAGCGATCGCAATTCTATAAGTTCTTCCATAAGTCTGCAATCCACAAATAAAATTGATACTTCGCGTCAACTCTATTTTAGCCCACACTATTTTCTAATTTCAATGCTAAGAGTTTATCTGCTTCAACTGCAAATTCCATAGGCAGAGCATTAAATACTTCTTTACAGAATCCGCTAATGATCATGGAGACAGCATCTTCCACCGCAATACCGCGTTGTTGGAAATAGAAGAGTTGTTCTTCGCCAATTTTGGAGGTAGAGGCTTCATGCTCCACTCTTGCGGTGTTATTTTGGACTTGGATATAGGGGAAAGTGTTTGCTTGAGAACAATCACCAATTAGCATTGAGTCGCATTGAGAATAGTTTCTTGCGCCTTCTGCTTTTGGTGAAATTTTTACCAAGCCACGATAGCTGTTTTGGGAACCACCTGCGGAAATACCTTTAGAAACAATCTTGCTGCGGGTGTTTTTACCCACATGGATCATCTTGGAGCCTGTATCAGCTTGTTGTTTGTTATTTGTTAACGCCACTGAATAAAACTCACCGACGGAATTTTCGCCGACAAGAACGCAACTAGGATATTTCCAAGTAATTGCAGAACCAGTTTCCACTTGAGTCCAAGAAATTTTTGAGTTTTTACCTTGGCACAAACCACGCTTAGTTACAAAGTTGTAGATGCCACCTTTGCCATTTTTATCACCAGCGAACCAGTTTTGGACTGTGGAATATTTGATCTCGGCATCATCTAGGGCGACTAGTTCAACTACGGCGGCGTGCAGTTGATTCGTGTCAAACATAGGCGCAGTACAGCCTTCAAGGTAGCTAACATAGGCTCCTTCTTCAGCAACGATTAAGGTGCGTTCAAACTGTCCCGAATCACCGTTGTTAATGCGGAAATAAGTAGACAAATCCATCGGACATTTCACGCCTTTAGGAATATAAACGAAGGAGCCATCGGTAAATACTGCGGCATTTAGGGCTGAGTAATAGTTGTCAGCGATCGGTACGACACTGCCTAAATATTTTTTGACTAGTTCGGGATATTCATGCATCGCTTCGGTGATCGAGCAGAAGATGACACCGACTTTGGCTAGGTCTTTTTTAAATGTTGTGGCAATGGACACGCTATCAAAAATTACATCAACGGCGACATTACTAAGACGCTTCTGCTCGTTGATCGAAATTCCTAGTTTCTCAAAGGTGTCCAACAACTCAGGATCGACTTCATCCAGACTTGCCTTTTTCTTAGACTGTTTGGGGGCTGAATAGTAAACGATATTCTGATAATCGATCGCAGGATAATCGACATGCGCCCAAGTTGGTTCTTGCATCTTCAACCATTGACGATACGCTTTGAGTCGAAACTCCAACATATATGCTGGCTCGTTTTTCTTCTCGGAAATCATGCGAACGACATCCTCGCTCAGTCCGCGTGGAATCGTGTCCGACTCAATGGACGTAACAAATCCGTATTTGTATGGTTGGTTGACAAGTGCTTGAACCGTTGCAGTCATGTCTTTATAAGGCTCCTGATAATTAATGCATACCTGTAGCTCGAAGCGCTATAGTTACGCGAGTAAAACAACTTGCTTGTTTCTTTACTAATTGTAGGTTACATTAACAACATATCAGTTGTCAAAGTAAATTTTTTACAACTTGGCTAGGTTTATCAGGAGCTTATATTTGTGAAAACTCC
>JBILGV010000183.1:0-3427 GCA_044350865.1 Pseudanabaena sp. | reverse complement strand
ATCTCGACTCTGGATTTAGTTCATCAAGAGTACGATATCTGCCCTTGGAAATAATTCCTAGGGCTTTATTCTTATTTCGTTTTCACTCTGCACTGACTTACTTTTGTCCCGCTTTAAGTCGCTACCCAATTAATTATTAGTAGTATTTGGTTATGCTTAGAAATATACTCATTGTAATATGTCTCCCATTCAACAACAATATCTCTGAAAGGTCGTTTTACCTCAAACGAGCTTACTTTGATATCACTACTAAACATTTGTTCTGATGTAATACCGAACCGATATTCATATTCTCCTAACTTTTTTGCAAGAGATGTTAATTCATCTAAGTGTAAATCTACAGAAAAATCGGTCATGTTCTTAAAAAGCTTTTCATTTTCATAAATATTATAGTGTATCTGATTACTAGTTGAACTCTACTAGCGATCGCGCTTAATACTTTTCTCTTGGTAGTTCTCGAATAGATTCAAGATTTCATTTAACCATTTGTAACTTCTAAAATAGATTCAATTTCTGCCAACTTTTGCTGAAACAGTGCGCGTAGATCTGTTAGCTGTTGCGAATCTATATTGGCGATATTCGCCTTAGATAATTTCTCTACACTACGCTGTATTGCTGTAACTTGCTTTGATGGACTATGCTCTGACTTAATGTATTTAGCCTTAATTTGAGCAATAAGTTCTCTAGTCTTGGCTACATTTAAATCCTGTGATAATACCTGCTCAGTTGCCTTGATCCGTTCTTTTGATGCTATTTTTTCTGAAGTTTCTAAGGTCTTAGCGGATAGGACAGAAAGCGCTAAAGCATGAGCGCCCTTGAGTCCGCGTTCCCTAATCGCTTGCTTTAAGTCATTAGACAAGGACAGCATCGGCATCAGATTTGCTTTTACTGATGTTGGGTTGAGCGCTAAACCTAGCAACACTAACAGTAATTTTTCTTCAGATTCATTAACACCTAAACTTTGAAGTCCTGAGATCTGTTCTTCGGTGGTGACGGTGACAAGACTTGTTAGTTGACTTGTTTGTTTTTGTCTTTCTAACCGTCTTAACACCGTTGCCAGAACCGTCAATATCTCCTCTGCTCCCATACGGGTAGCATCAGCAACTTCTTTAAAGATTGCTTCGGCTTTGTCAAGAGGATTAAGATCCTCATGGTGAATAAATGTCAGTAGTGCTTTCCGATGTAAGTCATCGGGCATGATCGCGATGACCGATCGCAATGTTTGCCATCCTAAGATTTTGGCTGCTTCCCAACGTCGTTGACCATCTAATAGGAGATAGTTGTCATCTTGAGGAATCACAATTAATGGGGTAATTTGTCCGTCTTTTTCGAGACTTCTAGCAATGATTTGGATACTTTCATTGGTAATAGTCTGACGCGGTTGATGAGGATTTGCTTGAATCTTGCTTACCTCAATATCTTTTTCCCCCGACTGTTCTTGTAGCTGAGATCTGAGGGTTTCAATTTGGTGTTCGAGAACTGGAGACTGAGAAGATCGCAGCTTTTCTACTTCGGCTTGTAGTTCACTGATACGTTGTGCTTGATCTGTCGCTTGGATTGCGCCAGTAAATCTTTGTGAAATTGATGGAATCTTTCCCATTGTGATGTTTCCTGTTTGAATTTATGTGTTCTAACATGGTCGGCACTTTGCACCGCCCATCCTAATCTTTTAATAATTTAATGATGTCCTTGGTGATCGCTTGAAAATCGCTGCAAGCAGGATGATTCGGTCGATATTTTTGTAATGGCACTCCATTAGCGCTACAGTTTTTGAATTCCGATGAATCACGGATATGGGGATAGAGTTTGATCCTTAACTGTTCAGTTATTTCTGGCAACTGTTGTAAATATTGTCGATGGATTGCACGGCTACTGTCATAGAGGCTAGGTACTAGTCCAAGTATCTGTGGAGAAGGATCGAGTTTGAGATCATCTGTGATAGCGATCGCCCATTCAACTAAATCCGCAACTCCAGAGATGGACTTCATTTCTAGCTGGATCGGTACAAGTAAGCCTGTACTAGCCGCGATCGCATTTTCACAAATTATGCCCATTGTGGCAGGGCAGTCCAAGATCACCACATCATGACGGAGGGGATGACTTTTTAAGCGATCTGCAAGAGCGTATTCTCCTCTGCGACGAATCACCAAATCATCGGCTAGTCTTGCCATGCTGGGATGCCCTTGACAGACTTCGATGTTAGGAATATCCCATGCAGGAACCAATGTCCAATCACCTGTAAATTCTTTAGACAAAGCGCCAACTATTGACGTTTCTGGGGTGGCGGGTGGGAGTCCACAGAAAACATCCAAAGCCCGTTGAGGATCAAGATCGATTAATGCAACTGATACTTTATGCTTGCTCAATTCATAGGCGAGGTGGACAGCGAGAGTTGATTTCCCTACCCCGCCTGCATTTGCAACGATTCCAATGATGATTTGTTTTTTGCTCATGTCATTGCCAGCGATGTCGTATTTTAATATACGACATAAAGCCAAAAAAAGTTATGGCGCACGCTTCGCGTGCGCCATAACTTTTTTTGGTGTTTGATGCTAGATTGGCAGTGATAGTATGTCGTATTTTAAAATACGACATACTAAGATTTTCTTTGCTGCTAATTTTTGGATGTGCTTAACCATGCAAAATATCTATGAACTACCTCAAGAGCTAAATCATCTAGAAAAATTTGAGCAAATTGTTTCTGGTAAAAATATCCAGATTGAGCGCATCATTTCCACGGGACAAACTACTCCCTCTGGACAATGGTATGACCAAACTACCGATGAATGGGTGATTTTACTTCAAGGTGAAGCCGAGCTTTCCTATGTAGACGATTCGAGAATAAAACTAAAAGCTGGAGATTATCTTCTCATTCCTGCCCATACAAAACATCGCGTTGAATATACCAGTGTCGAGCCAGCCTGTATTTGGCTTGCCGTACATGGACAACTTTCCCCTTAGTTAATCCAAAGCTCTTTTGAATCATAAAAATTCCCTCGTTGCTCAAGTTTAAAATCACCCAAAAGTAAACCTAGCCAAATTTCTATGATGGGTAAAGACAAAGCTGCTTGTAAATCCACCAAGCGAATAGGCGAAGAACTATTGGCAATGCAATGCGCGATCGCCTCAATCCAACTCGATACATCCTCAGCATGGGCAGTACTAATCGCTTGTTCAAACTTCTCCTCAAAACTAAGCAACCTTTCCTGCTCCAAAGCTTGAATCAAAACCTCCTTATCAATTTCGCCAGCCATCGAATTACCATGTTTTGTTGGCTCAGAAATCTTCCTAGGTAAACTCTGCAAAGGCTCAATAAACTGGTCAAAATCAACCACCATCGACTGACGCACATATCGATCAAAAGCATCATCAGCCATGATCGGCTCACCCTTAGCTGTACGAGAATGTAACTCCTCAAATAAAAAAT